>NZ_BAFB01000182.1 GCF_000248075.1 Gordonia otitidis NBRC 100426 | reverse complement strand
GGACCATGCCTGCGATCGCAGTGGCTGCGCCTGTCGCGCACACCAGTGCCCACCCGCCGGTCTGGTACGGCCCACCCGCCGAAGGCCGAACCGAGGACGCCGCCTGCGAAGTAGGCCACCATGTATGCGGTGGTCAGGCGTGATCGTGCCTCGTCGTCGAGTGAGTAGACGGCAGCCTGGTTCGCTATCTGCACCCCTTGGACCCCGAAGTCGAACACCAGCAGCGCGACGATCAGGACGATCACCTGGTGTGCTCCCCAGTAGAGCAGCGCCCAGCCGACGAGCTCGACGACCCACACGGCGTACTGCGTGTGCCGAAGGTAACCGCGGTCGGCGAGCTTGCCGACGCGCGGGGCCGCGAGCGCTCCGGCGACGCCTGCGAGTCCGAAGAGTCCGATTACGGCGTCGGAGAAGTGGTACTCGGAGCTGTGCGCACCCGCCAGGAGGAATGCGATGGCAGTCCACATACCGCTGAAGGCGGCCATGTTGAGTCCGCCCAACAGCATGCGGTGGCGAAGGACCTTCTCGCTGCGGATCAGTGTGAGGATCGACCACAACACGCGGGGGTAGCTGGTCGACGCCGCATTGACAGGCGTGCGCGGCGCGAACCACCAGACCGCAGCAGCCATCGCGAGCTGGACGACCGCGGCGACGACCAGCACCGTGCGCCAGCCGCCCAGCTGTGCGACCAATCCGCTGAACACCCGCGAGAAGAGAATGCCGACGAGCAGACCGCTCATCACCGTGCCCACGATGGCTCCGCGCTCTCCCGGCGCGGCGACTGCCGCCGCCCACGGGACGACGATCTGTGCGGCCGACGCCGAGATGCCGACCGCGAAGACCATGATCATCAGAACCGCATACGACGGCGAGAAAGCCGCGACGGCCAATGCGGCACACGAGACCACGAGCAGTCCGCCGACCAGAGCCCTGCGATTGACGAAGTCGCCGAGCGGCACGACCAGGGCGAGACCGATCAGATAACCGACCTGCGTGATCGACACGACGAGACCCGCTGCGGCAGTGGAGATGTGGAAGTCATTCGCGACCTCGTGCAGTAGGGGCTGCAGGTAGTAGAGGCATCCCGCCGACGACCCCGCGGTGATCGCGAAGAGCAGCACGACGAGCCGACTCAATCGCGCTCCCGACGACGTCGGCGCGCCGGTGTCCTGCGACACTCCGGCTGACGACGAGGCTGCACACTCTGAAGAAGACATACGTCCATGGTGAGCGGCGTGCGGCATGATGAAAAGCGATGGATTTCGATACGGACATCTCGTCTGTTGATGGACCGGATTTCCGATTCTGTTGTCCTCGATAGCGCCGGGAGAATCAGCATGGAACTGCGTCAGCTCGAGTACTTCCTCGCCTGCTGCGACCAGGGGACGTTCACCGCGGCGGCCCGATCGCTGCACGTGGTGCAGTCCGCGGTCTCGACGGGCGTGGCCAAGCTCGAACGCGAACTCGGGGTGCGACTGTTCGACCGCACACGTACTGTCCTGGTGCTCACGGACGCCGGCCGTGCCGTGATGGCCCCTGCCCGGGAGGCGTTGCGTGCTCGAGACGAGGTGCACGACGTGATCGCCGGGCTGCGTGGTGAGGTCCGTGGTGACGTTGTGCTCGGTGCGCTCGTGAACGTCGCGACGATCGACCTGGCCGGCGCGTTCGAGGTCGTCCACCGGCGCCATCCGGGCATCTCGATCGCGATGCGGCAGAGCCCGCAGGGGAGTGCGGGCAACGTACGTCTCCTACGCAACGGAAGCCTCGATCTGACGTTGCTCGGCGGCGACGTCGAGGATCAGTCGGGTATCACGGCGTATCCGCTTGCCGCCGAGCCACTGGTGCTGGTCACACATCCCGACCATCCGCTCGCACGCGCGGGACGATTCGTCGCCGACGACCTCGAACATGAGCGTGTCATCGACTACCCGCCGGGATGGGGGACACGCACGATCATCGACAGGCAGATCCCGCGGCGGGACTCGGTGATCGAGGTTGCCGATCAGGTATTCGGTATTCAGTTGGCGCGCAGTGGTTTCGGTGTCACCGCGGTGCCCGCCAGCGTCGCTGCTGTCCAGGCCGACGCTGGGGTCGCGTCCTGCGTCGACCGCGACCTCACCTGGGTGATCTACGTGGCACACTCCGACAGCAGGAATCTGACGACTGCCGCGAGCGCGGTACTCGACATCGTCCGAGAGGTGTGCGGACCGCCATCGGATGTGACAGCGTGAACGACAGCCGCATGGCGACACGCTGCACATCGACACACGCTGCACATCGACACACACTGCACATCGAATCGGAAGGACCCGCGATGAAACTCTCCATCCGCAACCAGCTCGCAGGCGAGGTGGTCTCGGTGACGCTCGGCGCCGTCAACGCGACGATCAAGGTCCGCCTCGACGGCGGCGATCAGATCGTGACGTCCTCGATCACGAAGGAGGCCGCCGAGGAGCTCGGTCTCGCCGAGGGCTCGCGGGTGTTCGCACTCGTGAAAGCATCCGAGGTCAGCATCGGCGTTCCCGACTAGCGCCGACGGCACCGGGATGTACGCCGACGGCACCGGGCTCACGTCGTGTCGGACTCGGTCCCCGGGTCGCTGGTGTCGCCCCCGGACACCGCGCGCAGCAGATGCCGTACGGCCATGGCGCGGCGGTACGAGTGTCCGGTCAGTGTGTCGAGCGCGCACTCCGGATCCGCGGGCGGCCCGAGATGGGTGCAGCCGCGCGGGCAGTTCTCGATGGCCTCGTGGAGATCGTCGAAGGCGTTGACGATGTCGTCCGCGCTGACGTGGGCCAGGCCGAACGAGCGGATGCCGGGGGTGTCGATCACCCAGCCCCGCGGCTTCTCGTCGTCGCCGGGAAGTGGAAGTGCCACCGACTGCGTCGAGGTGTGGCGTCCCTTGCCGACTCCGCTGACCACGCCGGTGGCCCGTTCCGCGTCGGGCACGAGTCGATTCACCAGTGTCGACTTCCCGACTCCCGAATGTCCGATCAGTGCGGTGAGATGCCCCTCCAGAATCGCGAGCACGTCGTCGAGCGGATCGTCGCGGCCCGCGCGGACGACGGGCAGGTCGAGATCGGCGAAGGCGGCAGCGAACTCGTCCGACGACGCCAGATCTGTCTTGGTGAGGCAGAGGATCGGCGAGAGCCCCCCGACGTACGCCGCAGCCAGAGCGCGTTCGACGAAGCCGGTGCGTGGGGGAGGATCGGCCATTGCGGTCACGATCAGTAGTTGATCGGCATTCGCGACTACGATCCGTTCGTACGGGTCGGTGTCATCCGCGGTGCGTCGCAACACTGTTCGACGTTCCGCGACCTTCACTATCCGCGCGAGACTGCCGGCGTCGCCGGTCAGGTCGCCCACCAGCGAGACCTGATCGCCGACCACGACAGGTGTGCGGCCGAGTTCGCGGGCGCGCATCGCGACGACGCGGTGCGCGGGATCGTCGCCGATGACGCATCCCCAGCGTCCACGATCCACGGAGACCACCATCGCCTGCACGGCATCGTCGTGTGTGGGTCTCGTCTTGGTGCGCGGCCGACTGCCCTTGCCGGGACGAATCCGCACATCGGATTCGTCGTAGCTACTCGCGCGGCGACTCATCTGCGTCCTCGCTCCGAACCGGCGGGGAGCGAGATCGAGGTAAAAAGCATTGCCGCGCTACCGGTCACGGGTGTCCGACCATCTGCTGCCACATGCCGGGAAAGTCGGGCAGTGTCTTCGACGTGGTCTCGATGTCGTCGACGGTGACGCCGGGAACGGCGAGTCCGATGATTGCACCCGCTGTCGCCATACGATGGTCTGCGTACGAATTCCACTGTCCACCGTGGAGCGGGACCGGTCTGATGACGAGCCCGTCGTCTGTTTCCGACACGTCGCCGCCGAGGTTGTTGATCTCGCTGGCCAGCGCTGCGAGTCGATCGGTCTCGTGTCCGCGGAGATGCGCGATGCCGCTCAACACCGATTCGCCCTCGGCCAGTGCGCAGACCGCTGCGATCGTCGGTGTCAACTCGCCGATGTCGCGCAGGTTGCGGTTGATGCCCGACAGACGGTCGGGGCCGTGGACCGTCAGCACACCGTCGAGAAGCTCGACGGTGCAACCCATCTCGGCGAGGATATCGGCGATCTGTGCACCCGGCTGCGTGGTCGTGGCGGGCCAGCGGGGGATGCCGACTTCACCTCCGGAGACAGCGGCACCGGCGAGAAACGCTGCCGCGTTGGACAAGTCGGGTTCGACGGTGACGTCGACAGCCTTGATGATGCTCGGGGGCACCCGCCAGGTATCGGGGACTGACGTGTCGACGACGACCCCCGCGGTGGCCAGCATCTCGACGGTCATGTCGATGTGCGGCAGTGACGGCACCGGTGCGCCCGCATGCCGCACCGTGATCCCGTTGTCGAAGCGGGCGGCCGCGAGTAGCAGACCCGACACGAACTGCGACGATCCGGAGGCGTCGATCGTGACCGTGCCGCCCTCGGCATGCCCGTTGCCGTGCACGACGAAGGGCAGACTGTCGCCGTCGATGCCCACTCCGAGATGGCGCAGGGCGTCGAGAATGGTGGCCAGCGGGCGCTGTCGCGCTTGGGGGTCGCCGTCGAATGCCACGTCGCCGCCGGCCAGTGCCGCCACGGGCGGAAGGAAGCGCATGACGGTGCCCGCCAGGCCGCAGAAGATTTCGCCCGCGTGCATGGGCCGCGGCTCGATGGAGATGGTCGTCGGGTCGGCGGGATCGACGCGCACGCCGATGCCGAGCTCGGTGAGCGCCGACAGCATGAGGTTGGTGTCTCGACTGCGCAGGGCTCCGGTGACTGTCGACGGGCCGTCGGCGAGCGCGGCCAGCACAAGGGCTCGGTTCGTGATGGACTTCGAGCCGGGTAGGTCGACGGTGGCGCGAATGTGGCCGTCGGCGACGGGAGCCGTCCAGATACTCATGCGTTCAGTCTTGCATGCCGCGGTCTCGCACCCGGACGTCCAGTTCAGCGGTTGTCCAAGCGCAACGGATGGTCCGCGGGGACCTCGACGAGGATGAGGGTTCGTCCGTCGGGGTCGGCGATGTGCATCTCGATCAAGCCCCACGGTTCGGTCAACGCCTCCCGGACGATCTCCACGCCAACGGCCCTCAGCTCGCGCTGGGTGGTGGTGATGTCACGAACCTGAATCCAGAGTGCGGCACCGTTGGCGTGCCCGTCGGGTAGATCTGTACTCATGTGGCCGGGCACCTCGATCAAGCCGTTGCCCGCGTGAAAGACGAGTCCGCCCGGGTACTCACGCGCGACGGCCAGGTGCAGCTTGTGCCGGTAGAAGTGCTGAAGTGTCTCGGGGTCGCGGGAACGCAACAGGATGCGACTGCTCAGAACCTCCATGACGTCGTGTCTACACGGTTACCCGCGAGTCGGACATCAGCGGCGACGGCGCGTCGATGAGCTATTGGCCTTCGGTGGTGCCGCTGGTACCGCCGAGGGCGTGGCCCCTGTTCACCACGTTGCCGTGGCGGCCGGCCTCGTAGATGGCTTTCTCCCGGGCGATGCGGTCGGTCTCGCCGATGGCCTTGGCGTCGCCGAAGGCGAAGGCCGATTCGTGTGGTTGGTCGTGCGGGATGTCCGGGTCGTCGACCTCCGGGTCGATGCCGTCGAATTCAGGGCTGTCTGACATGCATCAACGATAGGTCTGTTCCGGCCGACGTGCGTGCAACCACGAGATCCTCGCTGCGACTGCGGCTGCGGCTACGGCTACCGTAGTCCGCCATGGAACGCGTATTCGGAATGAGTGTGTCCGACGTCTATCCGCTCTATCTCGCGAAGCTCGAGCGCAAAGGACGGACCAAGGCCGAACTCGACCAGGTCATCGAATGGCTCACCGGATTCGACGACGCGGCGTTGGCGCGTCACCTCGCCGCCGGTACCACGTTCCGCGACTTCTTCGATGCAGCGCACCTGAATCCACGTGCCGAACTGATCACCGGTGTCGTGTGCGGCGTTCGAGTTCACGAGATCGACGACCCGCTCATGCGTAGGATTCGATACCTCGACAAGCTCGTCGACGAACTCGCCAAGGGCAAGGCGATGGAGAAGGTGCTGGGGTAGCGGCCTCGGCTGACGGTGCAGGGACCGGGCGGGTCTCAGGCGGGCGCGTCCTGCCCGCGGCTGGAGAACTTGCCGTCGGTGACGTCGTCCCACTTGTCGAAGAGCCGCTCCACCTTCGGGTCGCCCTGTGCCCGGATCCAGTCGCAGAGTTCCTTCGGCGCCGACGGATTGGTGACGATGAACGGGTGCAGCCCGGCGTCGTGCTCGGCCAGGATCTTCAGGGTCTCCGGACTCGTGTTGGGGTCTGCGGCGGCGAGCGCGTCGCGTGGGTCGAACGCAGCGCCGCGTGGGGCGTCGGAACCCGAGATGCCGACGTTGTCGCCCGCGACGTCGATTTCGCCGGTGTTGTGGTAGTCGACGGGATCGGGGGACGTGCTGCGCCAGTTGAAGACGAGGTTCAGCACGATAGCGCAGATCGCGCCCGCGGAGATGCCCGAGTGGAAGATCGTCTGGAACCAGTCGGGGAACTTGCCGTACAGGTCGAGAGCGATGTCCTGACCCGAGTCGTTGGTGTACGAGAGGCTCGCCTCGGTCAACATCGCGACGCCCACCGAGATCGCGACCACCACAATGTTGGAGTTGTTGAACTTCACCTTGGTCAGCGTCCGCACACCGCTGGCGGCCACCATGCCGAACAGAGCGACGCCCGCACCGCCGAGGACCGGCTGCGGGATGCCCTCGATGATCGCTGCCATCTTGGGGACGAGTCCCAGGATCACGAGGATCACGCCGGCGCAGGTCGCGACGTGGCGTGACTTGACGTTCGTGATGGCCACGAGCCCGACGTTCTGGGCGAAGGCTGTGTAGGGAAACGTGTTGAAGATGCCGCCGAGGACGGTGCCCGCACCGTCGGCACGCATGCCGTCGGCAAGCCGCTGAGGGGTGATCTTCTCGTCGACGATCTCGCCGACCGCCACGATGTCGCCGGTGGTCTCGGTCATGATCACCAGCGCGACGATGATCATCGCGATGATCGAGCTGACGTCGAAGCTGGGGAATCCGAAATAGAAGGGCTCGGGGACGGCGAACCACGAGCTCGAACCGACGTGGCTCCAGTCCGTCATCCCGAACGGGATCGAGATCAACGTCCCCGCGATGAGGCCGAGCAGAATCGAGATGCGCTTGACGGCGGGCGGACCGAGCCGCTCGAGCAGAATGATGATGAGCAGCGTGAGGAAGCCGAATGCGATGGATTTGGGTGCTCCGAAGTCGGCGCCCTTCGCCGTACCGCCGCCGAACCAGCCGGCCGCCACGCTCATCAGTGAGATGCCGATGATCAGGATGATCGTGCCGGTGACCAGCGGTGGGAAGAACCGGATCAGACGTCCCACGATCGGTGCGACCAGCATCATGAAGACGCCGCACGCGATCACGGATCCGTAGATCGCGGTGATCCCGTGGTTGAGGCCGATCGTGATCATCGGACCGACCGCAGCGAATGTCACACCCTGCATCAACGGCAGCCGGACACCGAAACGCCAGAACCCGACCGCCTGCAGGATGGTGGCGATACCCGCGACGAAGAGGTCGGCCGTGATGAGGTGGACGATCTCGTCGGAGCGCATCTGGCCCGCACCGACCATCGCGCCGCCGACGATCAGTGGCACGGCCACCGCTCCCGCGTACATCGCCATGACGTGCTGCAACCCGAGAGGGAACAGGCGTGCCAGCGGGGGGATGTCGTCGACCGGGCGGGTCGACTTCCTGCCGTGTTTGATCGTGTCGAGAACGGTCATGCACTGTGTGTACGGTTCGGACGTTTCCGGCATGACGCAATCGCGTGACGCATGTGTTTCCGCGACAATATATTCTCCGCCACACTGGGTTCTATGGCTCGAACTGACGCTGCGCAGAACGGCGGACGACACAGTTTCGGATTGTTGATGTACCGCGGCGCGGGCACGAGACTCGAGGTGCTGATCGCGCATCCCGGCGGTCCGCTGTGGGCGCGTAAGGATGACGGCGCATGGTCGGTGCCCAAGGGGCTGCCCGAGGTGGGCGAGGCTCCGCTCGACACCGCTCGCCGCGAGTTCAGCGAGGAACTCGGACATCCGGCGCCGACCGGAGACGTACTCGAACTCGGCGAGGTTCGGCAGAAGAGCGGCAAGATCGTCACCGCATTCGCTGTCGAAGGAGACCTCGACGCCGCGACCGTCACCAGCAACACGTTCGAGATGGCGTGGCCGCCGCGGTCGGGGCGAACGCAGATGTTCCCCGAGGTCGATCGCGCCCAGTGGTGCTCACCCGACGTCGCGCGTGTGAAACTCAATCCGGCTCAGGCCCAATTCATCGATCGACTAGAGGACTTGCTGAGTCCCGACGGGACATGACCGGCCGCACGCCGTCCGCGGGTGACGACGGTCTTGCCTCTAGGTGACCGTGATGCCTCCGTCGACGGCGATCGTCTGCCCGGTGACATAGCCGGCAGCGGACGAACTGAGCCAGATGGCGGTGGCGGCGAGTTCGGCAGGGTCGCCCATGCGCCCCAACAGAACGCGCGGCATCTGTGAATCGATGTAGCCGGGCGCGTAGGTGTCGGTCATCTCGCTCTCGAAGAACCCAGGGGCAATCGCGTTGACCCGGATGCCCTTTCGCGATCCCCACTGCTGGGCGAGATCGCGGGTCAAGCCGATGATTCCGGCCTTACTGGCGGCATAGGCGGCCTGGGGGAGTCCGGCGGTGGTCAGCCCCAGAATGCTGGAGATGTTCACGATCGCACTGCCCGGCCCCATCACACGCCCTGCGGCCTGTGCCATCCAGTACGACCCGTTGAGGTTGACGTCGACGACCGAGCGGAACTGCTCGGGCGTCTCACGTGTTGCGGGCACCGCCGTACCGATGCCAGCGTTGTTGATCAGGATGTCGACGCGACCGAAGGTCTCGACCGCGCTGTCGATCACACGCTGACAGTCGGCGGGCTCGGACACGTCGGCGGCGACCGACAGCGCCTTGCGTCCGAGGGCTTCGACCTTCGCGGCCGTCTCGGTGAGTCGGTCGGCGCGCCTGGCCGCGAGCACGACGTCGGCGCCCGCCTCCGCGAAGGCAGTGGCGAAGCTGACGCCGAGGCCCGACGACGCGCCGGTGACGACGACGACCTTGTCGGTGACGGTGAACAGATCGAGGACTGACATGAAATCTCTCCTGGGTTGATCAGGCGGGGACGTGTTGCGGCTCAGAAGATCTCGGGACGTGCGTCGAGGGTCGTGCGGTCGAGCGATGCAAGGAGGTCGAACTGTGCATCCACCTTCGGGAGCTCGTAGGTGAAGAAGTACTGCGCGGCAGCGCGTTTGCCGTCGTAGAAGTCTCCGGTCTTGTCCGAGACCGCGAGGACCTGTTCGAGCCACATCCATGCGACGACGATGTGCCCGGTTGCCTCGAGGTATGCGGTCGCGTTGGCCAGCGAGACCGCGACGTCGCCCGCGGACCACACCTGTCCGGTCACGGTGACGAGTCGCTCGACACGGCTACGCAATTCGTCGGCGAAGGCGGCTGTTGCGGGTGTTGCTGCGGCCTTGTCGATGGTCTCGCCGATCGTGTTCGCGAGCAGCTCGAGTCCTGCGCCGCCGTTCATGACGACCTTGCGGCCCAGCAGGTCGAGTCCGTGGATGCCGTGCGCCCCCTCGTGGATGGGGTTGAGGCGGTTGTCGCGATAGAACTGTTCGACGGGGAACTCGCGCGTGTAGCCGTAGCCGCCGAGGACCTGGATGGCGAGATCGTTTGCCGCAAGACACCATTGCGACGGCCATGACTTGGAGATCGGGGTCAGGACGTCGAGAAGCAGGCCTGCGCGGGCAGCCTCGTCGGCGTCGCCGGTCTGCTGCTGATCGACGAGCGCGCTCGAGTAGAGGCCCAGAGCGAGCGAACCTTCGACGTAGGACTTCTGCGCCAGCAGCATGCGCTTGACATCGGCGTGCTCGATGATCGGCACAGGCTTGGAGGTGGGATCCTTGTGGTCGACGGGACGCCCCTGCGTGCGGACCTTTGCGTACTCGAGTGACGCCAGATATCCCGCGTACCCCAGTGCGGTGGCGAGGAATCCGACGCCGATGCGCGCCTCGTTCATCATGTGGAACATGTACTGCAGGCCCTTGTGTTCCTCGCCGACGAGGTAGCCGACGGCGTGGTCGCCGTAGGTGCCGTCACCGAAGTTCAGCAGGCAGTTGGTGGTCGCCCGCTGTCCCATCTTGTGGTTGAGGCCCACCAGGGCAACGTCGTTGCGGGTACCGTCCGGAAGATACTTGGGCACGATGAACAGCGAGATCCCCTTGACGCCCTGGCCGCCGCCGGGAGCCTTTGCGAGCACGAGATGCACGATGTTCTCGCCCATTTCGTGATCACCTGCCGAGATCCACATCTTTGTTCCGGTGATCCGGTAAGTGCCGTCGTCTGCGGGGATTGCCTTGGTGGTGATGTCGGCGAGCGACGACCCGGCCTGGGGCTCGGAGAGGCACATGGTGCCGAAGTACCGACCCTCGACCATCGGGCGCACCCAGGTGTCGATCTGCTCGGGAGTGCCGTACTCGGCGATCAGGTTCGCGTTGCCGATCGTGAGGAACGAATACGAGGACATCGCCGCGTTGGCCGCCTGGAACCATGCCTGCGCCGCGCGGCTCACCACGGTGGGCAGTTGCATTCCGCCGAGCGATTCGTCGAAGGAACCCGCGACGAGTCCTGCTTTCAGGAACTCGGCGATGCCCGACCGGATCTCCTCGGGCATGACCACCGCGCCGTCGTCGCCGACGTAGGGCTCGACGGTGTCGCCGAGGCGGTTGACCGGCGCGAATCGTTTGGTCGCGAGGTCGGCGGCGAGCTCGAGCACGGCGTCGAATGTCTCGCGGGAGTGTTCGGCGAAGCGTTCACGCTTGGTGAGCGACTCGACGTCGAGCCACTCGTAGAGCATGAACTCGAGGTCGCGTTTGGAGATCGGTTCGGCCATGACACTCCTCTGTGACGCCTAAGCACTCGCTCATTTTCTGAGCACTCGCTTATACTGCCTGGTGTACCGGCCGAGGTCAACCATCCGGAAGGCCGAGGACGAGGAGGGTGGACCACGTGACGGGAACAACGGGTACGACGGAACAACGGGTACGACGGAGCAGCCGGGGATGACGGGTATGGCGACGCGGGAGTCGGCCGCAGCGCAGCGCATCCGCGACGCAGCGGTCGTGTCGTTCGCCCAGCTCGGATACGCGGGGACCTCGACGCGTCAGATCGCGGCCTCGTTGAACATGAGTGCCGCTGCGATGTATCCGCACTTTCGCTCCAAGGAGGAGCTGCTGTATTCCATCGCGTTCGATGGCCATCGGAGTGTGTACGAGGCGTTGCGTGACGTCGACGACCCGAGCCTGCCGTATGCGGTTCGCCTCGACGTGGTGGTGAGTACCTTTGCCCGGTGGCAGGCCGAACACCACGAGCTCGCCAAGGTGGTCCAGTACGAACTCCGCGCGCTGAGCGCTGAGCACTACCGATCCATCAGTGCGGTCAGACGCAAGACGACTGCGATTCTGACGACCATCGTCGTCGGGGGTGTCGCGTCCGGCGAGTTCGCGGCCGATGACCCCGACGATGTGGTGCTCGCCATCTCGTCGTTGTGCGTCGACGTGTGCCGGTGGTTTCCCAGCCGCGAGCATCAAGACCCGGAAGCGCTGGGCGAGGCGTACGCTCGGATAGCATTGCGGATGGTGCTTGCACGTGCTGCGTGACAATTGATCACGTTGTCGCGCTACGTTTCTCGTCGGTGAAACTCCAGCACCACCGACGCCACTACGGTGCAGGGCGTGCGGAAGTGGTGTGGGCGATAGTCAGGCAGCCGGAGGTGCGTTGGCAAAGTCGATCGTGCCAGGGCTCAATGATAGGTGAACATTGCTGCGGCCGGCGAACGGCAGCAGCGTCGCGTGCAACTGTTGCTCGACGGTACTTGTGGTCGGGCACTCCGGTACCGGTGGAGGGGGAGTCGGCGTGTATGTGTCGAAGAGTTCTGTGCGGGCGCGGCCGAGGTGATCTCGGAACTCACTCGCGACATCGGTTGCCCGGTTGACGTATTCGGGATTGGGCGGAAGATCTGGTCGGGAATTCAGGCGCCATGCGACCCGTCCTGCGTCTGGGCCTTGGGTGATGATGCGGGTACGGTACTGGCCCGTTCTGCTTCCGACCATCCGATTGTGGATTCCGCAGGCGGGCGCGAGCTCGTCGATGTTGGTGAGTCCGCCCTCGGCCCAATCCCTGGCTGCGTGATGCATCTCGACCCGGGTTGCGGGCTGGGTACACCCTGGCGCCGAACACATCTCGCCACCGTCGGCGGCGAAGGACGCGAGGCGTTGCCCGAGGCTGGCGAGTCGGCGTGACCGGCCAAGGTAGAGCGGAACGCTGGTGTGGTCGTCGAACACCGCCAGGTACTGTTGCGCTCCGCCGGCGGCCATCTCGATCAGATCCTTAATCGGGAGCAGGGCCCCTGCCGCTGTCTGTGCGAGGCCGGCGCCCTCCTGTAGCTCGCGCAAAGTGGTTTTGACGATCACCTGGATCGGCAGGCCGCGATGGGACTTGCCGAGGGCTCCGGTTTCCAGTGCGAGCTTGAGCAGGGCGGAGAGTGCGTCGTGGTTGCGTTGCCCGACACTGCGGAAATCGCGCTCGACGGCGGCCGCCACCGCGTCGCGATCGGCGTCTGCGAGCGATCCGCGCGGTGAGTCGGGGTCGGCAGGATTGTTCATGCCAGGCTGCGCCCATGCGTCCAACACGACGTCGAGGCGGGCGCGCGTGGCCGGGTCGAGGTCGGCTGTCAGGCGGGACATCAGTTGAGCGTTCTGCCGACCGAGTGACAGTCGGCGTTGCCGCTGACGGTCGGCGTCATCGGTGATCGTGCCGTCCGGGTCGAGATGCGCCAGCAGTCTGGCACCGAGATTGGTGATCTCCAGTGGGGTGAAATGGGTGGCGTAGTCACTCATCTGGATCTCGGCGGCTATGCGCGTGTCGATCGGCGTGCCGTGAGGGATCTTCTCCAGCACGTCGAGAACAGCACGAGCGTGTGCGGGAGCCACCGTGCCATCAGTGAGATGTCGCGCAAGCGTTGGGCATCGGGGTTCCAGGGTGTCGCCGGTGACCGAGTGGAATGTGCCCGTCGCAGCGATCACTCGGTACCGCTCAGGTGCGTGTCCGATGTGCAGATGGCGGGACATGAAGCTGCGGACGTCGCGGTAGCCGAGCTTGAATGGCAGGTCTCGGTCGGAGGCTTCGACGATTGTGCGATCGGTGGCTGCAGCGGTACGCCGAGCGAGTTGCTCTGTGCGCGAAGACAGTTCGGCCAGCACTCCGTCGGAGACCGTGCCCAGGTCCAGGTCGGCAAGTCGATCGATCGCCGCGCCGAGTTGGTCGAGCGCGTCCTTGGCTGCGCCATCGGGGGTTCCGGGTTGGGCCGTGGCCAAGCTGGTTTCGAGGACCTGACTGCTCACCCGACGCTTGCGTTCACCCACCTGACTCACCCCCCCCCGGCGCTGTCCAGAACGAATTCGGACCGATCGAATATGTGTTCTATGTTACTCGCGCGGCGTGTTGATGTCCAGGTGTTCTACGAACAAGAGTTCGAGTGATTCGGGCAGCTCTCAGCCCCGCGCGATCCACGTCGTTTTCCAACCGGTGAACTTCTCGATCGCGTGGACCGACAGGTCGGAGCCGAAGCCTGAAGCCCCGAAGCCGCCGAAAGGCGTTCCGGGAGAGAGCGCATCGACGGTGTTGATCGAGACTGTGCCCGCGTGGAGTTGCTCCGACATGCGCATCGCGCGGTTGAGGTCGGACGTCCACGCAGAGGCTGCGAGTCCGTACGGGGTGTCGTTGGCCAGCGCGACGGCCTCGTCTTCGGTGTCGAAGGCTGTCACCGCCAGTACCGGCCCGAAGATCTCCTCGGTCATCACCGTCGAGTCCGGTGGTAGGTCGACGACGACGGTCGGTTCCATGAAACATCCGGTGTCACCGATGCGGCTGCCACCTGTCACGACTGTGCCATCACCACGCGCCTTCTCGACGAAGCCGAGTACCAGGTCGAGGTGCTTGCGCGTCACCATCGCGCCGGTCGTCGACGCCGGATCGAGCGGATCGCCCGGCCGGTACGCGGCAGCCTTGTCGACGACCTTGGCGACAAACTCGTCGAGGATCTCGCGCTGCACCAGCAGGCGACTGTTCGCAGAACACACCTCGCCCTGATTGCCGAAGATGCCGAAGCACGCCATCTCAGCAGCGGCGTCGATATCGGCGCAGTCGGCGAACACGAGATTGGGGCTCTTACCGCCGCATTCGAGCCACACCTGCTTCATATTCGATTCGGCGCTGTAGCTCAAGAACTTCTTGCCGACTTCGGTTGACCCCGTGAACGTCAGGCACTGCACGTCGGGATGCAGGCCGAGTGCTCGACCGGCCGTTGCGCCCAGGCCCGGCACGACGTTGAAGACGCCTGGCGGGATTCCCGCCTCCACGGCGATCTCGGCCATGCGCAGAGCCGACAGCGGACTCTCCTCGGCGGGTTTGAGCACGACGGTGTTGCCTGCGGCGAGCGCGGGCGCGACCTTCCACGCCGCGATGTCGAGTGGAAAGTTCCAGGGCACAACCGCTCCGACGACGCCGAGTGGCACGCGGCGGACCATTGCCACGCTGCCATCCGCCGTGGGCGGCAGTTCTCCGGGGACCTTGTCGGCCACCTCGCCGTAGAACCGAAAAACTCCGGCCGCAGCAGCGACCGCGGTGTCGATGTCGTCCGCATCGCTCGCGGCCACGGCGGCGATCACGGCGTCTGTCGCCGGATTCACGACGTCGAACGTCGCGCCGGAGTGGGCGGGCGTCCACTGCCCGTCGACGAATGCGTCTGTGCACGCGGTGATCTCGGCGGCACGGGCGGACCAGTCGATCGAGGTGAGGTCGGGGTGATCGGTCATCGTTCCATGGTGGCTCGTCGAGTTCGAATACGGTAGATCAGGAAGCGCCGAATTAACTGAACTTCTGCATCGGTATAGCCGAACCGACGGTCATCACGGGCTGTGCGCTCATGACGGCACGACGCCCGTGTGGCTCCGGCCGCAGGTCATCTGTTCTGCATATGTAGAACCCCGGAACTTTCTGTTTTCCCGGTGATGGCTGTCACCTCGATACTGGCTGCACCGCCCCGACGACGTGGCCGGGACGCATCTGACGTTCCACTCGATCGACTCCTACTCGAGCGAAGGTCTTCTTACGATGAACAGCACCACCACACCGCCGAGCACCACCGCACCGGACGGCACCGCCCCGTCGGTGGAGCGCCGAACCATCGACCATATTCCGCACGACGAGCGCCACGGACGAGCGCGCGACATCTTCACCGTGTGGTTCGGGTCCAACATCATGCTGCTGACGATCATCACCGGTGCATTGGCCACCACCGTCTTCGGTCTCCCTTTCTGGGCGGGGGCGCTCGCGGTGATCGCGGGCAATCTGGTCGGCGGGGTCGTCATGGCGCTGCATGCCGCGCAGGGGCCACAGATGGGGGTACCGCAGATGCTCCAGACCCGGGCCCAATTCGGTTCTCTGGGGAGCCTTCTGGTCGTCGTACTCGTGGTCTTCATGTACCTGGGCTTTTTCGCGTCGAACGCGGTGCTGGGAGGCAAGGCCTTCGCGGAAGTGACGGGACTGCCCGACAATTGGGCGATCTTCATCATCGGCGCGATCAGCGTCGTCGTGACCATGATCGGTTACAAGCTGATCCACTCGATGGCCGCCCTGCTGTCGGTGGTCGCAGGTCTCGCGCTGTTGCTGGCTTTCGTCTGGATGCTTGCCGTCAATGGACTGCCCACCGACACCTGGCACAGCAGCGGGTTCACCTGGGCGGGATTCATGGCGACCTTCTCCGCCGCGGCACTGTGGCAGATCGCTTACGCTCCTTACGTTTCCGATTACACGCGCTACCTACCCCGCGACACGGGTGTCAAGACGGCGTTCTGGGCAACCTACGCCGGCTGCGTCCTGGGCTCGGTACTGCCGATGCTGCTCGGTGTCCTGATCGGAGCGGCCTTGCCGAGTGCCGACACACTCGACGGAATGGGAACGCTGACTCACGGAATCTCCACCGGGCTGTTCTTGGTCTTCGCCGTCGGGATCAGCGTCACCAACGGCATGAACCTCTACTGTGGGGCACTCTCTACGATCACCGTGGGCCAGAACATCTTTCCGCGTTGGCGCGCGCAGGCGGTGAGTCGTGCAGTGATCGCAGTAGTGTTGTTCGCGATCGCCATGCTGCCCGCGCTCCTCAGCGCCGACGACTTCCTGGCCAACTACGCAAACTTCCTCTCGCTCCTGCTGTGTGTCCTGATCCCGTGGACCGCGGTCAACCTAGTCGACTACTACCTGCTCCGCCACGGCGAGTACGACATCGACTCGCTGTTCCGTCGTGACGGTGGCGTTTACGGACGATTCAACTGGGTCGCAGTCGCCTGCTATGTGCTCGGCATCCTGGTGCAGATCCCGTTCCTGTCCACCACGTTGTGGACGGGCCCCATCGCGAAAGACCTCGGCGGGGTGGATATTTCGTGGATCGTCGGGCTGGCGGTCATCTGCCCGCTCTACTACGTACTCATGACGACCCGCAATAGCACTATCCCCGTAGCGGCGGAACTGAGCAGCGAGTCGGTGGCGTGACCGACCCCGACTACCTCGTCGTCGGCGGTGGGACCGCAGGATGCATCGTCGCCTCGCGCCTGAGTGAGGACCCCACGGTCGGTGTCACGGTCATCGAGGCGGGTCCGAGTGACGAGAACGAGCCGCGTGCGCGATCGATACGACGCTGGGCGGAGATGCTCGAGAGCGACTACGACCAGGACTACCGCAGCGTCCCGCAGGTACGGGGCAACTCGGGAATCCGTCAGGCGCGCATGCACATCCTGGGAGGCTGTGCCACAGCCAACACCATGATCACCTGGCGGCCGCTACGGGCAGACACGGACGAGTGGGTCGCGCTGGGTGCCGACGGCTGGGATGCCGACACCCTCGGCCGCTGCTTCGACCGTCTCGCGACGCCGATGGGCCCAGTCGCGGAGGGCGACCGCAACCCCTACGTCGCCGACGTCGTCGAGGCGGCTCGGACAGCACTCGACCTCCCGGCACGAGAGAACTGGAACAGCGACGACGACTTCGCCAGGACGGGGGAGGGTGCGGGATTCTTCGAGATCGGGTACACCCCGGACACCAACCTGCGATCGTCGACGTCGGTGCACTACCTGCACGGCCCGATGGCCGAGCGCGCGAATCTGACCGTGCTGCACCACGAGTTGGCCGACTCGATCATCTTCGACGGCGAGCGCGCGGTGGGAGTGCGAACGGTGGCTCCGGACGGCACGGAGCGCGAGCATCGCGCGACGCGTGAGGTCATCGTCTGTGCTGGCGCGATCGCCACCCCGGCGCTACTGCAACGATCGGGGATCGGCCCGCAAGAGGTGCTCGCCGAGGCGGGGGTGACGGTTCGTGTCGCTTCGCCGGGTGTCGGCGAGAACCTCATGGATCACGCGGAGGGTCTCATCGTCTGGGAGACCGACCGCGACATCCCGTCGACCTGTGCGACGGGGTGGGATGCGGGTGCTGCGCTCCGCGTCGACGACTCGAGTCCGGCACGTCCGGATGTCCTGATGCACTTCCCGGTCGAGGCTGTCGCCGACCACGCTGTGAGCTACGGAGTGCAGTTACCCGAGCGCATCGTCTCGATCGCTCCGAACGTCGCCTCACCGCGCAGCCGCGGACGTGTGTGGATCACCGACGCCGATTCGACGACCCCACCATCCATCGACTACGGGTACTTCACAGATCCCGACGGCGTCGACGAGGCGATGCTCGTCGCGGGCATCCGTGCGGCTCGACGCATCGCGGCTACCGCACCCATGTCCGAATGGGTTGTCCGGGAGGTGTTTCCCGGGCCCGACGTGGCCTCCGACGAAGAACTCTCTGCGATCCTTCGTGCTACGCACCAGACGGTCTACCACGTGTCCGGCACGTGCCGGATGGGTGCAGACGATGATCCGATGGCGGTGTTGGATCCCCAGTTGCGGGTGCGTGGCGTCTCGGGTCTGCGCGTCGTCGACGCATCGGTGTTCCCGACGCTCACTGCGGTCAATCCGGTCGGGACGATCATGAGCGTCGCCGAGCGTGCCGCCGAGCTCATCTCCGCAGACGAATCCGCTCGCTGAGGTCGGATACAGAGGTTGCCCTGCGGGTCCGTACCCGGACCGCGGGGCAACCTCTGTGTTGCTTCAGGAGAGCTGTGCCTCTACGTCTTCCGAAGTGATGGATTCCTTTGAACGAGACGCCCTCGCCACCAGATAGCCGGTGACAGCGATGACGGTGAGCACAGCCAGTGTCCCGAGTGTGAACACCTCGAACCGGATACGTGAGACCTTCCAGGTGTCGAGAAACGCGTAGTCGAGACCGAAGAGGCTCTCGAGGGTGCCGGGAAAGACCGCCACCCAGACGCCTAGCGCTGCCCAGAACGTGGCCAGGCCGGACGCGATCGCCATGCCGACCGTGCCGCCGGGGACGGCGTAGGGGCGTGGCGTATCCGCATGATTGAGGCGCAACCGCAATGCAGCGGGGAATACGAAGAGATAGGCGATCAGCGACGTGGAGATGGTGATGGTGAGTACGACGGTGAAGGTCGCAGCGCTGTCGCCGCTGGAGAAGACGACGCCGACGACCATGAAGGCCAGCGCGATGGCGCCGGTGAACACTCCGACCCGCAGAGGTGAGCCGGTTCGGGCGTCGAACTTCGCGAAGAACGGGAAGAAGCCACCGTCGCCGGCGGCAACGGCCAGTGCTCGATTGGCGGCCATCGCCCATGTGGCACCGGTGATTCCGAGAGCGACGATGAACGCGATGACCGCGATCTTCACCAGGATCGATGCCGCAGAGCCGTATACGCCGAACACGGTGTCGAGTGCCGCCATGAAACCGCCGATACCGGTGATCTTGTCGGTCGGCAGAACCAGGAGCAGCGCTAGGACGGGCAGCGCGTACACGAGGAGGCCGACGAATCCGCTCATCGCGATGCCGCGCGGGACGTCGCGCTGGGGATTCTGCATTTCCCCGCCTGCCTGGCTGGGAACCTCGAAACCCACGAGTGAGAACAGGAGCAGGGGTACCAGACCGAGGAATCCGCCGAGGGTCGGTGACCAGGTGACAGAGCCGATCCCGTGAAATCCGTTCTGGATCCCGTAGACCAGTGTGGTCACCAGGAACACCGCGGCCAGGATCAACTTCAGATAGGTGCCGAGTTTGAGTACTGCCCTGGCCTGGCGCATCGATAGCAGGGTGACGGCGACGGCGATCAGCACGAACACGGTTTTGAAGACGTAGTCGCCGCCGGTGCCGGCGTCGATGGGATGGATGAACGAACTCCATGCCTCGGTGCTGATGAAGGCGAGAGAGCCGCCGATCCACAGGGGATTGATCGACCAGTACATCACCGTGGCGACGGATGCGGGTAGACGACCGAACGCCCGCTTGACCCATTCGAACAGCCCGCCCTCGTCGGGAAACGCGCTTCCCAACTCCGACGTCACCAGGCCGTAAGGGACCATCCACAGCAGTGCCAACACCACGAGCCAGGTGAACGTCTCGCCGCCGAACGACGAGATCTCGCCGACCATGTCGAGACTGATGAGGGCGGACAGGATCATGATAGGAACATCGAAGCGCCGCAACGAATGTCGGAGATCGGTATGTGTCTGGGCGATGTCGGGGGTCAACGCTCCGACATCGCTGTGGGTAATTCCCATGGTCGTGCTCCTGTGTGTATCGACGCGACGGCGTCTGATGTGGTTGCGGTGCGGTGACCGGACTGCGTCCGGACCGGATGAGAATTCTGTAGAGTCGAGGTTGTGCGGCATTGGCATCGACGGAGCCGATGCCAATGAGGATCTCAGTGAGGGGCGTCGTGGCCGACTACACGTTGCGACAATTGGAGTACTTCGTCGCCGTGGCCGAGGCCGGGAGCATCACGCGCGCGGCCTCGGCGGTGCATCTGTCCCAGTCGGCGATGTCGACGGCGCTGACGGATCTGGAGGCCGCGCTCGGAATCCAGCTTCTGGTACGGCATCACGCCAAGGGGATCACGTTGACTCCAGCGGGCCGTCAACTCCTTGTCGCGAGTCGTCAACTGTTGGCATCGGCGGCTGATCTTCGTTCTGTCGCACACGGACTGGGCGGGTCGCTCACCGGGACCCTCAGCATCGGATGTTTCGAGGTCATTGCTCCCTACCTGCTTCCGGAACTGTTGTCCGTTGCCGCCGAGAAGCTTCCGAACCTGGAACTGCTGACGACGGAGGTCGATCTCGCCGATCTCGCGGAAGGTGTCGCGAACGGAACCTTCGAGATGGGCATCGGATACGACCTCGTCGACGACCCGCGCCTGAAGCGCTGGCCGTTGCGGCGGGTTCCGCCCTACGTACTCCTCGCGGGTTCGCACCGGTTGGCCAATCGTCGGAAGATCCGGCTCGCCGAGTTGGCAGACGAGCCCATGGCGCTGCTCGACCTCCCGCACAGCCGCGACTACTTCCGGCAGGTGTTCGCCAGCGCCGACGTGGAACCCCTCGTGCGGTATCGGTCGACCACGGTGGAGACGTGCCGTGCACTCGTCGGACGCGGGCTGGCCTACACGGTGCTCAACCTGAAGTCGGCGGTCCCGACGGCTCTCGACGGGCATCCGGTCGCTGCGGTACCCATCGCCGACGAGACACCCGCGTTGACCATGGTCCTGTTGAACGCCATCGCCGCGCGGCCGACGCGGCGCGCCGCGGTGGTCGCCGAACTGTGCCGTGATCTGTTCGGCGACTCCGCATCCCGCGCCGCAGCGGCCTCTCGCTGAGACATGGTGGGCCGCTGGCACCGTAGCGTGATCGGTTCTCATCGGGCCACCACTGCTCCGCCGACCATCGTCATACGCGCGCTCAGGCAACCGATGTCGTCGACCGCGGTGATGTCTCCCGACAACGCCACCAGATCGGCGTCCTTGCCGACCTCGATCGACCCGGAGCGGTCCGCGCAGTGTGCGGCGCGGGCCGCTCCGATCGTGTACGCGTCCACCGCGGTGCGCAGCGACAACGCTTCTTCTCTGACGAGCGGCACGGTGCGGGCCTCGTCGCCGATCGCGTGCGGATCCGACTGCGAGCCGGTGCGATTGACCGCCGTGTGGATCGCCCAGAGCGGGTTGGGGTCGGTGACCGGCCAGTCGCTGCCCATCGCGAGCGCACCGCCGGCCGCGCTGATCGAACCGAACGGGAAGTGCCAGCGCTCGCGGCCGGGACCCAGCAGCGGCAGCTTGCGCTCGATGATCTCGGTGTCACGGCGGGCCCACAGCGCCTGGATGTTGGCCATCACGTCGAGCGCCGCGAACCGCGGGATGTCGTTCGGGTCGACGACATCGAGATGCGCGATCTGATGTACCGCCGCGAACCGTGGATTCGCGGTCCGCGCTGCCGCGAGACCGTCGAGGCACTCGCGGACCGCCCGGTCACCTACCGCATGCATGTGGATGTGAAACCTGTCGGTCGCCAGAAGCGAGCAGATCTCGTTCAGCTCGTCCGGCTCGAGGAACGACAGTCCCATGGCATCGGCACCCGACGGTAGTTCGGAGTACGGGGAGAGCATTGCCGCAGTGCAGTTCTCGCAGATTCCGTCCTGCATCACCTTGACCGTGTCGACATGGAATCGGCGCCCCGTCCGAGCCGCGTCCCGCCGCTCGCGCAGCGTGTCGATCTGACCGGCTCCCGACGCTGCGGCCCACCACAGAGCTCCGCACACACGGGCAGTGAGCTCGCCCGCCTCGTCGGCGGCGAGATAGGTGGCGAGAGTGTCCGAGAGGCCGAAGGCGGGGATGTCTACGCCTGCGTCCTGCCAGCCGGTGACACCCACCGAGTGCAGTCGACGCTGCGCGACCAGCAGCGCCTCACGCAACGTCGCGTCGTCGATCGCCGGCGTGAGGGCCTGCACTGCGTCGGCAGCCCGTTCGAACAACACACCGGTCGGTTCTCCGTCGGCGTCACGCTCGATCCGGCCGCCGGTCGGGTCAGGGGTATGGCGGTCGATGCCGGCGATCCGCAGCGCGATCCCGTTGACCCACACACCGTGACCGTCGTGACTCGAGAGAACGACGGGGCGATCGTCGACGACGGCATCGAGGTCTGCCTTTGTGGGTAGCCCGCCCTCGAAAGCATCTCCGTACCAACCACTCCCGGTGATGACAGGTGCTTCGGGATGCGATCTGGCGAACGCGGCGACGGCGTCGAGATAGCCGCGGCGATCGTGCGCCAACTCCGACAGATCGCAGCGAAGCGCCGCGAGCCCGCCCGCCACCGGATGCACATGGGCGTCGATGAAGCCGGGTAGCAGACTCGCTCCGCCGAGGTCATGCATCTCGGTCGTTGCGGCAACGAGATCGCGGTCGACGCCGGTGCCCACGGCGACGATGACGCCATCGGCAATCGCCACCGTGTCTGCGGGCGCGACGCCCGGCGGTTGCCAGACCATGGCATTGGTGACGATGTGATCGGCATACATCATGTGCTCCCTGGGGTGGCCAGTGCTCAGGAGACCGGAGCAGGTGATCCGAATATGGGCTCGATCGACATTTGGGTGACCTCCCGCCGGAAGGGCACCGGATCATCGTTGCGGGGAGCGTCGAGTTCCTCGGCGAAGCGGTGCCCCGACCAGACTGCCGCCGCGATGGTCGACGGAGCCCAGGCGTCGCCGATGCCGGTCACGCCGCGCACCCCCGCCGCAGACCAGTCGTCACTACGCGAGTGCAGTTCGGTGTACAACTCGTCGTGGGGGAGGCGGGCGGTCACCATGACCACGGCGTCAGCGTCGAGATGGCCTGTACGCCCGGTGAACCTGCAGGCGGTTGTGACACCGTTCGACGAGACCGCCGTGACCGCGGTGTCGGTGCGGACCTCGACGCCCGCCTCGATGATCCTGGCTCGGATGCGGTGTGCCTCCATGGTGTTGGTGGTCCACTGGGAGACCTGGGGAACCGGCGTCACGAGGGTGACGGCATAGCCCTCCTTGGCGAGCAGTTCCGCGATCACCGCACCGAGGTAATAATGGTCGTCGTCGAAGAGGACGACACGTGGTCCCCGCGGACGTGTGCCTGCCATGATGTCGTCCGGGGTGAGAACCTCTGCAGCCGAATCGACCTCGATGGGATGTGTGTGCCAGCGACCGACGCCGTCGGATCGCCACGACGCCCCCGTGGCGATCACGACGTGATCGAATCCGTACTCCAGAATGTCGTCGGTGGTCATCGGTGACTCGCGGTAGACGTCGACGTTGTCGAGCCGATCGAGTTGCTGGAGGCGATAGTCGATCACGCGAATCCACGCTGACAGTCCCGGCAGCTTGGATTCCCGCGCGACACGACCTCCGAGCGTTCGACTCGCCTCGGTGACGGTCACCGAGTAGCCGCGATTACCCAGTGCGCGAGCGGCTTCCAGGCCTGCCGGCCCGGCACCGACGATGAGCACCGACGAATCCGAACCCTTGACCGCGATACGTTCGGGATGCCAGCCGCGTCGGAACTCCTCGCCCATAGTTGGATTTTGGGTGCAGCGGATCGGTGACATCGTGAAGTCGCCGGATACGCAGATGTTGCACCCGATGCATTCCCTGATGTCCGCGAGATCGCCGCGTTCTATCTTGTTGGGCATGAACGGGTCTGCGATCGACGGTCGCGCGGCTCCGATCAGGTCGAGTACGCCGCTGCGTACGTGACGGACCATGGTGTCGGGGGATGTGAACCGTCCGACGCCGACGACCGGCTTCGTGGTGAGCTGCTTGAGACCTGTGACGAACGGTTCCTGCTCGGCTTCGGGGCCGAATCGTGAAGTGACCGAATCATCTTCCCAACTGCCCAACACCAGATCCCACAGGTCGGGGAGCTCCCCGATCAGACCGAAGACCTCTTCCATCTCGGCTCGGGTGATCCCCTCGTCGCCGAGGAGTTCGTCGACCGAGATACGGCACGCGACTGCGGCTTTCCCGTCGGCGATCTCGCGGGTGTCCTCGAGGATCTCGCGGATCAGACGCACGCGGTTCTCCAGGCTGCCGCCGTACTCGTCGGTGCGGTTGTTGTATCGGGGGGACAGGAAGTGGTGAAGTCCGCCGATGGCGTGACCGGCGTAGACATAGACGATGTCGTAGCCGGCTTTCAGCGACCGGTGGACCGAGTCGGCATGCCACTTGCGCAGATCGACGATATCGGACTTGGTCATCGCGCGTGCCTGCACCGGATCGAGGTTCCAGGAGACGACCGGCAGATGCTGCGGAGCGAGTGGAGTCTCCCGACTGATCAGGTTGGGACTGTTGAGCCCGTTGTGTGCCAGCTCGATTCCTGCGAGTGCACCACCCTCGTGGATCTGCTCGGCGATACGCGCAATCGCCGGCATGTCCTGATCGTCCCAGAGCCGCAGCTCGATGAACGGTCCGATGTCGGAGGTCGGATGGATCTCGACCTGTTCGGTGCAGACGACGGCCCACCCGCCTTCGGCTTTCACACGCCGCATCGCTGCCTCACCTGACGGATCGCGGTATCCCATCCCGTTGCAGTGCGGCACCTGGAAGAAGCGGTTGCGGGCCGTGACCGGTCCGATCGTGACCGGTTCGAATAGAACGTCGTAGCGAGGGTCGCGCATGGGTGTCTCCGTCGAGAATGGCTGCGACACAGGAAGTGTCGGCCGGCTGGGTCGATAAGCGGGCTGCTCGTCCGAAGCCGAACGCGTCGGACCCGGGCGATTCTTTGATGTCAATCGCAAAGAATGATCTGACGGTATCGCGGATCGACATGTAGGGCAGCCCTGTTACGGACATCTCGTCGTGCGAACTTCCGATCCGATTCATCGGCGGAACCGATGTAACCCGGCAACTCGAGACCCGACACCCGATATCCGGACTCCGGAAGCAGCGTCGGGGTTCTGGACTCGGGCGGGGTTGCTCGTTGCCGCATGGGCAGGGCACTATCGGAAACCATGGCACGCCCCAGAAATCAACAGGCGCGCCGCGTCGAGATCGTCGATGCCGCGACCACGGCCATCGCAGCGCGCGGCTTGATCGGGCTGCGTCTCAAGGACATCGCCGACGCCGCAGGGCTCTCGCCCGGACTGATCAGCTATTACTTCCCCGGTATCGAGGAATTGTTGCTCGCGGTACACGAAGCGGCCGTCGACCGCTTCTACGAGAGTCGGCGGACGGCGATCGCGCAGAGTTCCGATCCCGTCACCCGCCTGCGCATTCTGATCGATCTCGGCATCTGCGATCCCGAGGACCCGATGTCGCCGGCACTCTACGAACTCCATCTGCACAGCGCACGGGTGAGTGCCCACGCAGAGCTGATGTCGTCGCTGTTCGAACTCGAATCCTCGTTGTACCGCGAAGTGATCGACGCGGGTATCTCGATGAAGGTCTTCGCCGAGGTCGACAGCGACCTCATCGCCACGACCGTGGTGGCCCTCGAGGACGGCTGCGGCATCCATGTCGTCGGACACAACGGCGCACTCGACGCGAAGCGTGCGCGATCGGCGGTCACAACGTATCTGCAAACGGCACTGAACTGCCCGGCCCTGGCCGGCACGCTCGCGCCGTGACCGCGACGTCGGCTACTCGACCGTGCGCGGTCGACACAGGTTGTCGGGGTGTAACGCCCGCTCGAGTGCGTCGTCGTCGAGTAGAGCCGAACGTCGGACGAGGTCGGGGATCGACGAGCCTGTGGCGATCGCCTCGGCGACAAGTGCTGTGGTGGCCTCGTAGCCGAGGACCGGGTTCAGGGCTGTCGCGATACTCGCGGAGGTGAACACCGCATCACGCATGCGTTCCTCGCGAGCCGATATCCCGCGGATACACCGCTCACCGAGGACGCGCACCGCGGCGCTCAGGTGCGTCAGAGACGACAGCAGCGCGCGGGCGATGACGGGCTCGAATGCGTTGAGCTGCAACTGTCCTGCCTCGGCGGCGAGTGTGACGGTGAGGTCGTTGCCGATCACCTCGAAAGCGACCTGGTTGACAACCTCGGGGATGACCGGATTGACCTTGCCCGGCATGATGCTCGATCCGGCCTGCACCGGCGGTAGCACGATCTCGCCGAAACCCGCTCGTGGACCAGACGACAGCAGACGCAGGTCATTGCAGATCTTCGACAGCTTGACGGCGGCGCGTTTGGTGACGCCCGACAGTTGCACGAAGGATCCCACGTCGGACGTCGCTTCGACGAGGTCGCCCGCGGTGGTCAACGGCAGACCGGTGATGCGTCGCAGACGTTCGCACGCACCCGCAGCGTATGCCGGATGGGTGTTGAGTCCGGTGCCGATCGCGGTGCCGCCCAGGTTGATCTCGGCGATGAGGCTGATGGCCTCGTCGATCCGGTCGGCGTCCTCGCCGATCGTGACCGCGAACGCACCGAACTCCTGACCGAGCGTCATCGGCACCGCGTCCTGGAGTTGCGTGCGACCGAGTTTGAGTATTCCGCCGAACTCGAGGGATTTCTCCGAGCACTCGGTGGCGAGCGCGCGCAGCGCAGCCGACAGGTCGCTTGCAGCGGCGCCGAGCGCGACCTTCACCGCTGTCGGATAGACGTCATTGGTGCTCTGACCGAGGTTCACATGCTCGAGCGGATGTACCACCTGGTACTCGCCGCGGGAGTGGCCGAGCAGTTCGAGCGCCCTGTTCGCGATCACCTCGTTGGCGTTCATGTTCGTCGATGTCCCGGCCCCACCCTGGATCTGGTCGACGACGAACTGCTCGTGCAGTGCTCCGCAACGGATCTCGGCACATGCCGCGACGATGGCGTCGGCAATCCTCGGATCGAGAGTTCCGAGCGCCCGGTTCGTCTCTGCGGCAGCCTGTTTCACCGCCGCGAGCGCGACTACGAGGTCGGCGTGGGTCGATATCGGTACGGAACTGATGGGGAAATTCTCGATCGCCCGGACGGTGTGCACGCCGTAGTACGCATCGGCGGGTACCTCGCGGTCGCCGAGCAGGTCGTGTTCGATGCGCACAGCATCGCGGCCGTCAGCGATCATGTGTCGGACTCGAATCGTGCTGTGCGGCCCGCGCGCACGGCGATCCCCGGATACTCCGTGCCGTCTGAGAGCTCTGCATCCTGCGTGCTCAATGTCCCTTGCGTCATCAGCCGCGTGCGGATCGAGTCGACCTGTGCGGCATCGACCACTGTGCCCGCGAGCGCCAGAGCACCCTGAGCGATGGCGGCCTCGGCCGCGGCGGTGAGCGTCGCGGCTGCGAATTCGGGCTGATGATTGACTGCGGGAAGCGAATCGATCCCGATGTAGGGGTGTATCGAGGGAAGAACCTGCGAGACGTTGCCCATATCGGTCGACGCGCGCGCCATGGTGGCGTCGGGGCCGGAGCCGAATCGACGTCCAGCGGCGAGAGCGCGCCGTTCGTAGCAGCCGAGAAGCTCCTCGTCGGTGCGGAACTCGGCGTACGGCTTGGATTCGGGGGTCACCGTCAGCGACGCTCCGCTGGCGAGTGCTCCAGCCTCGAAGCACCGCATGACGCGGGGTTCGACCTCGGCGAGTTCGGCCAGCGTCTCGGCGCGTACGTACCAGCGTCCCTCGGTGTGTTCGGCGATGGAATTGGGGGCCTCGCCACCGCGCGTCATCATGCCGTGCACGCGAACGGAGGACGGGAGTTGTTGCCGCAGCAGCCCGATGGCCACCTGTGCGATGGTGAAGGCGTCCGCGGCGTTCACGCCGCGCTCGGGGTATGCCGCGGCGTGCGCCGACTTTCCGCGGTAGTCGATGTGGCTGTGCGACACAGCGAAAGGTCGCGCACGGGCAACGTCGGCCGGGCCGGGATGGACCATCGCGGCGGCGTGCTGACCGTCGAACCCGCCCCGCTCCAGCAGTTCGATCTTGCCGCCGCCGCCTTCTTCGGCAGGGGTGCCGATGACGGTCAACGTGACTCCGAGATCGTCGACCAGTGGAGCCAGTGCATGTGCTGCGCCGACCGTGATCGCGGAGATCAGGTTGTGCCCGCACGCGTGGCCGAGGCCCGGCAGGGCGTCGTATTCGGCGCAAAGGGCGATGTGCAGGTCGCCGTTGCCGATGCTCGCGGTGAACGCGGTGTCGAGTCCACACCAGCTTTCTGCGACAGTGAAACCGGAGTCGGCGAGCGCGCCGGCGACCCGCGCGGCCGAATAGGTTTCCTCCCAGGCGGTTTCGGGGTGCGCGTGCAGATCGTGGGAGAGCGCGATCAGGTCGGCGTGCGATCTGTCTGTCCTGGTACGCAGTGCGTCGTCGACGGTGCTCACAGGTCCCCCGGAACCCCGTAGGAGGGAGCGCGGGTCGGGTCGACACCGCGCACGCGATAATCGTTCTTCTGCGGACGCCAGATATCCCACAGCGCGCTGAGATCGGCGAGCGGGTCGTCGGCGAAGTCGACACGCAGATCCGTCACCGGCCACGCAACGTCCTCGACGACGACGAGGCCCGCCGAATGTACCGGCCCCTCCTCGCCTCCCGCCTCCAGCGCGGTGCGGAGCCCGTCGAGCAATCGCCGCTCGAGAGCATCCGCCGTGCTCTGTGCATAACCGGACATCAGAGCGTCGAGCACCGCGACGTCGGCGAGCATGTTTCCCGCTGCAACGGCCTGATCGCCCTCGAGGCCGCCGTAAATGCCGAGACTACGAGGTCCCGAATGCAGCGCTGTCGCCCCGTTGGCGTCCACCACGGTGACCTGGCGGTACTCGGCGTGCGACTCTTCCGACAGTGCTGTGGCGAGTGCCTTCTCGGCGCCGAGTCCGTCGGCCAGACCGTCGAGGACCGCGGGGCCGAGTGCCGGGTTGGTGACATTCTGTGAGGCGACGACACCCACACCCGGGCGTACGTGGGCGCAGCGAGCGGCAACCGCGGGGCTCGACGAACACACGACGATGCCGAACGCGCCGCTCTCCGCGTCGCGGGCGACGAGGGACATCGTCATCGCTCTGCGCCCGCCTGTTCGCTGAGTACGGCGGTTGCGTCGATCTCGACGAGCCATTCCGGCCGTGCAAGCGCGTCGACGACGAGACCGGTCGAGACCGGGTACACGCCCTTGAGCCACCGGCCCATCACGCGATAGACCGTCTCGCGGTAGCGGATGTCGGTGAGGTAGACGGTGACCTTGACGATGTCGCGCAGAGAACTGCCCGCCTCGTCGAGGAGCATGGCGATGTTGCTCATCGCCTTCTCTGCCTGCGCCTCGACGTCGCCGATGCCGACCGACTCGCGGGTGTCGAGGTCCTGCCCGATCTGACCGCGCAGATAGACCACGCCGCCCGCGACGACGGCCTGGCACAGGTCGTTGTCGAGATTCTGCTCCGGGTAGGTGTCACGGGTGTTGAAGGGTCGGATGCGGGTGTGTGTGACGTCAGGGCTGACTGCTGCGCTCATACGGGATGCTCCTCCTGCTGAGATGGGTGGACCGGGTCAGGACATTGCTTGTGTGGCAAGAGCATCGGAGTCGTTGTGCTGTGCCGATGTCTGTGTCGGTGCCGGGATGCTCTCCTGGTGACGATCCGGGCGGTAGGCCAGATAGCCGCGCTGGATGGCGATCTGGTCGGCCAGGTACTTGGCGTCGTGCCACACGCCCCAGATGAAGCTCGATCCACGCCGCGACAACCACGGCAACCCGAGGAAGTACACGCCGGATTCGGGGGAGACGCCGCGCTGGTGGATCGGCCTGCCCCGGTCGTCGAATGCGTCGACGCGGAGCCAGCTGTAGTCGTAGGCGAACCCGGTGGCCCACACGATGGTCGTGATCCCGGCCGCGGCGAGGTCGAGATGGGAGATCGGGTCCGTGACACAGTCGGGGAGTGGCCCGAGTTGATGCGCTTGCGGTTCGGCGGGCAGGTCGAGTCCGTTGCGGGCGATGTAGTCGTCGGCTTCGCGCAGCATCGCAAGGTAGCTTGCATCGCCGTTCTCGATGTTCGTGCGCAGGTCCGGTGCGAAGGTCATCGTCGTGCCGTCGAAGTGTTCTGCGCGGCCGAGCAGGGTGATGCCGCTCGCCGCGAGGTCACGGAAGTCGACGGTGTGCCCGCCGCCTGCACCGCTGACGGCGATGGTCACGTGCTCTGCCCCGACGGGCGGTGCGGCAGCGTCCCATTTTCCGAGAACACCCAGCCACCAACAGAAGTCGCGGCCACGATAGCTGCGCGGAGGTCGATCGTGCGGGCCGACGGCGAGATGGGTCGGGCGACCGGAGGCGCGGAGTTCGGCTGCGATCTGTACGCCGGACGATCCGGCGCCGATCACGAGGACGCCGCCGTCAGGCAGTTCTTCGGGATTGTGGTAGTCGCTCGAGTGGATCTGATGCAGGGGCGCCTCGCGCGGCACGACGTCGGGGATGACAGGTGTCTGGAATGCGCCGGTGGCTGCCACCACGAACCCCGCCTCGATCGGTCCGTCGGACGTCTCGACGTGAAAACCGTTGTCGCCCTGCTTCTTGCGAACCGACGTTACTTCCACACCGGTCCGGATGGGTGCACCGATCTGCTGCGCATAGGCGTTCAGGTAGTCGGCGACCTGGTCCTTCGTCGCGAAGGCGTCGGGATCGACCGCGAACTGCATTCCGGGGAACCGGTCGTGCCACGCCGGGCCGTTAGCCACGAGTGAGTCCCAACGCCAGGTGCGCCATCGCTCCGCGACGCGGTCGCGTTCGACCACGAGATGACCGATGCCCTGAGCGCTGAGGTGCTCGCTCATCGCGATGCCTGCCTGGCCCGCACCCACGATGAGAACCTCGACCTGTGTCGTCGTGGTGTTGCCGACCATCTCTACCTCCGCTGTTCGGTTCGTCTGCCGTCCAGTCAATGATCGCCGCGTCGACTGCATCTGTACAGCGGGCATAACAGAGGTATTACATCTATTGAACCGATGTAGCGTGCCGACTCGAGATCGAACGGGTGCCGCCGAAGCTCGCAGGGTCAGCGATCGTGGCCGGGGTAGGGGCGGTAGGCCCGGCGCGCGGCGGTGGCGACGACCTCGGTGAGGTGCTCGTCGCCGAGGACAGCGGGCGCGCCGGCGCTGACGGCCTTGAGGTAGACCTCGCTGAGCCATTCGACGACGCCGAGGTGCTCGCATGCGGTCTCGATGTTGCCGCCGATGGCGACCGAGCCGTGGTTTCGCATGAGTGCGGCGGTGCGTTCAAACAGCGCGTCGACGACGTACTTGCTCAATTCTGGACTGCCGAACACCGCATAGGGTGCGACCCTGACCGAGCCGCCGACCATCGCGGCGTCGTAGTGGATGGGCGGGAGGACCTCGGTGATCGCCGACACCGCTACCGACGCGAGCGGGTGTGCGTGAGCGATCGCCGACGCCGACGTCGACCGGTACAGGTCGAGGTGGAACTGCAGCTCGGCGGTCGGGCGGTAGCGGGTCTCCACGACGACAGTGCCGTTCATGTCGACGACGACCAACTGACCGGGCTGTACGGAGTCGAGTCGGGCACCGGACGGGGTGACCAGAACGTGATCGCCGACGCGCACCGACAGGTTTCCGCCAGTGCTCAGCGACTTGCCTGCCGCCGCCAGGTGATGCGCGGCGACGCACAGGGGTACCCGCTGATCGACGATGTCCACGTCTTCGACCGTAGCCCGTGCACCCGCTTCGGCGCAGTGAGACGACCTCGCTCTCAGGTCTCGATCCTTCACGACGCCTTCCGAACGACATCACGACACCTTCACACGAGACAGGGAGTGCCCGATAAGCGACATCCCGCACAGAGTCGGCATCGACGGCGCCACTACACAGGATGTGTATCAGGCGTTGACCACCACCGACGGACTCGCGGGCTGGTAGACGGAGGACGTGAGCGGTAGTCGTGACTCGGGTGGGGTGCCCGAATTCCGTTTCCGCCGGTCGCGGATTCGACACCACGGTGCTCGAGACGGTGCCGTCGGAGCGTGTGCGATGGGTGAGATCGGTCGGATGAGCCGTGCGGCCACGGCACGTCGACGGCCGCTGGGTTCAGCGCAATGAGTCGTACTCAGCGCAACGAGTCGTACACCGCCTTCTCGAACTGCAGATACGCCGACAACGCCGCCGGATCCCCGAACGGGAACAACTGCGTGGCCCACACGCCCGCGATTCCCGCCCGACGATCCGCCCAGAAGTAGATGTTGGCGAGCCCGGCCCAGCCGAAGCTGCCCGCGGATCGCCCGGTCGGCGCATCCTGCTCGTTGGTCATCCCGACCAGCGACCAACCCTTGGCGATGCCGGGGAAGAACTCCATGCTGTGGGTTCGGCGTGGGTCGACGCCGGGCAGCGCGGTGACGGCACCGGAACGTAGCTGGTTGCGGGTCGCGGAGCGCACGGTGTCGGGGTGCAGGATCTGCTCGCCGTCGTCGGAGCGGCCATCGGCGAGCCACATGCGCAGGAACGTCAGAAGATCGCCGACGGTGGAGTACAACCCCTGTCCGCCGAGGTCGACGGCCGGGGTATCGGGCGCGGTCGGCCGACGCAGGGGCTTGAGCGAACCGTCGGGCATCCGCGCGTGGATCGTCGACGCGCGCTCGAGTTTCGCCTCGTCACGCGCGAACGTCGTGTCGCGCATACCGAGTGGGGTGAGGAGGCGTTCGCCCATCACCGTGCCCAGACGTGTGCCCGCGATGGCCTCGATCACCAGGCCGACCCAGTCGAGACCGATGCCGTAGAGCCACGCGCTGCCGGGGTCGAACACCAACGGTGTACGCAGCGATTCGATGCTCCCGGTGGCGACGTCGGGGACCGACAGTGCCTTCGCTGCGCGCGATGTGTCCTCGTCGAAGAAGGTGTAGCCGAAACCTGAAGTGTGGGTGAGTAATTGTCGGGTCGTGATCGCAGTCCGCGGAGCCCGTAGGATCGGTGTGCCCGTGCCGTCGAAGCCGGCGAGCACCGCGACGTCGCGCAGTCGTGGTTCGTACTCGGCGGCCGGGGCATCGAGGTCGAGCAGGCCGTCGTCGACGAGCTGGACGGCGACGGTCGCCGTCAGCGACTTGGTCACCGAATACATCGAGCAGATCGCGTCGGTCGCAATAGGTTCACCGGTGCCCGTCGACTTCTCGCCACGGGCTGCGACGCATTGGGTTTCGGCGGTGGTGCTGACCCCGGCGATGACCCCGGGGAGTCCGGACGGTCCGAGATCGAGGTGGTCGAGGTGGTCGTCGACGGTCGCGGTGATCGTGGCCGTACTGATGCTCATGCGAGTCCTTCGACGAAGTGTGCGATCCTGTCCAGGCCTTCGGTGAGGTCGGCGGTCGACGCGGCATAGGAGAGCCGCACATAACGGTCAGCTGTCGCGATGCCGAAATCCTTTCCGGGAGTGAGGGCTACATGTGCTTCTGTGAGTGCGCGCTCGCAGAACTCCCACGAGTCGAGTCCCGTCTCGGAAACATCGATGTAGACGTAGAACGCGCCGTCGGGGGCCACCGGTATCTTCAGCGCCGTCGGGGTGAGCGCGTCGAGGACGAGCTGGCGCCGCTGAACGAACTGGCGCCGCCGGTCCTCGCACACCGCAAGCGATTCGGGGGTGAAGCAACTCAGCGCGGCGAACTGCGCAGGGGTGGGCGGGCACACGTAGAAGTTCTGCGCGAGACGTTCGACGGCGTCGACGACGTCCGCTGGCAGAATGCACCACCCGAGTCGCCAACCGGTCATGCCGAAGTACTTCGAAAAGCTGTTGACCACAACGACGTCCGACGACAGTGACTGATCGGCGAGGACGCTGCGCGGCGGGCGGCCGTCGGCACCGGGATCCGACAACCCCAGATAGATCTCGTCGACGATGCTCCATCCGCCGCGCGCGGAGACACGGTGGCACAGGTCGGTGAGCTCGTCGTGACGCAGCGATGTGCCGGTCGGATTCGATGGCGACGCCACGATGACGCCGCGGGTGTCATCGCTCCACGCGGCGTCGACTGCGTCAGCCGTGAGTTGGAACCGTTCGGGAACCCCGGTGGGCACCAGTTGCACGCGCGCGCCGAATGCCTGGGCGAACTGTCGATTGCAGGGGTACGACGGATCGCCGATCAGTACGTCGTCGCCCTCGTCGATCAGGGTCGCGCATGCGAGGAGCAGTGCTGCGGACGCTCCGGAGGTCACCGCGACGTTCGCCGCGGTGACTCCGTCAGCGCGGAAGTGGTGACGATAGAAATCGGCGATGGACTCACGCAACTCCGGCAGGCCGAGCGCGCCCGTGTAGGTCAGCGGTCGACCGTCGGTAACCTCCCGTGCCGCGGCGAGAAACGCGGGTGGTGCACCGAAGTCGGGTTCGCCGATGTTGAGTCGGATCACGCGCCGCCCCCGCGACTCGACGGCGACGGCCCTGCTCGCGAACTCCATCGCGTAGAACGGAGCGACCTGCTGCGCGCGGTGCGAGATCTTCATGAGGTCATTCTGCGCGCCGACGTTCGAGGACCCGATCGCCGGGGCGTTTGATACTTGATCGGCGGGCGTTTGACCTCTGCTCGGATGCCTCCTGAGCCCACGCGCGGGCCGATCAACGGAGGTTGCAGCCGCGAGGTCCGCCACAACGTCCACGCGGCGCGATCGGCGGTCGACCTACCGCACAAAGCGCTCCCGCTCACCGGATGAGGTGAGCGGGAGCGAGATTGGTGAACGCGTAGCGGTTCAGGGCACGTAGTTGAACGTGTCCGGATCGGGTCCGCGTCGCTTGTTCTTGTTGAGGCCGTCGATGGCGGCCATGTCGTCGCCGGTCAGCTCGAAGTCGAAGATGTCGAAGTTCTCCTCGACGCGCGAGCGGGTGACCGACTTGGGGAAGATGATGTCGCCACGCTGGATGTGCCAACGTAGTGTCACCTGGGCAGTCGACTTGCCCTTCTCCTCGGCGATCTTCTTCAACACCGGGTCGTCGAGGACGTCGCCCTGTGCAATCGGCGACCACGCTTCGGTCGCGATGCCGTGATCGGCGTTGAACGCGCGCAGGTCGTCCTGCGTCAGGTACGGATGAACCTCGATCTGGTTGACAGCGGGCACGATCTCCGTCTCGGCGAAGAGTCGCTCGAGGTGGTGCTTCTGGAAATTGGACACGCCGATCGCGCGCGCCTTGCCGTCGGCGTAGATCTTCTCCATGGCCTTCCATGTGTCGACGAAATCGCCGACCTCTGGCAGCGGCCAGTGGATCAGGAACAGATCGACGGCGTCGACGCCCAGATCGGCCAGCGTCTGATCTGTCGCCTTGATCGCATCGTCGTAGTCGTGGTGGTTGTTGTTCAGTTTGCTGGTGATGAACACCTGATCGCGTGGGACGTCCGATCCGTTCACGCCCTCGCCGACCTGCTTCTCGTTTCCGTACATCTCGGCGGTGTCGATGTGGCGGTAGCCGACGTCGAGCGCAGTGCGCACGGCGTCGACGGTCTTCTCCGGCTCGATCTGGAACACGCCGAATCCGAGCTGGGGAATCTGGAGCCCGTTGTTGAGGGTGATGAGTGGCACTGTCATGGAACACCTTTCACTTCGTTGGGATCGATCCCGGGGCCGTCAGGACGCGCGGTCTGCATCCGCGAGCGGGATCGGGGTGTGGCTCAGCAGGGGCAACCAGCGCGGCTACTCCCATGGGTGCCGGTTCAGGGCAACAGTACGAACTTGCCGCGGGGATGCGAGGTCAGGAGATCCTCGAGTGCTTGTCCCGCTCGATCCAGGGGATAGGTCGCCGCGATGTCGGTGACCAGAGCTCCCGAAGCGGCGTCGGCGATCAGTCCGTCGACGGCGGCCGCCCGGTTCTCCTTGCTCTGGGGAGTGCTGCCGTTGACCAGGACGATGCCGTCCTCGCCACGTCCGAACGCTGCGATGCTCACGATGCGCGCGCGATCGGCGACGAGTTCGAGCGACACGTCGATCGCCTCGTCCGTGCCCACGGTGTCGATCGCCGCGGTGACGCCGTCGGGCGCCGCGGCACGGACCCGGTCGGGCAGACCGTCGCCGTACGCCACCGGGGTGGCGCCGAGTTCACGCAGGTACTCGTGGTTGGCAGGTGAGGCGGTGGCGACCACCGTCGCGCCGATTCTGAGTGCGAGCTGGACCGCGATCGACCCGACGGCACCCGCGCCCCCATGGATCAGGACGGTGTCGTCTGGCGTGATCGCGGCGGTGGCCACCACGTCGGCTGCCGTCACTCCCACGAGGAGAAGTCCTGCGCCGTGCTCGGCGTCGAGCCCTGCGGGTCGGGAATGGACGGAGGAGAGATCGACGACGACGTGATCGGCGAACGCGCCGGGTGCCGGATAGACGATGACCTCGTCGCCGGGAGTGAAGGTGGTCGGCGGGGTGTCGCCGGTCGAACTGCCGACCGCACGGACGACACCCGCGAGTTCATGTCCGATGGGCAGGGGCAGCTTCGATGTGTCGCCGCCCATGGCTCCGGAGACGGTCTTCGCATCGATCGGGTTGACCCCGATCGCGGTCACGTCGATGACCGCCTGGCCAGTGTCGGGGAGGGGGAGTTCGGCCTTCACGATCTCCACCACGGAGGTGGGATCACCGTATGCGGTTGCCACGGCTTGCCGCGCGGTGACGGCAGCCGACTCTATGTCGAGGGTGTTCTCGTTGGTCGGTGTCTTCGCTGAGCCAGTGTTCGAGGACTCTGTGTTCGTTGCATCGGCCATATCTGGTTCAAGGCGCAGTCGCTGCGGTGCTATTCCGATCCGAAGGTCACCGTCCGGTGTCGATCGCGCTAACTCCGACGAACAGGCAGGCCTCGACCCCGCCACTCGCGGCGTGAGTGACACGACACTCATCACCCGGCTCCGCTCAGCGTCGAAACCATGCCTCCGCGGCGTCACTCAGTGCTTTCTCGATGCGGAGCCTCGACGTCTCGGCGAGGTTCGCGGGTAGGTCATCGGGCGCGAACCACGCGACCTCGGTGTTCTCGTCGTCGGCCGCGCGTGGTGTTCCGGCGACGTGGCGGACCAGGAAGCACACGTCGAGGTAGCGAGTCTGATCACCGTTGGGGTAGGTGACCATCGGAGTGACGTCGACGCTGGTCAGCCGTACCACCTCGGCGTCGACGGCGGTCTCCTCGGCGATCTCGCGAACGATGGCACGCGCAGGCTCCTCGCCGGGCTCGAGCACGCCCGAGACGACCGCCCATTCCGCGGTGTCGGCGCGATGGGTGAGCAGGATGCGCCCGTGATCGTCACGGACCACGCCACTCACACCGGAGAGCCACAGCGGCGCGTGCCCTACGTGGGAACGCAGGTCGGTGATGAATTCGGGGATGGGCATGGCGACCATCTTGCCGTGGTGGTGACACTACGAGCACGTCGACCTGTCCGCGCCGACGGCGGTCGCGTCGCAACGTCGGCCGAGTCTGACCGTGATCTCCTGCGCCGGGCGCATGGCAGGATCGGTCACGGGCCGGATGCGCAGGCGAAAGGTGGTAGGCGATGCGTGGTAGAGGTGTTTTCGTGGCGTTGGTCGCGATCGGACTGATCGGGATCGTGTGGGCGATCGTCGACGTCATCGATCGCGGCTGGTCGAGCGTTCCCGGTAGCACATGGGTGTGTGCAGCGCTCGGTCTCGTACTCGTCGCCTTCGCGCTGTATCGCGAATTCGGCGGACAGCCGCTGGTCACCGTCAACGACGAGAACATCGCAGAGGAGTACGAGGCGCAGAAGCGCGCAGACGGGTTACCGGCCAATTGGGTGGTCAAACCCGGCTATTCGGACGCGCAGAGCGACGCCGCCCTGGGGCGCGACGACACACCGCCGACGTAGGCCCGTCCGGTCGTCGACGACGGACGCGTGCGACACGGTGCGGGGTCAACGCCCGTGTGCGGCGAATCTGTCGGTGGGCGGTGCTTCACTGTCATGTGCGCCGCATTGAGCCACTGAACATGCGCGCGGCGCCGTGTGTCGCGGATGAACGGCACACAGCGCATCCGATCGCCGAGACGAGGCCTGGCCGCATGAACGATCCCACCCCACACGATGTGTCCCACCGCCCATCCGCCGAGTCCGCCTGGACAGCCGCCAGAGAGTGGTTGGTCACCGAGCTACGGGTGATGCCGTCAGCGGCCGTGCTCGACCTCGGACCCGCTGGACACGACGCCGCCGCCGATGCCGACGCCGACGTGGAATGTGCGCAGATACATGTCCTGCAGGGCAACGTTTACCTGGTGCGACTCTCGACAGGGCTGATGGGGCGCCCCCGGTTGGCCGGCTACTCGGTGCCTCGGTCGGCCCGACACCGATGGCACCTCGACGACAGTTTCGACGACTGCACTCACGGCTACCTCACCAGTGATTCCGCCGAGCTCATCGCAGATGTGTGCATCGGCTGGTTCCGGGATCGATGCGCCTGGCCCTCTCCCGACTCGATGGGATGGAGCTACACCGCGCCGCAGCCGGCTCGGGGATGCCCCTGATCTTTCCCCCAACTGCCCGCCGAACAGGTGCTTTCCGTACCGCACACGCGCAAGGTGGAGTCATGACCACTTCATACGACAGCACCGGCACATCATCGAACAACAACGGCAACGGCTCGGGAATGGGCTTCTGGAAGGTCCTCGGCATCGTTGTCATAACGCTGATCGCGCTCGCACTTCTCGGTCCGATCCTCAAGGGACTCTTCTGGATCGGACTCGTCGTTCTCGCGATCTACGGCGGTTACATGCTCTTCCGGTCGTCACGGTCCTCGAAGTCGGACCGAGGCTCCACGGGTTTCTGACTTCACTCAAGCGCTCGCCCGTGAATTCGCCAGTTAGACAGACTGATTCAGATCATCGAATTCGACGGCGGCGCGTGGTGGGCAACCAGTGCGTGAGATGGTCACCGGGATTGTGACGTGCGTACCATTGTCCGGTGTCCGTTGACAGCGATGCCGTACCGGTGACCCGGCTTCTCGTGCAGACCGGCCCGGATGCCCAGAGCCCGGATGCCCAGAGCCCGGATGCCCAGAGCCCGGCCGCCCCGAACCGGGATGCCCCGAACCGGGATGCGTTGCATCCGAGTGGCCCCGATGCGATCGAGTCGACCGAGTCGGTCGCTTCGGTGGGCAACGCGGGACCGGCCGATATCAGGGCCGCGGTCGACATCGGCGCCTGCACGGGCGAGATCGACACGCGTACGGGTGAGTTCTTCACCCGGATGACCAGTCGAGCCCGCCCGTCTGCGGCCGGGACAGCGCGCCTCGCCGAGGAATTCCCTCACCGGACCCGAGATACGCGCGCGGCGCACCGTCGACGATTAACCGAGACGGTCGTGTCCGCCCCGGGAACGACGATCCCGATACTCGAGAGGCTCACTCGAATGGCGGTGTCGGCACATCACGTCACCGATCCGATGTCGGTGCCCGGCGAGATCACCATCGACCTCGACGACTCCTGGCAAGCCGCGCAGTCACCCGGTTGCCTGCGCCTCTTCGTTTCGGGACACGGCAGTGAGGGCACAATCGCGATCGTGCTCACCCGATTCATCGTCGACCATCACACAGATCTCTCCGCACTACTCGACCATGCGCCCGTCGAGGCGCGTGCGCTACCTGACTGGGTCGAGGACGACGTGGTCGCCACCCCGCGCGGCTTCCGCACAGAGGGGGCCTCGCTGCAGACCGGGACCTATCTGGACACGGGGGAGCGAAGGTTCTGTGCGCTGAGGTATGAGGTGTTCGCGCGCGGAAACGTCGCATACCTGGTGCACACGACGGGTCTCGTGCCGCTGCGCGCGGGCAGGGAATTCTGCCGTGAGATCGTCACAGCGGTCAGCAGTGTGCGGCTGGATGACTGACGGTCGGTCGGGTGACTCGGGCAGTCGGTCGAGCACACTCACGCGCGGGAGCAACGAGGGGGAAGAGCAATGGTGAGTCGCGGCGATCGCGTCGTCGACCTGGAGGCGGTTCTCGCCGCCGAGGCCGAGTTCGTCGACGACCCCGGCGACCAGGGCTGGCTGACCGCGTCGGCTGCGGGTGAACAGATCTACGTCCGGATGGGCGACTTCCCCGACGAGGACCTGTGGTCGCTCTGGCTCGGCGACGGCCGGTGGATGGAGTTCACCGTGCCGCCCGCGCGGTGGAACCTGCGGGTTCGCGCCGCGCGGTGGTCGGCCGACGCGCGAGTACGGCTCCCCAAGAACGAATTCCACGACTGAGACCACTGCCACGGCTGGGACCACTTCCACAGCTGAGACCACACCGCCCCGAGCGCCTTCGGTGTCGGCGGCTCGGGGCGGTGTCGGAGCGATCAGTCGTCAGGAACGGCGCGACGAGTCCGGGGTGACCAGCTCGCCGGGCATCTCACTGGCGTCGGCGGCGACGGCAGCAAGTTCCTCACCGAGCGACTCGGCGGGCGTCGCCGATGTGCTCGGCTCCCCGTCAACCGACTCGACCTTCATCTTCTTGCTACCGGTGAACAGCGACGCGATGGCGCCGATCACGCAGCAGATCAACGCGAACGTGAACGCAGCGGTCAGACCGTCGGAGAACGGATCGCTGATCAGGTGCGGGAAGAAGTCGAGTCCGGTGAGGTGATCGACACTGGACTGCGGAAGTGACTGCAGCGCCTGGCCGCCGACCTCCTTGATCGGGTTGTACCCGAGGAACGCGGCGAACAGGATGCCGACCGTCGGCAGGTGCGCGATACCGTTCGCAGCCTCCGACGGCATACCGTTCGCAGTGAGTCCGCTGTACATGGCGGTCGGCAGATGCTGGCTCAGCCCGGCGATCATCAGGGAGAAGAACAGGCCGATCGACAACACCATCGCTGCGTTCTGGAACGTGGTCATCATGCCGGCACCCGACCCTCGAGAGGTGATGGGCAGGCTGTTCATGACCTCTGCGCGGTTCGGCGAGGCGAACAGGCCCATGCCGATGCCGTTGATCAGCAGGATCAGTGCGAACACCCAGTAGTCGAAGTCGACGGGGATAGCGATGAGTGCGGCGAAGGTGCCCGCGGTGATGAGCATGCCGAGCGTGGTGAACCACTTGGTGCCCAGCTTGTCACTCAGTGCGCCGGAGATCGGGGCGCTGAGCAGGAAGCCGATCGTCATCGGCACCATGTAGATGCCGGCCCACAGCGGGGTCCGGCTGTAGTCGTAGCCGTGCTGCGGCAGCCAGATGCCCTGCAACCAGATGATGAGCAGGAACTGCAGACCACCACGGCCGATGGAGCCCATCAGGTTGGCGAGGTTGCCGAATGCGAACGAGCGATTGCGGAACAGTGAGAGCTCGAAGAGCGGGCTGGCGACCTTTGTCTCGATCAGCACGAACAGCGCGAGGACTATGACACCGCCGATGAGACCTGCGAGCACCCACGGATTGGTCCATCCCATGTTCGAGGTTCCGTACGGCTGGATGCCGTAGGTGATGGCGACGAGGATTGCCACGAGGCCCACCGCGAAGGTGATGTTGCCCCACCAGTCCATCTTGGAGTGCTTGCGCACACCGGTGTCACGGAGTTTCAGGTAGGCCCAGATGGTTCCGACGACCCCGAACGGCACCGAGACGAGGAAGATGTAGTGCCACTGGATGGGCGCGAGCAGGCCGCCGACGAGCAGGCCGAGGAACGAGCCTGCGATCGCGGCGACACCGTTGATACCCATGGCCAGTCCGCGCTGATTCGGCGGGAACGCGTCGGTGAGGATGGCCGACGAGTTGGCCATGAGGAACGCGCCGCCGACACCTTGGATGATGCGCCAGAAGATCAGCCAGATCGCTGCTTCGCTGCCGTCGAACCAGGTGATCGCCAGCAGGATCGACGAGACGGTGAAAATGGCGAAGCCCATGTTGTACATCCGGGCGCGACCGAACATGTCACCGAGTCGTCCGAAGCTCACCACCAGAACGGCGGTGACGACCAGGAACCCCATCATCATCCACAGCAGGTAGCTGGTGTTCTCGGGCAGGAGGGGATTGAGGTTGATGCCCTTGAAGATGTCGGGCAGGGCGATGAGCACGATCGACGAGTTGATCGTGGCGATGAGCATGCCGAGTGTCGTGTTCGACAGCGCGATCCACTTGTAGTGCGGATCGTGGGTGGGTGCGGGCGTCGGCCGTGCGGAGTCGGCGGACCCGGCGTCGTTAACCGCAGTGGTCATGGAAGTCCTTCTACGAGATCGGAAGTGCTGGGAGAGGGCGATGCAGGGGTGATCCGGTCAGGTCGATATCTCTTCTGCGAGGGCATCGGCCAGATCTTCGATCGCGGCGTGTACGCGCCGCTGTTGCTGCGAGTCCATGCGGTCCATTGCTGCGCGGAGCAACTGGGCCTTCTTGGAGCGGGCATGGGTGATGACATCGGCTCCCTCCGGTGTCGCCACCAGAAGTCGCGCACGCCGGTCATCGGGGTCAGGTGTCCTCGTGACGTACCCGAGTTGCTCGAGTCCGGCCACGAGACGTGACACTGTCGGGAGCGCGACCGCCTCGCGTTCGGCGAGAGCCGACATCCGCAGCGGTCCGTGGGCGTTGATCGTCCAGAGCGCCGACGCGGTTCCCACGCTCAGGTTGTTGTCTGTTCCTGAGGTGCGGAGTGCACGGGTGACCCGCACCAGATGGTGATGCAGCACCGCCACATCGCTGGTGTCTGCGGCTTCCGCGTCGACGGTGTCGTCGGCGAGCGAAGCGGAGTTGGGCACGATCATCACCTTCTTCGTGGAATTCCGGGGGCGAATGTCTGGACGTCGAGAACTGCTGGTCGAAAGACCAACACGCAATGAATATAGTTGCTTGATGCTAAGTAATCGAATCGTAAACTGCAAAGAAGATCCGGTGACCGGTTTCGCCTGCATTCCGTGAGAGCGGTGCCGCGTGCACCTGCGGTGGGCGGAGCGTCGGTACGTTGGATGGAGTGCGGCGTTTGTCGAGACGAATCCATCGACTCGGCGAATCCTGACGGATCCATTCATCGACGAATCGAGGGCTCTCATGACACAGGTGATCATCATCGGCGGACACGGGAAGATCGCACTCAGGCTGGCCAAGATCTTGCACAGTCGGGGCGACGAGGTCACTTCGCTCATCCGAAATGACGCGCAATCCGACGACGTCACCGCGACCGGTGCGCAACCACTGCTCGCCGATGTCGAGAAACTCGACACCGCGGGCCTTGCGTCCGTGCTCGCCGGCCAGGATGTCGTCGTGTGGTCCGCGGGTGCCGGTGGTGGGGACCCGAAGCGCACCTACGCCGTCGACCGCGATGCCGCCATCCGTTCGATGGATGCGGCGCAGTCGGCAGGCGTCGACCGCTACATCATGGTGTCGTACTTCGGTGCTGGTCCCGATCACGGTGTCCCGGAGGACGATCCGTTCTACGCGTACGCGGAATCGAAGGCGGAGGCTGACGAGTACCTCAAGAAGACCGACCTCGAGTGGACGATCCTGGGACCGAGCGCGCTCACCGATGACCCGGGTACCGGCCGCATCGACGTCACACACAAGGGTGACTGGAAGAAGGGGAACACGAGCCGTGACAACGTCGCCGAGGTTGCTGCGGACGTGATCTCCGAGCCGTCGACGATCGGCGCGTTCATCGAATTCAATGACGGATCGACCCCCATCGCCGAGGCCATCAAGCCTGCGTGATCGGGGCTTCACGGTGACAGGTGTCGAATCACGCCATCGCCGTGACATCGTGAGGTGGCTCCGACGATCCGCCGAAGGTGTCGCCCACTACTCGACGTGACGGGTGTCGCCGTCATCCCTCGGTGCGCGTGGTGCGCTCACGGACACAGCGCCACCGGATGGGCTGGACACTCACAACCAGGGCCGCTGCGTCGCTGTCCGCAATAAGCTCACCCCGACACACTGATCAAGGGGGAGCTGTTGGCACGCAAGGTATTTCGCAAATGTCCGATTCGTTTCACCCGTGCGTCCGCGATGGTGTCCGTTCTGGTCGTCGCGGTCGTGTGTGCGGTCGCGGCGACCGCCCCGCCCGCGAGTGCGGCGAGCGGTTCCGCCGACCCGGTGGGATCAGGACCGGTGCAGTCCGACTTCCGTGCGGCCGCGAGGTATCCACACCCCGAGGCGATTCCGCCCGGGGCCGACGACTGGGCGTGTAAGCCGTCGAAGGCCCACCCTCGACCGGTCGTGCTGGTGCATGGCACCTGGGAGTCGGCGTATCAGACGTGGGCCGGCTTCGCGCCGGTGCTCGCGCGTCACGGATATTGTGTGTTCGCCCCGGAACTCGGCATTCTGCCCACCTCGGCCGGGGGTGGTGTCCCCGCACTGCAGTCCGGTGGCGAATACGGCGCGGGCCACGTCGACGAGTCGGCCGCCCAACTGGGCGCTTTCGTCGAGCGCGTGCTGCGGGTCACCGGAGCGAGGCAGGTCGATCTGGTGGGGCACTCGCAGGGCGGCGTCATCGCACGGGCGTATCTGAGGTTCCACGGTGGAGCGGATGCATCGAATCCTTTGGGCAACAAGGTGTCCCGCGTGGTGACGATGGCCGCGACCAACCACGGCACGACGATGGACGGGCTCGTCGATCTCGAGCACGACATGCGCGCGGAAGGTGTCGACATCGGGCCACAGGTCGCTGCGGCGTCGGGTCCGGCCGGCGCCGATCAGCAGCAGGGGTCGGAGTTCATCACGCGACTCAACAGCGGCGGGGACACCATGCCGGGACTCGACTACACCGTGCTCACCACGACATACGACGAGGTCTCCACCCCGTACACCGCGAGCTTTCTGACCGCCGGCCCCGGCGCACACGTCGACGACATCGTCATCCAGGACGGCTGCCCGGCAGATCACACCGAACACACCGACTTCACGTACTCACCGCGAGCGCAGTCACTCGCGCTGCGCGGACTCGGGGCGCAGCTACCCCCGGTATGCGTCGCGCGGTGAGGTGACGGCTGCGACCATTACGCGAGTCCACCACCCGAGTCCGGTCCCGCCGACCCGCGGCAGTTGTGATCACGGTGATTGTTGATCTGGGCAGCCTCGCGTGAGCTGCGTAGCGTCGATCAACCGTGACCGTGACATCTACGCGCTCGACCGCCACAAGCATCCGTTCTGCGACGGCTGCGGATGGCAGCACGTCACTCGACACGCGAGGCGTCGACTCCGAGAGCGACGCCGAACGGCGTCGACGACTGCGAACCGTCGCTCTGGCAAGCCTGCTGGGTACGACGGTCGAGTGGTATGACTTCTTCCTCTACGCCACCGCAGCGAGTCTCGTCTTCAGCACGGTGTTCTTCCCGCACCAGAGCGGGTTCGTCGGCACACTGCTCACGTTCGCGACGTTCGCCGTGGGGTTCGTGGTACGTCCGATCGGCGGGGTCGTGTTCGGCCATATCGGCGACCGGATCGGCCGGAAGAAGACCCTCGCGCTGACGATGGTCATGATGGGGCTCGCCACCGCAGCCATGGGTGCGCTGCCGACTGCCGCGCAGGTCGGCGTACTCGCACCGATCCTGCTTCTCCTGCTGCGCATCGTGCAGGGGTTCGCGCTCGGCGGCGAGTGGGCGGGTGCGGTGCTGCTCGCCGTCGAACACAGCCCGCGCGGGCGTCGCGGTTTCTTCGGTTCGATCCCGCAGATCGGCCTCGCTCTCGGCCTCGCCCTGGGTACGGCGATCTTCGCGTTGCTTCAGGTGGTCTTCGACGACGATGCGTTCCTCGCCTACGGCTGGCGTATCGCCTTCCTCGGCAGCATCGTGCTCGTGGTCATCGGCTTCGTCGTGCGTCTCAGGGTCGACGAGACCCCGGCGTTCCGGGAGGTGGACGAGCTGTCGCAGAAGTCGTCGGCTCCGTTGAAGGAGGTTGTCCGGCAACCGTATACACGCAACACGGTGCTCGGCCTGCTCGCCCGATGGGGCGAGGGTTCGGCGTTCAACACCTGGGGCGTATTCGCGATCGCCTATGCGACCACGCAACTCGGCCTGCCCAAGGTGTCTGTCCTGATCTCGGTGACCATCGCCTCGGCGGTGATGGCGCTTCTGCTGCCCGTGTCGGGTCTGCTCACAGACAGGTTCGGCCCCCGACGGGTCTATCTCGCGGGAATGGTCGCCTACGCGGTCGCGGTGTACCCGGTGTTCGTGCTCTTCGGGACCTCAGATCTCGTCTGGTTCACGGTGGGACTCGTGGTGGTCTTCGGTGTGGTCCATGCGCTGTTCTACGGCGCGCAGGGCACGCTGTTCGCGAGCCTGTACCCGACGCCGGTGCGCTACACGGGGCTGTCGGTGGTCTACCAGTTCTCCGGCATCTACGCGTCGGGGCTCACCCCGCTGATCCTGACCGCACTCCTCGGGGCGTCGGGCGGCACACCCTGGTTGGCTGCGGGCTACCTGGTCCTGACCGGTGTCATCAGCGCAGCCGCGACGTCGTTGATCCGGCGTCGCGACCAGTTCTTCTGAGTCACCCCGGAACTCGGCTAGAGGGCCGCGAGCACCGCCGACGAGTCGACGGGCAGTGAGAACATCGGGTAGTCGAACGTGATGGCGTTCTCGTGCTCGGCCGGTGACGTCGCCGCGGTGCAGTCGGTCAGTGTGATGACCCGGTAGCCGTTCTCGTAGCCCGACCGCATCGTCGACTCGACGCAGCAGTTGGTGAGGAATCCGCCCAGGATGATCGTGTCGATTCCCTTGCTGCGCAGGATGAAATCGATGTTGGTGCTCGCGAACGTGTCGAGGCCGCGCTTGCCCTCGATGAGGATGTCTCCTTCGGTCGGGGTGAGGTCGTCGACGATGGCAGCACCCCAGGTTCCCTTCACGAAGGCATTGCCGTCGACGACGCCCTTGAGGATTCCGTAGGGGTGCCGGGTCAGTTCCCCGTAGCCGGGGGCGAAGGTGATCGGCGCGTGCATGATGGTGACGCCGGCGGCACGTGCCTTGTCGACCAGGGTGACGGTATTGGCCAGCATCCCCGTCGAATCCATGACCTCGGCGACGGCATCGTGCAGGACACCACCGTCGGTGGTGAACTCGTTCTGGAACTCGATGAGCACCAGAGCAGTGGTTGTGGGATCGAGTGTCAGTGCGTCGTCGGACATGGGTACTCCCAGCAGGCGGTGATCGGGGTCACAAGAATTCAACTGCGCGACGGCCCGCCGCGCAAGGTCGTCGGTGAACGCGCATCCCCGCCCAATCGGTGAGACGATGCAGACGTGACGACCGATCAGGTGAGTGACCGGCTGGCGGAGCTCGCACAACGATGCGGAGTGAGCGTCGGCTACACCGGGTGGGATCAGAAGTATCACGAGGTCTCGCGCGACACGCTGGTCAGGGTGCTCGCATCCCTCGACGTCGAGGCCGGAACCGACGATCACATCGAACAGTCCCTGGCAGAACTCGACGTCGCGGAATGGCGTCGATTCCTGCCATCGGTCACCGTGGTCACCGAAACCGACGAGTCGGCGAACACGCAGGCGACGTTCGCCGTGCACGTTCCGCACGGTGATCCGGTCGCCGTCAGCATCCGCACCGAATCCGGCGACACGGTCACGCCGACCCAGCTCGATGTGTGGACGCAGCCGCGTGACGTCGACGGCGTACTGACCGGGCGTGCGACCTTCGCTGTGCCGGGTGGACTGCCGCAGGGCTATCACGAGATCGTCGCCGCCAATCCGGCCCATGACACCTACGCGAGCGCACCCCTGATCGTCACCCCGCGCCGACTCTCGACGGCCGACGACCTCCTCGGCACGAGGCGATGGGGTCTCGCGCTGCAGCTGTATTCGGTACGGTCCGCGGGGTCGTGGGGTGTGGGTGACTTCGCCGACCTCGCGCGCATCTGCGAGATCGCGGGCAGTGTCTACGGCGCCGACTTCGTCCAGGTCAATCCGATGCACGCGGCCGCGCCACGTCCGCCGATCGAAGCGTCGCCGTATCTGCCCGCCACGAGGCGTTTCGTCAACCCGCTCTACATCAGGGTCGAGGAGATCCCCGAAGCCGACGAGCTTCCCAAACCCCAGCGCAAGTGGATCAAGGCGCTGCAGAAGGAGTTCTTCACCGACGACCTCGACGCGTCGGAGATCAAGCGCAACAAGTCGTATCGAGCAAAGCTCGACGTACTCGAGCTCATCCACGACGTCCCGCGGAGCAAGCGCCGTGACCATGCCTTCGACAGATTCTGCAAAAGAGAAGGAGAGGGACTCAAGGGCTTCGCCACCTGGTGCGTGCTCGTCGAGCGCTTCGGCGTCGACAGCGACAACTGGCCGGAGAAGGCCAGCGATGCGCGCTATCTCAAGCGGTTACGCCGAAAGTACGGCGACCGCATCGACTTCTACATGTGGCTGCAGTGGATCTGCGACGAACAGTTGGCCAGCGCACAACACTCTGCGATCGCTTCGGGTATGAGTATCGGGATCATCACCGATCTCGCAGTCGGCGTCGACCGTCACGGAGCCGACGCATGGATGCTCGATGACGTTCTGGCCTCGGGTGCCACGGTCGGAGCACCGCCGGACGGGTTCAACCAGCAGGGGCAGGGCTGGGATCAGCCGCCGTGGCATCCCGGAAGGCTGGCCGACGCGGGTTACGTACCGTACCGGGACATGCTGCGCACGGTCATGCGCCACGCGGGGGGACTGCGGGTCGACCACATCCTGGGACTCTTTCGGCTGTGGTGGATTCCCGACGGCATGGGGCCCGCGGGCGGGACCTACGTCCGCTACGACCACGACGCGCTGCTGGGCATTCTCGCCCTCGAAGCTCAGCGCGCCGGTGCGGTCGTGATCGGTGAAGACCTCGGCGTATTCGAGCCGACCGTGCAGACCGCGCTGGCACAGCGGGGCATCCTCGGCACGTCGATCCTGTGGTTCGAACACGGGCCGTACGCGCCTATCCCGCCGGAGGATTATCGCGAACTCTGTCTCACGTCGGTGACGACCCACGATCTGCCGCCGACCGTCGGCTATCTGGCGGGCGAGCACATCGACCTGCGTGCAGAACTCGGACTCCTCGAGACGTCGGAGGCCGACGAACGCGCCCGCGATGCGCGTGATCGCGATGCCATCCTCGACATGGCACGAGCGCGTGGGCTCCTGGACCCGGACGCCGAACTCACGAGCCCGGAGACCGTGGAGGCGCTCTATCGGCTCATCGCTGCGACGCCGTCTGTGCTGCTCGGTGTCGCGCTCGTCGACGCGGTCGGCGAGCGGCGGATTCAGAATCAGCCCGGCACCAACAGCGATCAATATCCCAACTGGTGCATTCCGCTTGCCGACGACGGCGGCACCGCCGTGCTCGTGGAGGACCTCGCGAGCAGTCGTCGGTTCTCAGATCTGGTATCGGCTCTCGCCGGTGAGGGTGTCGGGGCAGCCAGGGGTGCGGGCGGCAAGGACTGAGACGGCCGCGGGCGTCACCGGTGGTTCAGGAGTAGGCGCGTGCGTTCTCCCGGCGCACGGCGATCGCGGTCAGCACCAGCGCGACGAGTGCGAGGACGCCGACCGCGATGTTGAATACCACCCCCGACGTCCGCAGGCCCCAGTGGGACGCCGCGAAGCCCTCGCCGACGATCGGGATCGAGATCGCGACGTAGGCGACGACGAAGAAGGTCGAGGTCACCTCTGCCCGTCGATCCGCAGGACTCGCACCGACCACCGACGCGAGACCCTTGCTGAACGAGAGTCCTTGGCCGGCACCGGCGACCAGCGCGCCGATGACGAGCAGGGCGAACGACGCCGCCAGCAACCCTGCGACGAGCACCATCATGCCGACCAACAGCAACGCACAACCGGCGACGAGTGCGCGTTCGGTCGGCACAGACCGACCGGCGATCTGTGCCGCTGCGGACGAGCCGAACAGCAGGAACACCAGGATGCCCGCCAACGCGTGGGAATCGATGCCGAGGACCTGCGACACGAATGCCGGTGTCACACCGGTGAACGTTCCCATCACCGCAAAACCCGCGAACGCCGCGATAGCCGCTCGGAGGAAGACGCCCCTGGTCTCCGGCGGGACCGACAGTCGCTGCACCGAGAGGCGGGCTCCCGGTGTGCGCGTGACCGGTTCGGTCATGAACCAGATCCCGACGAAGACGATGGCGAGCAGTACCAGGTCGACGATGAATGACAGGCGCAGCGGCAGTGGCGCGAACTGGGCGAGCAGTCCCGCGATGAGTGGTCCGAGCCCCAATCCGCCGATGTTCGCCGCGGTTGCGAGTGCCGGCGCGCGGTCACGCCAGTTCGGTGGTGCGAGTTCGATGACCGCCGCTGTGGCCGCGCCGGCGTAGATGCCCGCGGACAGTCCCGAGAGCACGCGGCCGATCATCAGCTGCCACACCGGCCCCGCGGTCAGGAAGACCACGGCGCTCACGACGGACAGGATCGCGCCAGCGATCAGCAGTGGCCGCCGACCCACGACATCCGACCATCGTCCGAAACAGACAAGCGCAACGATCACCCCGGCCGCGTAGACAGCGAAGATGACGGTCGTCGTGGTGACACCGAAGCCGAGTTCCTCGGCGTAGATCGAGTAGAGCGGGGTCGGCAGTGTGGTGCCGAGCATCACGACGGCGAACGCCGCGATGGCTGCGACGAACGAACGCGCCCCGGACCGGGGTTCGCTCGTCGATGCCGTCGTCCCGGGCGATCGTGCGTCAGGCCTCTGCGTCATACGTGACCCAGCGTCGAAACCCCCTGCGGTATTCCGGACGGGCGGACGGTGATCCGTCCGGCGAGTGGGGTGCCGACGATGGAGTCGGCTTGCGCCGCAATGGGCGGTATATGTGCCGTGGACGTCGAGTTCGGCGCACGCCATCCCACACGCCGTTAGGGTTGATCCGTGCCAGCCATCGATCCCACGATCCTTGTCACCACCTCACGGATGCCGTTCGCCGTCGACGAGATCCACAAGCTCGGTGTGACCGGCAGGCGGGTGATCGCCGCCGACACCTTCCGCTCCGCGCCGGGTAGTCACTCGCGCGGCGCGCGCAAGCACTACACCGTGCCTGCGCCGACCCAGGAGACCGAAGCATTCATCTCGGCGATCGTCGACATCATCGACGCCGAGGATGTCACCTGGCTGCTACCGATGTTCGAGGAGGTGTTCTACCTCGCGTATCACCGGGACCGTCTGATGGCGGGCCATCGTGATCTCGAGCTGTTCTTCCCTGACTTCGACACCCTGCACCGCGTGCACGACAAGGTGAGCTTCAGCGAACTGTGCCGATCGCTGGACCTGCCCGTCGCCGACTCCATCACGGCGACCTCGCAGGAGGAGCTGCGCGCGGCGACGACGCACTGGGAACACTGGTTCGCCCGCGCGGCCTACGGCAGGGGTGGACTCGACGTGGTGACGAACACCGGACCGCTCGCATCCGAGACGAGCCTCGACGCCGTGCATCCCACCGCTGACGATCCCTGGTTGGTGCAGGAGTACCTGAAGGGTGTCGACCGCTGTAGCTGGAGCGTGGTCCACCACGGCGAGGTGGTCTTGCACTCGTGTTACGAGCACCCTCTGGCCATCGACAACCGCGGCGGGATCGTGTTCGAGTCCGTCGACTCGCCGGAATCGTTGCACGCCGCGCAGACGATCGCCCGCGAGCTGAACTGGCACGGTCAGATCAGCTTCGACTTCCTCATGACCGACGACGGCGTGCACCACATGGTCGAGTGCAATCCACGTCCGACGGCGGGGTGCACCGTCGCCACGCCTGAAGAGTTCGATGTGGCCCTGTTCGATCCGGGTGAGCTGGTGGTCGTCCCGCCGGGTCGGAAGAAGATGATCAAGGCGGCTGTCATCCGCGACGTCCTGATGCATCCGTCGCACTGGCAGGCCAATCGTCTCGCCGCCAAGGGGGCAGCGGGCGTCTACGACCAGCGCAAGGACCACCTGCCGCTGCTGTACTCCGCGTTGTCGTTGCAGCATGTCGCCAAGTACCGCAGACAGCTGGGGGTCAATCGAAAGAAGGGCGAACAACTCGTCGCCACCCAGTTCTTCGATGTGCTCTACGACGGATCGGCGATCACCTGAGGCGGCTCACCCTTCCTGGTCGAGGGTGATCTGCGTTACTGTGTCTTCGAGTCACAGACAACGCTGCGCGGTCAGTCGCGGAGAAATGCGGGAACGGGGTCGATGGTGGTGCAGTCGAGCACAACGACGGGGTCGAGCGGGTCGGGCGCGGGCGGTTCGATGCAGCCGGACCACGAGGTCGTCATCGTCGGCGCAGGCTTCGGCGGAATGGGTGGGGCGATCGAGTTCAGGCGCCAGGGGATCGAGTCGATCGCGATTCTGGAGCGAGAGGACGACCTCGGCGGGACGTGGCATGTGAACCACTATCCCGGGCTCGCTGTCGATATCGCGTCGGTCACCTACTCCTACAGCTTCGAACCCAATCCGTACTGGTCGCGCCTGTTCGCACCCGGTGCTGAGCTCAAGCGCTACGCCGAACACGTCGCCGAGAAGTACGACCTCAAGAGGCACATGGAATTTTCCACCAGCGTCGAGCGCGCTGAGTGGGATGAGCGCACGCACCTGTGGACGGTCTACACCGCCGACGGTTCGAGTCGTACCTGCCGTTACTTCGTCACCGCGACAGGGTTTCTGTCGCAGCCGCACATTCCCGATTTTCCCGGCCTCGACTCGTTCGCGGGAAAGGTGTTGCACACCGCCGACTGGGAGGACGGATTCGACTTCACCGGACGTCGTGTCGCCGTGATCGGCACCGGCGCCACCGCGGTCCAGTTGATCCCCGAAGCCGCCAGGGATGCTGCCGCACTCACGGTGTTCCAGCGAACCCCCATCTGGGTGGTACCCAAGGTCGATTTCCCGATACCCGCTGCGCTGCAGAAGATCTTTGCCACTGCTCCGGCCACTCAGCGCGTAGCCCGGCTCGTCAACACGTCGCTACTGGAAGTGCTGATGGTGTTCGGGGTGCTGCATTTCAAGCAGTTCGGACCGGGGAACAAGGCCGCGGCATTGCTTGCGCGTGCACACCTGCGAGCGCAGGTGCCCGACCGCGCGACGCGGCGCGCCCTGACGCCGGACTACGATTTCGGCTGCAAGCGACCGACATTCTCCAACAAGTACTTCCGTGCTTTCGCGAGGCGAAACGTCACGCTCGAGACCGGCGGCATCGGTCACTTCGAAGCAGATGCCGTGGTCAGCGCGGACGGAACGCGTCACCCGATCGACACGCTGGTGCTCGCGACCGGGTTCGACCTGTGGGACACCAATTTCCCCGCGATGACGATCGTCGGTCGCGGCGGTAGGAATCTGGGAAAGTGGTGGCGCGAGAACCGCTTTCAGGCATTCGAGGGCATCACCATCCCGCGGTTCCCGAACTTCTTGTCGCTCAACAGTCCCTACTCCTACAGCGGGCTCTCGTACTTCACCACCATCGAGTCGCAGATGCGGCACATCGCTCGACTGTTCACCGAACTCCGGCGTCGCGATGCGGACACGTTCGAGGTCACAGACGAGGCGAACGACCGATTTCTGGCCGAGGTCACCGACCACCTGCAATCGTCGGTGTTCTATCGCGGCAACTGTGCGACGTCGCGCAGTTACTACTTCGATCCGCACGGAGAAGCGACATTGCTGCGCCCCAATTCGACGTTGACGACACTGCGGGAGATGGGCAGCTATCCGCTGAACTCCTACAGCTACGACTGAGCGTGTGTAGCCAGCGCGGCCGATCGAACGTGCTCAGGACCCGACGTTCGCGGTGAGATTGATCAACAACGCGACGATCACCGTGCCGAAGAAGTAGCTCAGCAACGCGTGGAAGACGATGACTCGGCGTAGTTTCGACGATCCGATGTCGGTGTCGGAGATCGCGTAGCTCATGCCGACCGTGACCGCCATGTAGGCGAAATCGCTGTAGCGCGGGGGATCGTCCTGGTGAAAGTCGACGCCGGCAGGACCGTCGGTCCCGAAATACGCGCGGGCATAGTGCATGGCGTACATCGTGTGGATCGCCGCCCACGAGGCGACGACGGACAGAAGTGCGACGAGGAGCAGCACCGGGTCCTTCCGGGAGAGCACCTCGACGATGCCGATCAGGCTCATGAAAGCGGCGACGAGAATGATGGCGAACGCACCCAATCGCGTCGGTTCCTCCTTGCTGGCGTGGGTTTCGGTGGCAGTGTTGTCCATCGGCCACAGCGCCAGCCACGTCCAGATCACGAACAGGCCCGCGCCGATCGCCCACCCGGCGAGCGGAGCCCCCCGGGGGATCTCCTGCGCGATGCCGACGGCGGCCGCAGCTCCGACCGCGATACTCACCGCGAGCCGCACGATCGCAGGCGCGTCGCCGCGATGGGGCATCCGGAGCCAGCCCCAGCCAGAACTCGACTGTCCAGAACTCGACGGTCCAGAACTCGACGGTCCAGAACTCGTCGGTCCAGAGGCTCCTTGCCCGGAGCTTCCTTGATCGGCACTCGTTCGGTCGGCATTCATGGACCAAGTACACACCGGGCGCGACGAAATTACAGTGGGGACATGCGCGCATGGTCAGTCACCCGCCCCGGGCCGATCGGCGGCCACCCCATCGAATTGGTCGACAAACCCGTGCCTACGCCGGGCCCGGACGAATTGCTGGTCAAGGTGCGTGCCTGTGGTGTCTGTCGTACCGATTTGCATGTCACCGAGGGTGACCTCCCGGTTCATCGCGCAGGCGTCACGCCGGGACACGAGGTGGTCGGTGAGGTCGTCGACTCCGGTGAGCAGGTGCGCGGCTTCGACAGCGGCGACCGCGTCGGGGTGGCCTGGCTCCACCACACCGACGGAACGTGTAAGTACTGCAGACGAGGCAATGAGAATCTCTGTCCGGCATCGACATACACCGGTTGGGACGTCGATGGGGGTTACGCCGAGTACACGACGGTTCCTGCCGATTTTGCCTACCGACTGCCCGACGGCGTCGACGACGTCACGCTCGCCCCGCTGCTCTGCGCGGGAATCATCGGCTACCGCGCACTGGTACGGGCATCACTGCCCGACGGCGGCAGGCTGGGGTTGTACGGATTCGGCGGCAGCGCACACCTGTGCGCGCAACTGGCGATCGCGCAGGGCGCGGAGGTCCACGTCATGACCCGCGGAGAGAAAGCGCAGGAACTCGCCCGATCGTTGGGGGCGGCCTCGGTCAACGGCGCCTACGATGCGCCGCCGGTGCCGCTCGACGCCGCCATCACCTTCGCGCCCGTCGGAGAACTCGTCCCGGTGGCGATGCGCGCACTCGACCGCGGTGGCGTGCTCTCGATAGCGGGCATCCACCTGTCGGACATCCCGATGCTGAACTATGAGCGAGAACTGTTCTACGAGAAAGAGATCCGCTCGGTCACCGCCAACACGCGCGACGACGGCCGTGAATTCCTCGAACTCGCGGCCCGATACGGGATCGCCGCCACCACGCACAGGTATCCGCTCTCTAGGGCCGACCATGCGCTCGCCGATCTGGAGGCAGGCCGGTTCGACGGTGCCGCCGTGCTCGTCCCCGACGACTGACCACGCGGAGGTCAGGCAGGCGCGAGCAGTTCCGGGCCGTTGTTGGTGACCCGGTTGACCAGTGGCGACACCTCGCGAATTCCGATCGCGTCCGCCACCTCGTGACTCGGGGGTGAGAACAGCTCGGTCGGGGCAGGATGGTCGGGGTCGAGCCAGGCGTCCCAGTTGTCGAACGGCATGATCAGGGGCATACGGTCGTGGACCTCGCGCAATTCGCCGACGGCATCGGTCGTGAGAATCGTGCAACTCAGCAGGGGAGGGGCGTCGCGGTCGGAACGGTCGTGCCAGGTCGACCACAGCCCGGCCATGAACAGCCGGGTGCCGTCCTTCGGTGACATGAAGAACGGGATCTTCGTCGGCTTGCCCTTGCTGTTATCCGGACCGGCCTTCCACTCGTACCAGCCGTCCATCGGAACGAGGCAGCGCTTCGACTTGACCGCACTGCGGAACGAACTCTTCTCCGCGGCCGTCTCAGCGCGAGCGTTGAACAGCAGCGGCCCCTTGCCGACCTCCTTGGCCCAGGACGGGACCAACCCCCACCGCATCGGGCGGATACGCAGGCGCGGATCGTCGTGTGGGTCGTCGTGGGAATGACGTTCGACGACCGTCAGGATCGTCGACGTCGGCGCCACGTTGTAATTCGTGCCGAGCGGTCGCGACTTGCGCTCGTCACTCGTGGAGTCCGTCTGTTCGGTGCCGGTCGCGTCGCCATCAGCGCTTTCGGTGGAACCAGTCGCCGACGACGCGGGCACCTCGTTCACCGCGTCGATCTCGGCCGCGAGCTTGGCAGGGTCGGTGGTCACCGCGAAACGTCCGCACATGACTCCATGCTGTCACGCGGTACCGACACGACTCAGACAGCGATGTCGGCGGTGACCGCCGAGGTCGCCGCCACGAGGTCGGTCGGCGACAGCTCCACCTCCAGGCCGCGTTTACCTGCGCTGCACAGGACTCGGTCCCAGGCCAGTGCCGACGAGTCGACGACGGTCGGCAGGGCTGTGCGCTGTCCCAGTGGTGACACGCCGCCGAGCACGTAACCGGTCGATCGGGTGACGGCCTTGGCGTCGGCCATGACAGCCTTGGATGCCCCGAGGGCCGCCGCGATGGCCTTGAGTGACAGCTTGTGCGGTACGGGCACGACGGCGACGGCGAGCCCACCTGGTCCGCCGGTCAGCGACACGACGAGTGTCTTGAAGATCTGTTCCGGCGACACGCCGAGCGACGACAACGCGTCGACCGCCTCCGCTCCGTAGGCGTCGGACTTCCGGTCGTGCGCGTAGCTGTGCACGTCGTGTGGCACCCCCGCCTTGGCGAGCGCAGTGAGTGCTGGAGTCGCTGCCATCGGAACCTCCCGTGTGTGTCGCGTGCGCCAACAGATCAGTGTGCGCCAACAAATCGGACATGCGCGGAACAATTGTCGGCGCCACCCTGTTGACCAACAATGTCAGGGCGCTGCCCCACCGCTGCTCAGCGGGTGGTTCACATGTTGGTGGACCGGATAAGTACAGGACAACAGGACAGATCGAGGAGGTGGATCGTCGATGGGAGCAATGGTGCTCGAACGACCTGGGAAACTCGGAACGCAAGCGGGGTCGGTAAGCTTGATCGACATCACCGGTGCATCTGCGACGCCCTTCAGCGGGGTTCGCGGTACCGGAGTCATCAGCGAAGGGAATTACGTGGCTTCTCCCGAGTCCCCCGACTCTGCCGGCGGTGCTGACCGGACAAGCGACACCGTCCCAGGTGAGTCGACCCCAGTTCAGTCGACCACAGCCGAGTCGACCACAGAAGAGTCCGTCACCCAGGAATCGGCATCCACCGCGGCCGGCTCGGCGGCGCCGCGTCGTGCCGATCCGTCGGAAACCGATGCCGACCTCACCGAACGGTTCGAGCGCGACGCGCTCCCGTTGCTCGACCAGATGTACGGCGCCGCACTGCGGATGACGCGCAATCCGGCCGATGCGGAAGACCTCGTGCAGGAAACCTACGTGAAGGCGTTCTCGGCGTTCGCCTCGTTCCGTGAGGGCACCAACCTCAAGGCCTGGCTGTACCGCATCCTCACCAACACCTACATCAACGGGTACCGCAAGAAGCAGCGCCAGCCCGCCCAGTACCCGACCGACGAGATCACCGACTGGCAACTCGCAGCCAACGCCGAGCACACGTCGACCGGTCTGCGATCTGCCGAGATCGAGGCTCTCGACGCACTGCCCGACGACGAGATCAAAGCGGCGCTGCAGGCACTTCCCGAGGATTTCCGGATGGCCGTGTACTACGCCGATGTCGAGGGTCTCCCGTACAAGGAGATCGCCGAGATCATGGACACCCCGATCGGCACCGTCATGTCGCGTCTGCACCGTGGACGCCGTCAGCTGCGCGAACTGCTGACCGATGTGGCCCGCGACCGCGGCTTCATCCGCGAGCCGGCCTCAAAGAGCGGGGTGGCACGATGAGCGACTCGATTCCCGAGGTGACGCAGGCCGACGACCCGGAGTTCACCTCGCTCGATTGTTCTGCGGTGATCGCCGAGGTATGGCTCGTCCTCGACAACGAGTGTGACGCCGCCGCCCGCGCCCGGTTGCAGCAGCATCTGGACAACTGCCCGTCGTGCCTGGCGCATTACGGCATCGAGCGACAGCTGAAGGCGCTGATCAACCGCAAATGCGGTGGCGATCGTGCGCCGGACAGCTTGCGCGACCGACTCCGCGTCGAGATCCGCAAGACCGTCGTCGTACGCGAAACGCGGTACTCCGGCGGCGAATGACGCCCGTCTCGGGCGACCGAGACGCCGCATCCTGCCGGGTACCGATCACTCCCCACCGGCACCGATTCCCGGAATGGGGGGCCGACGTGGGACAATCACTGAGCACATCGGAGACGAAGGAGGCCCGTCATGGGTAAGCGCGGACGCAAGAAGCGCGCACGCAAGAAGAGTGCTGCCAACCACGGCAAGCGCCCCAACGCCTGAGCTGCGTGCCAGACGAAACGCCCGGAGCGTGACAGTCGGTCACATCGACCGCGTCCGCCCGGGCTTTTTCGTGCCCCGAGCCGGCGGGCCCGCGTCGAACTCTCTGATGGTCGGGTGGTTCGCTCGCGGGTGTTCTGCTGTCGGGGCACAGTGGTGGATTAGATTTGAGCCCATGGCAGAAGACGTGGTCGCCGAGATCGTGGCGAGTGTTCTCGAAGTCCGGGCAACGCCCGGTCAGCAGATCGAGATCGGCGACACACTCGTCCTGCTCGAATCGATGAAAATGGAGATCCCGGTACTCGCGGAGGAGTCGGGCACCCTCGCCGACGTCAAGGTGCAGGTCGGCGACGTGATCCAGGCGGGCGACGTCATCGCCACCTACGAGTAGTCGCCCGCGACACTGTTGAGCGAAGCCGATGTCGACGCTGGCGGATCTCCTCGCCGAACACACCACACTGTCCGACCGCGCTGCGGCCTACCTGCAGCGACTCGTCGCCGAATGGCAACTCCTCGCCGACCTCTCCTTTGCCGACTTCCTGCTCGCGGTACGTGCGGAGAGCGGCGAAGTGGTGACGGTCGCGCAATGCCGCCCCAACACGGCGTCGACGGTGTTCCCCAGCGATCAGGTCGGCATGGTCGTCGACGCCGATGCCGATCCGCAGGCCGTCCGCGCATTCGACGAGGGGCACATCCTGCGCGAGGAGGATCCCACATGGCTCGGGTCGGTCGCGATCCGACGTGAGGCGGTCCCGGTGGGATTCTCCGGTGATGTGATCGGCGTGCTCACCAGGGCCGTCGATCTCACCCATCCGCGACTTCCGTCGCCGTTGGAGCTGGCGTACCAGGACTCCGCCAACGATCTGTGTCAGATGGTCGCCGACGGTACGTTCGCGCGACTCGAGGCCAATCCGAGGGGTCTGTCGACACCGCGCGCGGGCGACGGCTTCGTCCGCGTCGACGAGCGTGGCGTCGTCGTGTACGCGAGCCCCAATGCGCTCTCGGCGTTTCATCGCATGGGGTGGACCTCGGAGTTGTCGGGGAGGCGACTGTCCGACGTGACGACGTCGCTGTTGACCGACGCGTTCGAGTCGCATGACGCGGCGACCATGATCGACGTCGCGGCCGGTGTCCTCGTTCCGCCCGAGGGGCCGTATCCCGACGTGGGTATGCGCATGGAAGCCGATGCGCGTCGGGCGACCGTGCTCCTGCGGGCGGTGCCCCTTCGTCCGCGAGGGGTGAGTTCCGGAGCGGTGGTGCTCATCCGTGACGTCACGGAGGTCAAGCGCCGCGATCTCGCGCTGATCAGCAAGGACGCCACGATCCGCGAGATACATCACCGGGTCAAGAACAACTTGCAGTCGGTTTCGGCGCTGCTACGCCTGCAGGCGCGGCGGACGTCCAACGACGAAGCTCGATCGGCTCTCGTGGAGGCTGTGCGGCGGGTGGCGGCCATCGCGACCGTGCACGAGCTGCTGTCCGGCAGCGTCGACGAAGAGGTCGACATGGACGAGGCGGTGTCGAGGTTGCTCCCGAGCATGGTCGACGTCGCGGCAGGGGAGACGCCGGTGTCGGTGAGCCACCGCGACCGGCTCGGCGTACTGCCGGCAGAACTGGCGATGCCACTGGTGATGGTGTTGACCGAACTGATCCAGAACGCCGTCGAACACGGCTTCGCGCAGCCGCGCGACGACGCGCGTATCGAGATCTCGGCCGACCGCGATGTGCGTCGCATGGTGCTCACCGTGCGCGACAACGGCACCGGGCTGCCCGACAACTTCTCGATCAACGACTCCGAACGACTGGGCCTGCAGATCGTCCAGACGCTCGTGAACATCGAACTCGGTGGCGCGCTGGAACTAGGCCCGAACCCGCAAGGGCAGGGAGCACAAGCGCGCATCACGGTGCCATTGCATGCGCGCACGCCCGCGTGAGCTTGTCGCAGAAGGGGCCGATCGTGTCGGGCTCATGTGCAACAAGGAGCGCAGTCCCACGTTGACAACGAGAACAGACAAGAAGACCCGGCACTCGGCCGGGTCAACTTGTCGTCCCCGCAGTGATCGGGGACCGTGGTCTGAATCGATCAGACGCTGCTGCGTGTCCGCGTGCGTGCAGTGCGACGCTTGAGCGCACGGCGCTCGTCCTCGCTCATGCCGCCCCACACACCGGCGTCCTGACCGGACTCGAGAGCCCAGGACAGGCATTCGGCGGTGACGGGGCACCGCGCGCAGACGAGCTTCGCATCAGCGATCTGAGCGATTGCCGGACCGCTGGTTCCCACAGGGAAGAACAGCTCGGGGTCCTCGTCGCGACAGATTGCCTTGTGACGCCAGTCCATTCCTTCTCCTTCAGGCGCGCGTATCACGCGCACCACTCGTCATCGAAATCTTGCTTCTTGTGGCTGTAACCATCAGTTCACGTAGACACACCAAATGTTTCCGTGCTGTTGCTTGTGAATACTTTCACGAATCCAGCCGAAGTCAATGGTGTTCATCGACACGTGTGCAATATCACTCTCCGTGGCCCCTTGCGGGAGGGGGGTGGTGCACCCGCGTCCGTGCCAATGTTCTATGCTACGCCGGTTGTTCGATTATTGCCGTTATGTTTCCGCAGCTAGTGGCGTAGATCGCATTCTGGCGCATCAGGGCGTGACATCGGGCACCCGACTATTGCCGTCAGCCTGCGCGTAATCGGAATTTCATCTGACTCCCGGGTCAGGAAGCACCGAGGTCGGCGGCGTTGTCGACGCCGACGGCCGGCCGTCGGGTCCGCCTCTCGGAGTCGCGGCGACCCGTGGGGCGAAAGGGGAGGCGCGACCGCGGATCCGGAGATGTCGTCAGGGGGCGACGACGTCGAGGACGCCCTCGCGATGGGTGAAGCGAATCGACGTGAACTCTCCCACGTAATCCCCGTCCATCTGGACGTCGATGGGCTCGTCGGCGTCGAACTGTACCCATTCGACGTCGTCGTCCCGGATCAGGTGGGGTGCCCTGGGCTCGCGATGGGTGAGCAGGCGGGTCGCGAGTCCGATGTTGCGCATCACCCCCGTCGAGGTCGCGGCGAACACTCCGAGTCGGCTCGTGAGGTCGGTGTGGGGATTTGTCCTGATCTCGTGGTTACCCAGAAATGTCCACGGCGTGGTGTTGCTCACGAAGGCGAAACGCACACCGTCGACCGGGTCGTGCCCGTCGAACCGCACCCGGAAGGCGGGTTGATTCGACGATCCGCGCACGAAACAACTGATCGTCGTCCAGAGGTAGCGGCCGGGTGTGGCCGCCTTTCCCGAGTGGCGTTTGTCCTCCATCGCGTGGACCACGACGGCATCCATACCCATGCCCGCGTTGAACAGAAACCATCGAGTATCTGTGTGCCCCAGTCCGATTCGGTGAATCGACGACGCGTCGAGGAGATCGATGAGTTGGCGTGTCGCGCGCAACGGATCCGAATCGACGCCGAGTGTGCGCGCGAACACGTTGGCGCTTCCGCCGGGGATGATGGCCAGCGCGGGGCGGGTGAGGGTGGGATCGAACTCTGCCGGAGTGCCGAGAAGGCCGTTGGTCACCTCGTTGACCGAGCCGTCGCCACCGTGCACGACGACCACGTCGTATCCCTCACGTCTGGCCCGCGCGCCGAGCTCGCCCGCGTGGCCACGATGGGTGGTGTGTTCGACGTCGACGGGTACGTGGGCGCCGAGGGTGTTGACGAGCGCGTCGCGACCCGCGGCCGTGGTCGCGGTCGCAAAGGGGTTGACGATGAGCATGACGCGCACGACTCCCGAGGATATGGGGTCGCCACGATCGCCCACCCTGCGACCCCTTGCTCCGAGCACCCCATAGTCTGGACGGGTGAGCAAAGAGCAGGGCCCAGCCGACCGACAAGGACGCTCGTCGGCACAGCGCGCCGGTCGGCCACCGGCCGGCGCGGCGTCGAGTGTGACTGCGCGCTGCCCGGTTCAACTGCGGGTGGCAGGTGCCATCACCGCGCTCGAAGGAGCGATCGCGGTGATCTTCGCGATCGTGCTGGTGATCCGAGCTGCCGCGGGACATCACGAGGCCGCCATCAGCGGATACGGCACCGCAGCCTGGTTCGGCATCATCTTCGGTGGTGTCCTGGTCGGCGGTGTCGCGCTGATGCGCGGACGGCGCTGGGGTCGGGCCATCTCGTTGGTCGCGCAGATCCTGCTCCTTCCCGTCGCCTATTACCTGTTCACGAGCCACCAGGTGGGCTTCGCCATTCCGTTGGCGATCGCGGCGGTCGTCACCCTGGTGCTGCTCTTCCATCCGGCATCGGTGCGATGGATCTCGGGCGAACTCGACGGTGCGAAGTGAGACGGGGCGGAGTGAGACGGGGCGGTGTGAGGACGGGGCGGAGTGAGCTGAGACCGCGTGAGCACAGCGGCAGAACAGTTGATGTCGGTCACACCGTGGAAATAGTGTGTGACAACCGCGTGCGCCCGAGACGCTGTGACCGGGCGGGTCGTAGAGTGAGCGCATGACGCGGATGCTGGCGGTAGCGAATCAGAAGGGTGGGGTCGCCAAGACCACCACCGTCGAGTCATTGGGCGCCGCGCTCGCCGATCTGGACGCGTCGGTGCTCGTCGTCGATCTCGATCCACAAGGGTGCCTTACGTTTTCGCTCGGGCACGATCCTGATCAGCTCGAGGCCTCGGTGCACGACGTACTCCTCGGTGACGAGGAGATCGCCGATGTCCTCCTCGACACGTCCGACAACGTGACACTGCTGCCCGCGACGATCGACCTCGCGGGCGCAGAGGCGTTGCTGTTGATGCGACCGGGGCGCGAATACGCGTTGAAACGCGCGCTCGCCGAAGTGGCCGAGGATTACGACGTCATCCTGATCGACTGCCCGCCCTCATTGGGTGTTCTCACGCTCAACGGTCTCACCGCGGCCGACGAGGTGATCGTCCCGTTGCAGTGCGAGACCCTCGCGCACCGCGGCGTCGGCCAGCTTCTGCGGACGGTCAACGAGGTACAGCAGATCACCAATCCCGGCCTCACCATGCTCGGTGCCGTGGCGACGCTGTTCGACGCCCGCACCACGCACAGTCGGGACGTGCTCTCCGACGTCTCGGACCGTTACGACCTCCCGGTGCTCGATCCGCCGATCCCGCGCACGGTACGTTTCGCCGAGGCGTCGGCGTCCGGAGCGTCGGTGATGCGAGGGCGAAAGAACAAGGGCGCCAACGCATATCGCGACCTGGCCGAGAATCTCTGGAAGCACTGGGAAGCAGGCGAGGAGGTCCGGACCTTCGACCCGAGCTGACCTGGACTCCGATCACACGGGGCGGGACTATGGTCAGTCGGCGCCTGTGGTCGGTTGGCGTCGGTGGTCAGTGGGCACCTGTGGTCAGTTGGGGTCGGTGGACACCAGCGCGCGGATGGTCGAGCCGTGTTGTTCGACGACCTCGTTGCCGATGACCCGAAGGCTCGTGGTGGCGGTTGCGTCGTCGCGGGGGAAGCCGATGGTGCTCGTCTCGCGCCCGGTCGCCGGGTCGCGGACACTGATGCCCGCCCTCGTCGGGAGGAGGAGTTGCCCCGCCATGGTCTCGCCCGGCCCGAGGGTCTGCGGTACCTGGTAGATCGGTCGCATCGTCTGCCCGTCGAGGACGATCGTCGCCGATCCGGTGAAGAAGGTGACCAGCCCTTCGCTGGTCAGCGCAACACTGTCCGACGGCGGGGAGACAGGCCCCTGCACGGTGCTCACCGGGCCGGGTGCACCGTCGGAGTCGAACCCGCGGATGGTTGCGCCCTCGGGCCGGACGTCGCCCCGCCCCGAGGTCGTCGACGGGTCGGCTCCGCCGTCGTAGACGGCAATCGCCGAGGTGCTCATGGCCACCACCACCGGTGGCGGCCCCAATGCAGTGTCGGTGATCAGCGACGACCCGTACTGCTTGACCTTCTCGTCACTGTCGAGCACGGCACCGAGGACCGTGAGGCGATAACCGGGGTCGTTCTCACAACGTTCGATCACCGCGACGCGGTCGCCGCTGACGGACCCCGAGTACAACCTGCAGTCCACGCGACCGGGTTGCGTCCCGGGCTTCACCGGTGCGCTCACGCGGCCGTATTCGATCCCGCGCACCAGGTTCGATCCCCATGTCTCGAGGCGCCGATCGCCGAGGGCGAGCACGTAACCCGAGTCGGCGACGAGCGTCATGTTGTCGTCCGCGTCGGAGGTGCGTGCACCCTTACGCTGTCCGGTCGACGAGGCCAGCGCGGTGACCTCAGAGCATCCACGCGAGTTGCGGTACGCCGCGAGCACCTCGTCGCTGCTCGACGGCCAGGCCGCGACCGCCGAGCACAACGAGAGGTTGCGTTCGTATCGCCACAGTTGTCGCCCCGTCGTCGGATCATGCCCGACAACCGTGCCGTGATCGGCTGACACGACGACCGACCTAGAGACAGCGGGAACGGTCGTCGCGCCCGACTGAGCGGTCCACGCGACGCGCAGACCGCGCGGCACGGCCGTCGCGGGTGCGACCTCGGGTGCAGGCGCCGACGCCTGGGCGCTGTCGGCGTGGCGGACGGGACTGACCGACCACACCACGACACTGACCACGATGACGACCACGACGATGACAGCGGTCACCACCAGGTCGACGCGGGTGCGTCGTTCAGGGGCGATACGTCTCACGGGCGCCCCGCGCGCGGATTGATCACCTCAGTACCGGATCAGTTGACGCCTAGTCGGCGGTGGCGGTCGCCGGTGCAGCGTCGGATCCGTGGTTGGCTGCGGAATCGCCTGCTGTGCGGTTGGCCCCACCGCGACGGCGGCGTCGCCTGCGGGGCTTGTGCTCGCCGGAGTCGGCCGACCCGTCAGCAGAGGTACCGGACGCGTTCGCCCGGCCGTTGTCCTTCGGATCGGTTGCCTGTGATCCGGTGCTCTCGCCTCTGCTCGCGCCGTCTGCGTCAGCGCTAGCCGTGCCGGTGGATGCGCCCGACTTCCCGCCTCGCGTCCGACGACGGGTGCGTGAGCTCGCGGTGCGCTCGGCACGTGGTCGACGTTCGACCCGCTCGCCTTCGGGCCGTTCGCGCTTGGGTGCCGCAACCCGGCCCGTCGCCGATTCGGGGATGCCGAGTTCGTCGCGCAGGTGTTCCGACGTCGAGTAGGTCTCGGCGGGCTCGGGAACGCCGAGTTTGAGTGCGGAGTCGATGAGTTCCCAGCGGTGCAGTTCGTCCCAGTCGACGAGCGTGATGGCGATACCCGTGCGACCGGCGCGGCCCGTGCGGCCGATGCGGTGCACGTAGGTCTTGTCGTCGTCGGGGCACTGGTAGTTGATGACGTGGGTGACGTCGTCGATGTCGATGCCGCGCGCGGCGACGTCGGTGGCGACGAGCACGTCGATGTCACCGCTACGGAACTTCTTGAGTGCCTTCTCCCGAGCCACCTGCCCGAGGTCGCCGTGGACTGCTCCGACGGAGAATCCGCGCTCTGCCAGGTCGTCGGCCACCTTCTGTGCGGTGCGCTTGGTTCGGGTGAAGATCATCGTCGCGCCGCGACCCTCGGCCTGCAGAATGCGGGCGACGAGTTCTGCCTTGTCGAGGGCGTGGGCGCGGTACACGTACTGGGTCGTGCGCTCGTGGACAGCGGAATCGTTGGCGTGCTCTGCGCGGATGTGCGTCGGTCGCTGCAGGAACGTGCGAGCCAGTGTCACGATCGGACCGGGCATCGTCGCGGAGAAGAGCATGGTCTGCTTCTGCTCGGGCAGCGCCGACATGATGCGTTCGATGTCGGGTAGGAAGCCGAGATCGAGCATCTCGTCGGCCTCGTCGAGCACCAGTACGCCGACCTTGCCCAGGATCAGGTGCCCCTGCTGGGCCAGGTCGAGGAGGCGGCCCGGGGTACCGACGACGACGTCGACTCCTGCCTGCAGCTCCGCGATCTGAGACTCGTACGGGCGACCGCCGTAGATGGATGCGATCTTGAGCGGGCGTTTCGTGCCGTCGGGAAGGGTCACGACGAGGTTCTTGGCTGCGATCTCGAGGTCGCCGGTGACCTGCACGCACAGCTCGCGGGTTGGCACGATCACCAGCGCGCGAGGTGTGTTGTCGAGGGGACGTAGGCCGTTGGCCTCCGCGTGCACGAGACGGTGCAGCAGCGGAACACCGAATCCGAAGGTCTTGCCCATGCCGGTGCGTGCCTGGCCGATCAGATCGTTGCCTGCGAGAGCGAGCGGGAGGGTGAGTTCCTGGATCGCGAAGGTGTGGGTCTTGCCGTCGGCGGTCAGGGCGTCGACGATGTTCTGGTCGACGCCGAGCTCGGCAAATGTGGGGGAGGAGTGGGTGTCGTCGACGATGGTCGTCTGCACGCCGGGTTCTGTCATGTTTTCTTGTGTGCCTTTCGCATCTGTTCCAGCACGCACGAAAAGGCTCCACTGAGAAGGTCACCCCGATCATGTCGGCGATGACATGCGGTTCTCCGCATATCCGGAACAGTCCGGCCTGCGAAGGCGTGGGCTCGATGAGTGCGCGCGCAATGTCTGGTGCCCCGCGGTCGGTGGCCGTTTATCTCGCTGCCTGCGTTTCCGCGGTGTCGCGGTGACGGTATCGGTTCCGCGCGGACGAGTCCGGCGTGCCGACATGTCACGTTCGCGTCAGTGCACCGTTGTCAAGTGTACTTGGTGAAGAGATCGAGCCCCGCCTACCATCGCCTCATGTCGTCTGCTGCGCCCTCCTCCGAGCCCACTTCCGGACCGTCGTCCACCACGTCGATCGATCCGGAGGACCCGGCGATCGGCAAGCTCTACTCGGTGCTGCTCGCGGGCGAGTTCGCCGCGTTCCACCGCCTGATCGAGGAGTCGGCGATGGCGCCCGACGTCCAGGGACGCATCAACATCGCACGCATGGTCGCCTCGGAGATCGCCCACTTCGAGAAGCTCTCGGAACAGGTGAGTCGTTGTGGCCTCGACCCGGCGGAGGCCGTCGTGCGCTACAGCGCGGTGTTCGACGAATACCATCGCGTCACCAATCCCAAGACCTGGTACGAAGCACTGGTGAAGGCGTACATCGCCGATGGTCTGGCAGCCGATTTCTATGCAGAGGTCTCGGGTGCTCTGCCACCCGCACCGCGCGCGGTGGTCGCCGAGGTGATGTCGGCGACGGGCAGCTCGTCGTTCGCCCGCGACGAGGTGCGCGCAGCCATCGACGCGAACCCCGCACTGCGGTCGCCGCTGACGCTGTGGGGGCGGCGACTGCTGGGCGAGGCCATCACGCACGCGCAGTGGGTGCTCGCTGCCGAGGAGGAGGTCACCGGCCTGCTCTTCTCGGGCGCGGCATCGTTGCAGGGCATGGCAGGGTTCTTCGACGTCGTCGCCGACCGGCACAGCGCGCGCATGGCCGACCTCGGGCTCGGCTGAGACGGCACAGCGGCGCCCGAGGCCGGGTTGGTTCGCTGTCGGTCGGGTTAGTTCGCTGTCAGCGGAGCGGGTGTCCGCGGTCGGCGGCACTGCACTAGCCTTGTGCCACAGGCTCTGCGGCGCCCGAGTGATCGGGCGCTGGTGTCTTGGAAGGCCCCGTCGCGCGAGTCCCGCGCGGCATCGACCACGGAAGGGTGGCCATGTCCGTCGAAGTGAAGATCGGCATCACCGACAGCCCGCGAGAACTGTCCATCCAATCGACCCTGACCGGTGACAAGGCGCTGGCGACCGTGGAGTCCGCGCTCGCCGGCAAGGAGTCACTGCTGACCCTGACCGACGACAAGGGCTCTCGGTTTCTCATTCCCGTGACCAAGATCGCCTACGTCGAGGTGGGGAGTTCGGAAATCCGACGCGTGGGTTTCGGTAGCTGACAGCGAGAGCCCCTGGAGCTATTCGGCCGTGGCCGGCTGGCTCTCGGGGGCCTGCTCGGCCGCTCCGATCGCGCCCGGCTCGCCGTGCTTCGGTACGTGCGACAAACCGCCCCAGAGCAACGCGACCGTCGTGTCGACCGCTTCACTCTTCGCGATGGGCCGTTTCGCCTCGAGCCAGTACCTGGCGTTCACCTGACTCGCGCCGACGAGGCCGGCAGCCAGCATCCGTGAGCGATACGGGTCAAGGCCGGAGTCGTGCATGACCAGTCCGTACACGGCGTCGACACATGCCTCCGTGGCTCCCTCGACGCGACGGATCACCGCCGGATCCATGGCGTCCGAGGAGAAGATCAACCGGAAGCCCGAGTTGTCCTCGTCGATGAAATCGAAGAATGCCTCCACCGCGGCACGTACGCGCTGTCGGTTGTCGGTGGTCGTGAGCAGTGCGTTGTTCACATCGGTCACCAGCTTTTCCGCATGCGAATCGACCACCGCGATGTAGAGGTCCAGTTTTGATGGGAAGTGTTGGTACAGAACGGGTTTGCTGACCCCGGCATGAACCGCTATCTCGTCCATCCCCGCCGAGTGGTAACCCCTCTCGACGAAGATCTCGCTCGCGGCGTCCAACAACTGTCGCCGCCGCGCGCTGCGAGGCATACGGGTCCCGTTTCTGGTGCCCGATGACGAGGCGTTGGCGGCAGGTGGCATGGATACAGGGTACTCGGGGCTCCGTGCGACGTGACCGGGGTCGCACCAAAGTCGCCTACCGGGGCGTCGTGTCGATCGCGGACGGACAGGTGGGTGCTGTTCGCCTCCCCGGATTGGGCGGGTACCTGTGAGAAAGTTGTCCGTGTGAGCCACACAGACAGTGGGCCGGATCGGTCGGGGGACGACGTGTCGACTCGTCGGGATGACGCGGGCGCCGGATCGGGGCGTCGGGTCAGGGCGGGGAACGCGGGTCGGGGTGCGGGACGTGTCGAGCAGCGAGCCACCGGCGCTTCCGCCGCCGACACCACCCGTATCGAGAAGATCCGGACCGGCTCGACGCCGACGTCGTCGGGAGGGCGGCCGAGGTCGCGTCCGCTTCCCGACCAACCGCTGCGCGCCCGCTGGGACCCCACCGACGACAACGGCCGCGCCCGGGTCGACCGCGACGCCCAGCCCGAGCGGAAGAAGCAGAGCTCACTCGGCCGGTTCGTGTCGACCTACGGGTGGCGGGCATACGCCATCCCGGTTCTGATCATCCTGACGATCGTGCTGATCGTCGTCACCGTGCGCGACGACGGATCGACAGCGGATGCGTCGAGTTCCGACGTGACTCCTGCCGCGCAGCGCAACACCGACGTCACCAAGGAGACCACGCCCGTCGGTGCGCCGACGGCGTCGATCACCGACGTGTCGCTGCCCGCGGGCACATTGCCCGACGGAGGTCCCTACACCCAGCAGGGAAAGAAGACGTTCCATGCAGTTCCAGGAACGTCGAAGCAGATCGGGACCGGACCGCAGGTGTACACCTACACGGTCGAGGTCGAGGACGGCGTCGCGCCGTCGGACTTCGGTGGGGATCGCACCTTCGGCAAGATGGTCGACGCGACACTCGCCAACAGCCGTAGCTGGATCGGTGACGGCAAGGTGTCGTTCCGGCGGATCGACTCCGGTGACCCCGACCTGCGCATCTCGCTCAGTTCTGCCGGAACGGCCAGGGAATTGTGTGGCTACCAGATCAAACTCGAGACGTCGTGCTTCTATCCGCCCGACAAGCGTGTGACCGTCAACGAGGCCCGCTGGGTGCGGGGGGCTCTGTCCTACGAGGGCGACGACGTGGCGTATCGGCAGTATTTGATCAATCACGAGGTCGGCCACGGCATCGGCTACGAGCACCACGAGCCGTGCAAACACAACGGAGCCCTGGCGCCGGTGATGATGCAGCAGTCGTTCGGCGTCGCGAACAGCCAGATCATGGCGCTCGACCCCGACATGCAGGCCGACAAGGCGCTGGTGTGCAAGCCGAATCCCTGGCCCTTTCCCGACAAGTGATCGCGCTCTCGCGACGTTCCTCCCCGTGACGACGATGAGGCAGGAATGGCGGCAGGGAATGCCTGTGCACCGCGGACCGTTGCCAAGGTGAGTCGAAAACACACCAGACGGAGGCGTCGTAGTGTCCTTGCCACCGCTTGTCGCGCCCGCGGCAGAACTGTCCAATGACGAAGTCGCCCGCTACAGCAGGCATCTGATCATTCCCGATGTCGGGATGGACGGGCAGAAGCGTCTGAAGAACGCCAGAGTGCTCGTGATCGGTGCAGGTGGCCTCGGGTCTCCGACGTTGCTCTACCTCGCCGCAGCAGGCGTGGGCACCATCGGCATCGTCGAATTCGACGTCGTCGACGAGTCCAACCTGCAGCGGCAGGTCATCCACGGGCAGTCCGACATCGGCCGACCGAAAGCCGAGAGCGCACGCGATTCGATCCAGGAGATCAACCCGTATGTCACGGTGAACATCCACGACGAACGACTCGAGCCAGAGGGCGCGATCGAGTTGTTCTCCACCTACGACCTCATCATCGACGGCACCGACAATTTCGCCACGCGCTACCTGGTCAACGACGCCGCTGTGCTCGCACACAAGCCGTACGTGTGGGGATCGATCTACCGCTTCGAGGGCCAGGCCTCCGTGTTCTGGGAGGATGCCCCCGATGGTCGCGGCATCAATTACCGCGACCTTTATCCGCAGGCTCCGCCGCCCGGGATGGTTCCCTCCTGCGCCGAGGGCGGCGTCCTGGGCATCCTGTGCGCATCCATCGGTTCGATCATGGGTACCGAGGCGATCAAGCTGATCTGCGGGATCGGGGAACCACTCCTCGGACGCCTGATGGTCTACGACGCTCTCGACATGACCTATCGCACCATCAAGATCCGCAAGGATCCGGAGGGCGAACGTATCACGGGGCTGATCGACTACGAAGAGTTCTGCGGGGTCGTCTCCGACGAGGCCGCCCAAGCGGCCGACGGTTCGACACTCACCCCACGCGAACTCAAGGAGCGGATCGATTCCGGCGAGAAACTCGCGCTGATCGACGTCCGCGAACCCGTCGAGTGGGACATCGTGCACATCGACGGCGCGACGCTGATCCCGAAGGGCGACATCCTCTCGGGCGCGGCACTCGCGGAGATCCCGCAGGATCGTCCGACGGTGCTCTACTGCAAGACGGGTATCCGCTCGGCCGAGGCACTTGCCGCGTTGAAGCGTGCGGGCTTCGCCGACGCCACCCATCTGCAGGGCGGCGTGACGGCGTGGGCCAACCAGGTCGACAAGGAACTGCCCGTCTACTGAGCCTCCGGGTGGACCTTCCGGCCCGGTCATCGTCACCCGTCCGTGGAGCGGTGTGCGAATGATCGAGCGGGAATCTCGCGCAGAACGCTTTGATCAGGGTCCGCGTCGCTGCGGCCGATAGTGCGGTGTGCTCGGTAATCTCTGCAGACGTGCAGAATCCGCAACCGCCCGATCACGTGCTCAACACGTTCGGGCTCACCGCTCACCCGCCCATCGCGATGGGCGACACCTGGGTGGGCGGGTGGCGGGTCGGCGAGGTGGTCTTGTCCCTCGTTCCCGACCACGCTCGCGCAGCGTGGTCGGCGTCGGTCCGCGAGAACCTGTACGTCGAGGGCCTGCGGATCGCGCGACCGTTCCGCGCCACCGACGGCCGCTATGTCGTGTCCGGCTGGCGCGCAGACACCTACATCGCGGGCTGTCCCGAACCGCGCCACGACGAGGTTCTCGCGGTCTGCGATCGGCTCCACGAAGTGCTCGCCGACCTCGAACGCCCACGATTCCTGCTGCAGCAGCCCGCGCCGCCGCACACCGACGTCGACGTGTTCGCCGCGGCCGATCGCGCCGCGTGGGAGGACGTGCCGCTACGGGCCGCGCGTGCCGCGGGCATGAGTGAACCGACCTCCGAGGACGGCAAGCGCAGCGTCGACATGCTCAAGACCCTCGCGACCCTGCGGAAACCCGTCGACGTGCCGTCACAGGTCGTGCACGGTGATCTGTTCGGCACCGTCCTGTTCGCGGGTGCTGCCGCACCGGGTATCACCGACATCGTGCCCTACTGGCGCCCTGCGGCCTGGGCGTCGGCGGTGGTCGTCGTCGACTCGCTCGCATGGGGCGGAGCCGACGACGATCTCGTGGAACGTTGGGCAGATCAGCCCGAGTGGGCCCAGATGATGTTGCGGGCCACGATGTTCCGACTCGCGGTACACGCATTGCATCCGCGCTCGACCGCTGGCGCGCTGCCGGGACTCGCCCGCGTTGTCGACATCGTGCGGATGATGCTCTGACGCGTCCGTTCGGCCGTCGCGGCATCGACATGCGGGTCGAACCGCCCGATGTGTGTGCTGCAGCACCCGCATTCGTCGATTCCACGCACGTTCAGCGAGCATCACCGCGTCGGCACGGCCCACCGGCAGTCGCGCAGCACGACGCGACCGTCGCGCATCGGAACGCCCTCCGCGCGTAGCCGTTCGAGCTGCCGCGCCGCGAGATGTGGCGCGGGCCGACCCGATGCCGGCACGACCCGATGCCACGGGAGGTCGGCGGTGTCGGTGCGCATGATCCATCCGACGATGCGCGGCGACGGGAGGTCCGCCGCGGACGCGAGATCGCCGTAGGTGCTCACCGAACCCTCGGGGATCGCGGCGACGAGGGCACGCACCCGTTCGATGTCGGCGTCGGTCACCGCCGCCATGCGACTGTCACGCCCCGTCGGTGATCAGCCGCGCGCACAGGTCGGGTTCGAGAAACGGCACCATGTGCCCGCAGTCGACGTGGTGGACCGCGACGTCCCCGTCGCGCTGAGTCGTGCACGCGTCGACGAACGCCTTCGTCACGAAGGGCGGATCGACACGGTCGGCGACGACGAGGTGTGTGTCCACGCCTGCAGGCGGCAGGACGAACGGTCGAGCCAGCTCACCCCATGCTGTCGCGGTTGCGGGCTCACTGATGCGCCAGCCGACTCGTCCGTGCGGCCGTTCGACGAGGTGCTCCTCGAGTTCGCGGTCGAGATCGTCGGCCGGGACCTCCGACCAGCCCTCGGCGAGCTTCGTGGCACGCGCGGCGCCGGCGTTCGCATAGTCCCAGTTGTCGAGCGTGTCCGTGGCGGCTTCGAGTGCGAACACCGGGTTGAGGCCCTGCGCCGGGTCGAGCAGGACGAGTCGACGAATCCGGTCGGGCATGCCGACCGCGAGGCGCGTCGCGATCGCGCCACCGAACGAGTGCCCGACGAGCACGAATCGCACCGCGTCGCCGAGATGCATCGCCACGACATCGGCGACGGCTTCGACGTGATCGTCGATTCCCCACGGTGGCCGCCACGGCGACCTCCCGTGTCCGAGGAGGTCGGGCGCGATCACCCGAAGCCCGGGGATACGGGTTTCGCAGAAGTGTTCCCACCGTCGGCCGTGGCCTGTGAGACCGTGCAGCGCGACGACCGGCGTGCCGTCGGGCGGACCAAAGACGTAGGTGTGCAGTGGTGCCATGCAGACATCATGCCTCGCCGAGTGCACGCCACCGTGCGCGCCACACCCCGACGTCGTGGCCCGGTGGGAAGTCGCGGGATCGTGTGTCGGGGGTGCGTGATTCGATGGACTCGTGGTTCGACGACAGAGCGAACCGGACCGGTCCGGCACGCAGCACTCCCGCACGCAACATTCCCGCATGCAACATTCCCGCAGGCAGCAACCCCGGGCCGAACGACAGCGGGGGCCTCGGGGCGGGGGCATGGGCGGGGGCACGGCCCTGCGCACCCACCTCGTCTCGTCGACCACCGTCGACGGTGCGCACAACGGCGACGGCGCCGCACCGAGAAGCTGGCCTGCCGACGTGCAGGCCGTCATCGACGGTGCCACGCCTGCCGAGGACGACGGCTCCGGATGGCGACCCTGGCGTGTGCACGGCGGCCCGGGTACCGGCAAGACCTCCCTCGTGGTCGACGCGGCCGTCGTGCGGCTGCTCACCGACGGCACCGATCCGGAGTCGATCCTCGTACTCGCGTCGAGCAGACGCGCAGCGGTCTCGCTACGCGAACAGATCACGCGACGGGTACTGGCCTCGTCCGGCGGGTTCGGGACCGGGGCCGGCGGTGCACTGCGTGAGCCCCTCGTGCGCACGGTCCACTCCTACGCGTTCGCCATCCTGCGGCTACAGGCCAACGCCCACGGCAATCCGCCACCCCGACTGATCACCGGTTCGGAGCAGGACGTCGTACTGCGTGAACTCCTCGCGGGCGACATCGAAGACGGTGCCGAATACTGGCCGACGCTGCTCCGTCCCGCATTGGGTACCGATGGATTCGCGCAGGCGCTGCGCGACCTCATGATGCGCGCGGCCGAGCGTGGGGTCGGGCCCGAGGAACTCGCGGCGCTCGGACGGACACACCGTCGGCCCGAGTGGGTGGCGGCTGCGCGGGCGTACGCGCAATACGAGCAGAACATGCTGTTACGCGGTGCCGTCGGTCTCGCGACCCCCGGTGCGTCGGCGCCCGCGGTCGACGCCGCGGAACTGGTCGGCTCCGCGCTCTCGGCGTTCGCCACCGATCCCGACCTGCTCGCCGGTCAGCGCAACCGCATCCGCCATCTGATCGTCGACGACGCGCAGCATCTCGACCCGCAGGCCGCTGAGCTCGTGCGACTCGTCGGTACGGGAACGGAGTCGACGATCATCGCCGCCGACACCGACCAGTCGATCTTCGGATTCCGCGGCGCGAGTCCCCGGTTCGCCGACGGACTCGCCGATACGGGTTCCGAACGCGACATCGTCCTGATCGAGAACGTGCGCTCCCGACCCGAGATCGGCCGTGTGGGGCGCGCACTGGCCGCGCGATTGCCAGGCGCCCGTCCGCACCCCTACCCACGGCCGGCGTCGGTTGCGGACGCCGACGCCGAGTCCGACGGTGCTGCCGCCTCGGTGCGGGTGTTCTCGTCGGCGGCCAAGGAGGCGACGGCCATCGCCGACCTGCTCCGGCGTGCGCACCTCTTCGAAGGCGTTCCGTGGTCCGACATGGCTGTCATCGTTCGATCGGTTCACCTCGCGCTGCCCGCGCTGCGGCGGGCATTCCGATCCGCGGGTGTGCCGTTGTCGACGCCGACGTCCGACCTGCCGATCCACCGGCAGCGTTCGGTTGCGGCGCTGATGACGGTGCTGCGCGCGGTCGCGGCACGCGGTGAGCACCCCCGTAGCGGCGACGCGTCGTCCGACGTGACCACGTCATCCGACGACATCTTCTCCATCGACGACACCGTTGCGTTGTTGACCGGCCCGGTCGGTGGCGCCGATCCCGGCGCGATGCGCCGACTCCGTCGCGGCATCCGCAGATGCGACGAGAAGGCCGAGCGCGCTGCGGCCTCCGCAGGCGGCCCATCCGGCGACGATGCCGCGGTTGCGCGGGATTCGCTGACGTCCCTGCGTGACGCGCTGTTCGATGACGAGGTCGCGCAGCGCTACGTGCGCGCGCTCTCGGACACCGAGGCCGCACCGTTGCGCCGGGCGCTCGACGTGATCGCGGCGGCCCGTCGGGCAGATCTCGCCCGACGAGGTGTCGAGGAGACCCTGTGGGCTGCGTGGCAGGCCAGCGGGCTCGAGCGTCGGTGGGTGGGCAGTGCGATCCGCGGGGGACCCGCCGGTGAGCAGGCCGACCGCGACCTCGACGCGGTGATGGCGATGTTCGAGGCTGCGGGCGACTTCGCCGACACGCTCCCGTCGGCCGGGCCCGCGGCGTTCGTGCACTATCTGAGCCAGTTGCAGATCCCGCGTGACTCCCGGACCCCGACCGCGGCGGCCGATGCGGTGACCGTGTTGTCGGCGCACGCCGCAGCGGGCCGCGAATGGGAGGTCGTCTCAGTGGCCGGCGTGCTCGACGGACTGTGGCCCTCGTTGCGGAGCCGGGGCAGTGTGCTGGCCACCGCCGAGCTGATAGACCTCCTCGACGGCGTCGCCCCCGAGGGGATCGACGTGGTCACCCGCGGAGCCGGCGCGCTCGCAGACGAACGGCGCCTGCTACTCGTGGCGTGTACCCGCGCGCGGCGTCGACTTCTGGTCACCGCGGTCGAGGACGGCAGCGGCGACGCGTCGCCGTCGAGGTTCATCGCCGAGATCGCCTCCGCGCTCGGCAGCGAATCCGACGTCGCCGACTCTGCGCCGCAAGCACTCGACGGTGTTCCGCTCGATCCCGGCGTCGACCGCGTGCTGTCGCTTCCGTCATTGGTGGCGACACTGCGTTCGGTCGTGGTCGCGGGTGCTGGCGGCCCCGAACCCGACGAGCGCACCAGGGCGGCAGCAGAACTCCTCGCGACACTGGCTGATTCCGACATCCCGGGGGCACACCCGCGTGAGTGGTTCGGACTCGGTCAGGTGAGCAGCGACGCTCCGCTGTGGCGTGCGGACGACGGGCCGATCACGCTGTCGCCGTCGAACATCGAGAGCCTGAGCAGATGCTCGTTGCGCTGGTTGCTCGAGCGAAACGGCGGACGCGACGGCGACGCGACACCGGCGATCGCGGGCAGCCTCGTGCACACGCTCGTGCAGGCGGTCGCAGGCAACATCGACCCGGCCGAGGTGACCGGCGCACTGCGCGACATCTGGGAACGCGTCGACACCGGTGCGGCGTGGTACTCGGCGCACGAGCTCGCCCGCGCCGAGGACATGTTGACCAATTTCCGCGACTGGTTACGCGTGTCGCGCGACGACCTCGACGAGCGGGGCGTCGAGTCGGCCATCGATGCGACTCTGCCGGGCGTCGACGACGATCCGTCCGTCCGGCTGCGCGGTCGTGTCGACCGCCTCGAAGCCGACTCGGCCGGCAGGCCGGTCGTGGTCGATGTGAAGACCGCGAAGACGGCGGTGTCGCGGGCCGACGCCGAGGAACACGCGCAGCTCGCCGCCTACCAGGTGGCACTCGCACATGGCGGCGCGGCGCAGTTCCCTCCCGGGTCGGACGGGACTCTCGAGCCGGGCGGCGGGCGACTCGTGTTCGTCTCAGCGAGCAACGCGTCGACCGGAGCGACCGAACGTGTCCAGCCCCCGCTCACCCCCGAACTGCTCGACGAGTGGATCGCGGTGGTGCGGTCGGCCGCCAAGGCCAGCGTCGGGCCGGTGTTCGACGCGACGCCCAATCCCGGCTGCGGACACTGCGCGCTGCACACGAGCTGCCCTGCGCAGCTGCGTGGGAAGGCGGTGATCGATGACTGACCCCGACATCTCGCGCACACGCGTCTCGGCGACCTCGCTGGCCGCTGCGCTCGGACTGCCCACGCCGACCGCCGAACAGGTCGCTGTCATCGAGGCTCCGCTCGAGCCGTTGCTCGTGGTCGCGGGTGCGGGTGCGGGCAAGACCGAGACCATGGCGTCGCGGGTCGTCTGGCTCGTCGCCAACGGACTCGTCGCGCCTGACGAGATCCTGGGACTGACGTTCACACGGAAGGCGGCCAGTGAACTCGGGGTGCGCATCCGGCGTCGTCTGTCGATGCTGGCGGGCTCGCCCGCGCTGGTCAACTGGGACCCCGACGGCGTGCTGGCTGCCCGGCTGCGCTCCGCCGATCCCGAGGTGAGCACCTATCACGCGTACGCGGGACGACTCATCGCCGACTACGGCTTGCTGCTGCCCGTCGAGCCGAGTTCGACACTGCTGAGCGAGACCGAGCTGTGGCAGCTGGCGTTCTCCATCGTGTCCACGTGGACGGGGCCGCTGCACACCACCAAGGTGCCCTCCGGCGTGACCGAAGCCGTACTGCGGCTGCACGGCGAGATGGCGGAGCACCTCGTCGACCTGGACACAGTGACCGCGTGGGGCGACGACCTGCGGTCGATGGTCGACACGCTGCCGCCGGGGCCACGGCAGCACGCAACGCCGAGCAGGGATCTCGTCAGGATCCAGGAGGTCATCGACGAGCGTCGCGAACTGCTGCCGATGGTGGCGGCGTTGCGGGCGGCGATGCGCGAACAGTCGGCGCTCGACTTCGGCAGTCAGATGTCTCTGGCTGCGCAACTGGTGCAACGCAATCCGGAGGTCGCCGCGGCAGAGCGGCGGATGTTCCGTGCCGTGTTGCTCGACGAGTACCAGGACACCGGGCATTCGCAGCGGATTCTGTTGAGCACACTGTTCGGTGGAGGTTTCCGCGCGACAGCGGGATCGACAGCGAAGAACTCGAGCGGTGCGCAGAGCCCGACCATCGCGGTCACGGCGGTCGGTGACCCGATCCAGTCCATCTACGGTTGGCGTGGGGCGTCGGCGGCCAACCTGCCACGATTCAGCGCCGACTTCCCGCGCGGCGACGGTCGACCGTCACAGCGACTCGAGTTGCTGACCAGCTGGCGCAATCCGTCCCACACCCTCGACCTGGCGAACCGTACGTCGGAGGAGTTGCGGCGCAGAGGGATTCCGGTCAGTGTGCTCCGCCCGCGACCCGATGCCCCGGCAGGCACCGTGTCGATTGCCCTCACCGACACCGTCGTCGACGAACGGGCATGGGTCGCCGACCACATCGAGCGCCACTACCGCGACGCCGAGCGAGCCGGCACCGATCCGCCGACCGTCGCGATCCTGGTGCGACGCAACGAGGATTCGGCGCCGCTGGCGGCCGAACTCGAGAGTCGGGGCATCCCGGCCGAGGTGATCGGCATCGGCGGTCTGCTCCACGTACCCGAGATCGAGGACGTCGTCGCCACCCTGCGGTTGATGGCCGACCCGATGGCGGGGACGGCCGCGATGCGCCTCCTGACGGGCGCGCGGTGGCAATTGGGTGCAGCCGACATCGCCGCGCTCTGGCGGCGAGCCACCAACCTCGCAGCCGAGGACTTCGCGGCGTCGGGTGGCACGGTCACCAGTCGTGAAGAACTCGACGCGGCACTCGACGCCGTGCTGCCGACCGAGGTCGTCGACCGTGCCGGCATAGCCGACGCGCTCGTCGACCCGGGCGATGCCGACGCCTATTCACCGCAGGGCTATGCGCGCATCCGTTCTTTCGGTGCACAGCTCGAAGCGCTGCGCCGACGTATCGGGCAGCCGCTACCGGAGTTGGTCGCCGACGTCGAGAACACGATCGGCGTCGGTATCGAGGCGCAGATCCGCGCACGTCGCATGCGCGGCGCCATCACGGGTCGCGAGCATCTCGACGCATTCGCCGAGTACGTCACCGCGTACGCGGAGCGGCAAGGCGCGAATCTGCCGGGCCTCCTGGCTTTTCTGGACACGGCCGAGACCATCGAGAAGGGCCTCGAGCCCGGCCGCATAGAGGTCGCCGAACAACGCGTGCAGATCCTCACCGTGCACGCGGCGAAGGGACTCGAGTGGGACGTTGTCGCGCTGCCGCATCTCGCCGCGCGGATCTTCCCCGGCGGGCGTGCCGACACGACGTGGATGCGCAGCGCCAAGGAACTCCCCGGGCCGCTGCGGGGCGACCTGGCGGAGCGCGGCACGGGGGAGGGATTCCCGACTTTCGACGTCAGCGGTGCGATCACCAACCGTAAAGAACTCGCCGAGGCGCTCACGCTGCACAAGGAGGCCATCGACGAGCGTCGGCTCGAGGAAGATCGTCGTCTGCTCTACGTCGCGCTGACGCGCGCACGCCAAGATCTTCTCGTGTCCGCTCACCACTGGGGTGAGACCGGCGACAAACCGCGCGGCGGATCGGAGTTCTTCGACGAGCTGGTCGCCATCGTCTCCGACGCTGTCGACGATCCCGCCGTCGATTCCGACGGCCTCGCGATCGACCAACTCGCGCCGCCACCTGACGACGGCGCGACGAATCCGTTGGCCGAGCAGGTCGTACGTGCGCAGTGGCCCGCGGATCGCCTCGGCGGTCGGCGCGAAGGGGTCGACGCCGCGGCGCGGCTCGTGCTCGATGCGATCGCGGCCAGAGATGCCCCGGCACTGTTCGACACCCCGGGCGGCGAGGTGTCCGGTATGCGAACGGCGGAGCAACCGACTCGCGCGGGCGACGGCGCTGCGGACAACGATCCACCGGCGGACGAGGGTGAGCACTCCGAGATCGCCGCATGGCGTGCCGAGGTGGATGCGCTCCTCGCCGAGCACAATCGGGGTAACCAGGCTGTCGTCGACGTCGCGTTGCCGACGCACCTGTCGGTCAGCCAGCTCGTCGAACTCGATTCCGACGAAAGGGAATTCGCCCGACGCCTGCGCCGCCCGACGCCGTTCCGGCCCAATCCGACGGCGCGGCGTGGCACGGCGTTTCACGCCTGGGTGGAGCGGTGGTTCGGTGCGACCCGACTGCTCGACATCGATGAACTCCCGGGCGCCGCCGATTCCTCGGCGTCACCCGACGCCGACCTCGATGCGCTGCGCGAGGCGTTCCTCGCGTCGCCATGGGCCTCGCGCACTCCCAGCGAGGTGGAGGTCCCGTTCGAGACCGTCATCGGCGACACCGTGATCCGTGGCCGTATCGATGCGGTGTTCGCGGAGCCCGACGGTTCGTGGGTCGTCGTCGATTGGAAGACCGGTGCGGTGCCCGGCTCTCGGGGCGACGGATCGTCGAAGGCCGCCCCCACGGGTGCGCAGCGTGAGTCCGTCGACATCCAGCTCGCCGCGTATCGACTCGCATGGGCACAGCTCGCGGGTGTCCCGGTGGACCGGGTCAGAGCCGCCTTCCACTACGTTCGGCACAACTACACGCTCGAACCCGACGTGTTGCCCGACCACGACGACCTCCGCGCGCTGCTCGCGCGAGAGTCGGAGCACTGATACGCCCGGCCGATGCATTAGATTCACACCCTGTGAAGCAAAGGTGGTTGCGCTGATGCCCGGACGCGGATTCCGTCGTCGTTGGCGCGGTGACGACCTGTCCGAGGGGCCCGATTACGCGCTCGTCGGCGTCGTCCGCATCCCCGAGCTCAAGCACAGTCCCGCGCGCGCGATCGGGCGTCGGGTCATCTTCGCGGTCGTTGCGCTGTTCTTCACCGCCGTTCTCGTCTATGTCGATCGCAGCGGGTACCGCGACGTCCAGGAGAACCCGCTCTCGTTTCTCGACGCGTTGTACTACTCGGCCGTGACGCTGTCGACCACCGGTTACGGCGACATCACACCGTTCACCCCGTCGGCCCGATTGATCAACCTGCTGATCATCACCCCGCTGCGCGTGCTGTTCCTGATCGTGTTGATCGGAACGACGCTCGAGGTGCTCACCGAGCGGTCCCGCCAAGCTCTCAAGATCCAGCGCTGGAGGAACAACTTGCGCAATCACACCGTCGTCATCGGGTACGGCACCAAGGGGCGCACCGCGGTCGACGCCATGATCGGTGACGGCATCAAGCCGTCGGAGATCGTCGTCGTCGACAACAACCCGGGAGTCCTCGAGCACGCGGAGGCCGACGGGCTCGTGACGGTCCGTGGCGACGCCACCAAATCCGACGTGCTGCGGCTCGCGGGCGTCGCCCATGCGTCCAGCATCGTGGTGGCTGCCAACCGCGACGACACCGCGGTGCTGGCGACGCTGACAGCCCGTGAACTCAACCCGCGTGCCAAGATCGTCGCGTCGATCCGGGAGTCGGAGAACACACACCTGATGCGGCAGTCGGGCGCGAACTCGGTGGTCGTCTCGTCGGAGACCGCCGGCAGGCTCCTGGGGATCGCGACCATGACGCCGTCGGTCGTCGAGGTGATCGAGGACCTGCTGACCCCCGACGCCGGATACGCCATCGCCGAGCGCGAGGTCGACCCGACCGAGACGGGCGGTTCGCCCGCGCACACTCGTGACATCGTGCTCGGCGTCGTCCGAAACGGTGTACTGCATCGCGTCGACGACAGCGAGGTCGAGCAGATCGAAGCGGGCGATCGACTGCTGTACGTGCGGAAGGGACCCGCCGACTGACGGAGGGGTCCGGCGGGGGCCCGCATGCTCGGTGCGCTGCGACCCACCGCGCATGCGCCCCGGCGTGCCTCGAGCGTCGCGATCGGGGTAGAACAGTCGCATGGGCGCCTTTGTCTTCGACCAACCGCCGCTGCTGTCCCGGGGCACGTTCGACCGTGCCGACGAAATCCGTGACGAACCCGACCGGATGGTGGCCGGCTGGCCGACCGCACGTGTGCTGCCCGTCGACAGGGGCGGTCGCTATCCGGTGGACGCCGACGGCGCGCTGCGTTGGGCCGACGCGTCGACATTCGGTGATCGGCCACCGACCGACGCAGTCTTCCTCGCACACACCGACACCGATCTGTGGACCATCAGGGTCGACGAGCTCGACGGCAAGACCGCCGACCCGCGACGTGGTGCCACCCGACTCGACGCTGACGAGGCGGGGCTGCTCGCCACCGCGCTCGGCATCCTCAACTGGCATGCGACAGCGCGGTTCTCGCCGGTCGACGGCTCGCTGACCGTGCCCGCGCGCGGCGGCTGGGTGCGTCGCAATCCGGAGACCGGTGTCGACGAGTTCCCGCGCACCGATCCCGCGATCATCACCGTGGTGCACGACGGCGCCGACCGTATCCTGCTCGGTCGTCAGGCCGTCTGGCCCGAGCGCTGGTATTCGACGCTCGCCGGATTCGTCGAACCAGGAGAGTCGTTGGAGCAGTGCGTGATACGGGAAGTGCACGAAGAGGTCGGCATCACCGTGCACGCGCCGCGCTACCTCGGTTCACAACCATGGCCGTTTCCCCGGTCGCTGATGCTCGGGTTCTCCGCACTCGGCGACCCGGACGAACCGCTGCGATTCCTCGACGGCGAGATCGGTGACGC
>NZ_BAFB01000183.1 GCF_000248075.1 Gordonia otitidis NBRC 100426 | reverse complement strand
AACAGGTAGTCGACGAACGCCTTGGCAGCGGGCAGATCCTTCGATGTGTTCACGACCGCGACGGGATTCTCGATCTTGAACGTCTGCGGGGGAATCAGGTACTCGACCTGTGCGCTCTGCGCAGCACCGGCGTTCTTGCGCTGCAGCATGATCGCTTCGTTCTCGTAGCTGATCAGCACGTCGCCCTGGCCCTGCTGGAAGGTCGTCGTGGCCTCGCGTCCGGACTTGGGACGCACGGCGACGTGGTCGCGCACCAGCTCGCTGACGTAGTCGAGGCCCGCCTGCGGGTTGGCTCCGCCCTCGCTCTTCGCTGCGTAGGGTGCGAGAAGGTTCCACTTCGCCGACCCCGAACTCCCGGGGTCCGGGGTGATCACCTGAACGCCGGGCTTGAGGAGGTCGTCCCAGTCGTGGATGTTCTTCGGATTGCCCTTCCGCACCACGAGAGCGACGACAGACCCGAACGGGATGCTGTTGTGCGGTTCGGCCTTCTTCCAGTCCTCGTCGACGAGTCCTGCCTTGACCAGGCGCGTCACGTCGGGTTCGACCGAGAAATTGACCACGTCGGCGGGCACGTGCCGTGCAACCTTGCGTGACTGGTCGCCCGATGCGCCATACGACGCGGAGAAGCCGATGTCGCTGCCCTCGGTGGTCGCGCGAAAAGCGGGAATGACCTTGTCGAATCCCGGCTTGGGCGTCGCATACGCGACGAGGTCGAGGTGACGACTGCCGCTCGAGATGTCGACACCGTCGGGCGTGTCCGTCGAGCCGCCACCACAACCGGCGACCAGTGCGACGGTCAGCGCCAGCAGGCACGCCACAATCGGGGCACGCCTCTTGCGGGCCAGACTTGGACTCACGAATCCTCCACCACGGTTCCCGGCATGCGGGACTTCGCGGCCGGAGCAGAATCACGCTAGCAACGCCGAGCGCATGCCCCAAAGACGAGAACGACGGTTCATCGGTGGTGGTTGACGACTCAGCGTGTGAGCAGCCAGGCCAGGACGACGAGAACGACGAGCGCGATCAGCGCCCAGGTCACCCGTGACTTGATCACCGCGGTCACAGCCCCTTTCCGTCGTCGTCGGCGAACCGTCGACGATCGAACACGGTCATCACGGCTTCCACCAGCACATTCAGGACCAGCGCGATACCGATGGCGACAGGGATCACCACCACGAGAGTGACCAGGAGCTGCGGGACGAACGACAGTCCTGTCAGCCACTCCTCGACGGAATCCCACCATGCGAGGAAGCTGTCCATGCCTGTCACCTCGTTCCGGCCCGGACTCTGCCGAGTTTTGTTCAGTGTGATTCGAATTCCGTGCCGAGTCGACGATCACCGGGGTTCGAACACCGTGATGAGCTCGAATGCCGCGAACCAGCGGCCTCTCCATGGTATCGAAAACGTTTACTCGGCTACCGGCCGCTCCCGTCAGCTCACCGCGACGACCAGCCGGCCGTCGGCGCCCATCTCTCAGTCCAGCCGCCACGACTCGTACGCGCGCGGATCGCCGATTGGCTCCATGTGAATGCTGACACGCAGATGATCGAGTTCGGCGTGTAACTCGTCCTCGACGCGCTCTGCCAGGTCGTGGCCGCGCTCGACCGACCACGCGCCCGGAACGAGCATGTGCATCTGCACGAACCGCTCGTGGCCTGCTTCCCGCGTGCGCAGATCGTGGAAAAGCACCTCGTCCGAGCGGAATCGATCGAGCACCTGATTGACCGTGGCGAGATCGTCGGCGGGTAGGGCCGCGTCGAGTAGGCCGTCACCCGAACGCCAGATGAGGCGACCACCGACGACGAGGATGTTGACGGCGACGAGGATCGCCACGATCGAGTCCAGCGGCAGCCATCCCGTGACCGCGACCAGGAACACACCCACGATCACTCCGATCGTGGTCCAGACGTCGGTGAGCAGATGCTTGCCGTCGGCCTCGAGTGTCATCGACCGATGACGCTTACCGGCACGAAGCAGGACGACGGCGACGACTCCGTTGAGAACGGTTGCGGCGACCGAGATCGCGAGACCGAGTCCGACCGATTCCAACTCGGCGGGATGCAGGAGGCGATCGACGGCGGCGACGATGATCGCGATCGCGGCGGCGACGATCAGTACTCCCTCGAACACCGCCGAGAAGTACTCTGCCTTCGCGTGGCCGAAATTGTGTTCGGCATCCGCGGGTTTGGCGACGACTCGCAATGCGACGAAGGCTGCGACAGCCGCCACGAGATTGACCAACGACTCCAGTGCGTCCGACAGCAGGCCCACCGAGCCGCTGACGCGCCAGGCAATCAGCTTCATCACGATCACCACGATCGCCGTGGCGATACTGAGGAATGCGTAGCGAGTGAGGTCGGGCCGACTCCCCGACGATGCGGTTGCCATTACCTCATCTCACCACGAAGTCGACGCTCCATCGCACCAACCGCGCTGTGCAGTCGGGCTCAGCTCGCAGCAACCAGCCCGCGGCGACGCATCAGCGGTTCGACCTCCGGCTTGCGTCCGATCAACTTCTCGTGCGCGGCAAGCGGATCGACACTGTCGCCGCGCGACAACGTCGAGTCCGCGAACCTCTTCCCGTTCTCTCGGCGTAGCCCGCCCTCGGCGAGGAACCACTGCTCGGTCTCGGCATCGAGAACCTCCGACCAGATGTAGGAGTAGTAGCCGGCCGAGTAGCCGCCCCCGAAGATGTGGTTGAAGTACGCCGTGCGATATCGCGGAGGAATGAGCTCCGTGCCGATGCCGGCTTCGCGCAACGCGTCGGCTTCGAATGCCTCGACGTCGTCGATGTCGTCGGCCTGTGCGGTGGACAGCCGATGCCAGGCGAGGTCGAGCACCGAGGCTGCGAGGTACTCGATGGTGCCGTGCGCCGTGTCGGCGCCGGCGTTGGCGCGGGCCGCGTCGGCGAGTTCCGACGGAATAGGGGCGCCGGTCTCGTGATGCCTCGCGTAATGGGCGAGGACATCGGGGTGCAACGCCCACATCTCGTTGACCTGCGACGGGAATTCGACGAAATCGCGCGGTACCGAGGTACCCGATTGCGACGGATAGTCGACCGTCGAGAGCAAACCGTGTAGCGCGTGACCGAATTCGTGGAACAACGTCGTGAGCTGGTCGATGCTGAGCAGCGCGGGCGAGCCCTCGTCTGGCTTGGGCACGTTGAGCACGTTCACGATGATCGGTTGCGCCGAGAGCACGGTGGATTGATCGACGATGTTGTTCATCCACGCCCCACCGCGCTTGGAGGGCCGCGCGAAGTAGTCACCCAGGAACAGCCCGATGCTGGTGCCACGCTCGTCGAACACCTCCCAGATCCGGACGTCTGGATGGTAGGCGTGGAGGTCGGCGCGCTCCCGGAAGCTCAACCCGTACAACTGTCCCGCCGCGTAGAACACGCCGTCGGTGATCACGGTGTCGAGTTCGCAGTAGTCGGCGAAACCGTCGAGATCGATCTCCGACGACGACTTACGTTGTCGGGCAAGCCAATAGGTGTAATCAGAAGCGGTGATCTCGGCGTCGGGATCGTCCGCGTGCGCGAATTCGGTCAGGGAAGCCAGTTCGGTGCTACCTGCTCGCATGGCGGCGGTGACCAACTCACCGAGCAAATCGTCGACCGCTGCCGGATCGGGGGCGGTCTGCTCGGCGATGACGTACTCGGCGTGATCGCGGTACCCCAGCAGCTCGGCTCGCCGCGCGCGCAGCCTGACGATCTCGAGGACGGTCTCGCGCGTGTCGAACTCGTTGCCGCGCGAGCACCGTCCGACCGAGGCATCGAATACTCGACGGCGCGTCGCGGCGTCGTGGAGTTCACTCACCACGGACTGGCTCGTCGGGAGTTCAAGGCTCACAAGGTATCCGGAATCGTGGCCTGCGTCGGCCGCTGCGCGTCGGGCGGACGCGATCGCGCCTCGTGACATGCCCTGCACGTCGGCCTCGTCGGAAACCAGCACCGCCGAGTCGTTGGTGTCGTCGAGGACCATCTGCGAGAAGGTGGTCGTCAGATACGCCAGCCGCGACGAGATGGTGCGCATCTCCTCCTGACCTGCGTCGTCGAGGCCGGCGCCCGCCCGGATCGCCTCGCGGTACCGCGAATCGAGCAGACGGCGCTGCGGCTCGGTGAGGTCGAGGTCGTCGGCGTGAGCGTGCAGCGTCGAAATACGCGCGAAGAGACGGGGATTCATCGCAATGGCGTTTGCGTGGTCGGTGAGCAGCGTCGAGAGTTCCTGGGAGATCTCGTTGCGCTTCGGGTTGGTGTCAGGGCCGACCAGGTTGAAGAAGATGCCGGATGCGCGGGCCAGGTCGCGTCCGGACAGTTCCAACGCCTCGATGGTGTTGGCGAATGTCGGCGCGTCCGGATCGTCGGCGATCTTCTCGACTTCGGCGCGCTGCGAACTCATGGCCTCGCGAAAAGCGGGCAGAAAGTCGTCGTCGGAGATCGACGCGAAGTCCGGCAAACCGTGTGGCAGATCGCTGTGTGCGAGAGCGGGATTCACGTCGCTTGTACCCATGACCTCACTTACCCTTCGGTTTGTCGCCCGCCGAATCGGTGGAGAGGGCGGCGACGAATGCCTCTTGCGGAACGTCGACACGGCCGATGGTCTTCATCCGCTTCTTGCCTTCCTTCTGCTTCTCGAGGAGCTTGCGCTTACGACTGATGTCGCCGCCGTAGCACTTCGCGAGGACGTCCTTGCGGATCGCCCGGATGTTCTCGCGCGCAATGATCTTCGATCCGATGGCAGCCTGGATCGGCACCTCGAACTGCTGACGCGGGATGAGCTCCTTGAGCTTGGTGGCCATCTTGTTGCCGTAGGTGAATGCCGCGTCGCGGTGCACGATCGCGCTGAACGCGTCGACCGCCTCGCCCTGCAACAGGATGTCGACCTTGACCAGATCGGCTTCCTGCTCGCCGGCCTCCTCGTAATCGAGGCTCGCGTATCCGCGGGTGCGCGACTTCAACGAATCGAAGAAGTCGAAGATGATCTCGGCCATCGGCATGGTGTAGCGCATCTCCACGCGCGTCTCGGAGAGATAGTCCATCCCGCCGAGCTCGCCGCGACGGGACTGGCACAGCTCCATGATCGCCCCGATGAACTCACTGGGCGCGATGATCGTCGTCTTCACGATCGGCTCGTAGATGTGGCGCGCCTTGCCCTCGGGCCAGTCGGACGGGTTGGTGACGATCTGCTCGCTACCGTCCTCCATGACGACGCGGTAGACGACGTTGGGCGCCGTGGAGATCAGGTTCAGATCGAACTCGCGCTCGAGACGCTCCCTGGTGATCTCCATGTGCAGTAGACCGAGGAACCCGCAGCGGAAGCCGAATCCGAGGGCGACCGAGGTCTCCGGTTCGTAGGTGAGCGCGGCGTCGTTGAGTTGCAGCTTGTCGAGTGCGTCACGCAGCACCGGATAGTCGGAGCCGTCGACCGGGTAGAGGCCCGAATAGACCATCGGGCGCGGTTCGCGGTAGCCGGTCAACGGTTCCGTGGCGCCGTTGCGCGCAGTGGTCACGGTGTCGCCGACCTTCGACTGCCGGACGTCCTTCACGCCGGTGATGAGGTAGCCGACCTCGCCGACGCCGAGTCCCTTGGTCGGCTTCGGTTCCGGGGACACGATGCCCACCTCGAGCAACTCGTGGGTCGCCCCGGTCGACATCATGGCGATCTTCTCGCGCGGGACGATCTTGCCGTCGACGACGCGGACGTAGGTGACGACGCCTCGGTAGGTGTCGTAGACGGAGTCGAAGATCATGGCACGTGCCGGGGCGTCGGGGTCGCCCTGAGGTGCGGGCACCTGCTTGATGACCTCGTCGAGCAGTTCGGGGACTCCTGCACCCGTCTTGCCCGACACACGGAGCACGTCGTCTGGCTCGCAGCCGATGATGTGTGCAATCTCGTTCGCGTAGCGGTCCGGGTCGGCAGCAGGAAGGTCGATCTTGTTCAGCACCGGGATGATGGTGAGGTCTTTGTCCATCGCCAGGTACAGATTGGCGAGGGTTTGAGCCTCGATGCCCTGCGCGGCGTCGACCAGCAGAACAGCACCCTCGCAGGCTTCGAGTGCGCGCGATACCTCGTAGGTGAAGTCGACGTGGCCGGGGGTGTCGATGAGGTGCAGCACGTAGTCGGTCTGCGGTCCGTCGGGGCCGTCCGACTTCCAGGGCAGCCGCACGTTCTGCGCCTTGATGGTGATCCCGCGCTCACGCTCGATGTCCATGCGGTCGAGGTACTGAGCGCGCATCTGTCGCTCCTCGACCACGCCCGTGAGCTGCAACATCCGGTCGGCCAGCGTCGATTTGCCGTGGTCGATGTGCGCGATGATGCAGAAGTTCCGAATCCGTGCGGGATCGGTGAACGTGGTGTCGGCGAAGGTGGGAATCGAACTGCTCCTACAGGTACGCACCGATGCTCGGGGTGCGATGCGGGTGTGGTCGTCGAATCCAGTTTCTCACGGCTCGCCGTCGACGGGTCGCGGCCGGGTTGTCGGCGCTCGTCTGACGGCGGCTCTGTCGGCGTCGAG
>NZ_BAFB01000184.1 GCF_000248075.1 Gordonia otitidis NBRC 100426 | reverse complement strand
CCGTTTGCGGTCGGTGTCGTCGGTGACCGTCCCGTCGGGATCCAGATGCGCCATCAACCGGGTACCCAGATTGGTGATCTCTTTCGGCGTGAAGTCGAGCCCATAGCCGGCCATCTGCGCTTCGGCTGCCGCGCGCACGTTGGCCGGGATCTGATGCGGGATCTGATCGAGTACTTCGAGCACTGCCCGTGCGCGAGCGGGTGCAATCAGCCCCTGCCCCCAGTGACGCGCCAACGTCGGACACTGCGGATCGCCTTTCTCACCCACAATCGAGGTGAACGAGCCGGTCGCGGTGATGATCTGCGAGCGGATCGCTGGATCACCCACCCTCAACCGATCCGCCAGAAACCCACGCACATCCCGATACCCCAACGCGTGTGGCAGATTGCGATCCGACGCCTCCACCACCAACCGATCAGTCACCGCCGCCGCCGTCCGCCGCGCCAACCGCTCAGCCACCGCGGCCGCCTCCACCACACCCGCATCCGACAACTGCGACACATCACAGCCCGCCAACTCATCCACCACCGACGCCAACCGCGACAACACATCCGCCACCCGAGCATCCGCCGACCCCGCCACCGCAGAACCCAACCCAGCAGCATCCAACAGGGCTGGTGCATACGACGTTTCATCGACGCCCGAACCGTCGTTGCCGCTGTCGTGCGCGCTACTCATGTCGTGTCACCCCCACCCTCTGGATCGCCTTGATCGAATGTGTGTTCTACACTAGTCGACGCCACCGACATGTTCCGCCGCAACCTGTGCGGACATCGGTGACGCGCTACCAGGAGCTGGATGGAACCGACCTTGTGTGACCGGCGGGCGTGCGTTCGTCATCCCGTCAATCTCTCCATCCCGTCGATCTCGGCGTTAGCCTGGTGGGTATGCGAACGCATCCGCTCGGCGCCGCGGCTCGTCTGCTCTTTGTTGCCATCGCGGTGCTCGTGATCATTTTCCTCGTACCGCTTCCGACGTGGCTGGTTGTAGCGTTGGCTGGATTCGGTCTCGTTCTCATCGGTGCGACAGTTGCCGACATGACCGCACGCCGGCCGGTCGAGTAGGTCATCAGCTGAAAAGACCTCATGCGTCAGCGTGATGGCGGCGGTGGGTCAGTGGCTGGCTGAGCAGACGTGAAATCTGTTGTCCGCTGTGGGCTTTCGGCGTGGTGCACGGCGGTGTCGGCGCGTTCGAGCGCGGAGTTCTGAGTAGTCGTTTTGTTGTCGTATGCGGCCCGGCCGCAGCGGCAGGGTCGCTCGGGGATCCACGCCAGTGGGGAGGCTCGAAAACCGGCAGCCCGGCTGCTCCTCCGGGATTCGAGCGCTGTGAGAGGGACTGCGCGGTGGCCCTGCGAGGGTCGCGTCACCCGAGGCCGGGCGGACCGCATTCGGAAAGCAGTGGTGCCGACACATATCCTTGACAGGTAAACCCGACCGATCAGGAGACACCCATGCTCGCCCGAACCGACCTACGCGGTAGCTCGCCGACGCTCGCTGAGCTGCGTCGCGCGTTGCCCCGTGGGGGCACCGACGTCAACGCCGTTCTGGACACGGTGGCGCCGGTGGTGCATGCGATCGCCGACCGCGGCGTCGAGGCGGCACTGGAGTATGGCGAGAAGTTCGACGGCGTGCGTCCGTCGAGCGTTCGGGTCCCCGCGGCCGTGATCTCCGATGCCCTCGAACAGCTCGATCCCGCCGTCGCCGACGCGCTCCGCGAATCGATCACTCGCGCCCGCCTCGTGCACGCCGATCAGCGGCGCACGACGACCCGCACGCAGGTCGTCGACGGGGGAGCGGTCAGCGAGAAGTGGATTCCTGTTCGTCGTGTCGGCCTTTATGTCCCCGGCGGCAACGCGGTCTATCCGTCCTCGGTGATCATGAACGTCGTGCCCGCCCAGGAAGCCGGTGTCGGCTCACTCGTCGTCGCATCGCCTCCGCAGAAGGACTTCGGGGGATGGCCACACCCGACCATCCTTGCGGCGTGTGCTCTTCTCGGCGTCGACGAGGTGTGGGCGGTCGGCGGCGCGCAGGGTGTGGCGCTGCTGACCTACGGTGGCGTCGACACAGACGGTGCCGTTCTCGACCCCGTCGACCTCATCACCGGTCCCGGAAACATCTATGTCACGGCAGCCAAGCGCCTGTGCCGCGGACTCGTCGGCATCGACGCCGAGGCTGGTCCCACCGAGATCGCCATACTCGCCGACAACACTGCCAACGCGTCCTTCGTCGCAGCCGACCTCATCAGTCAGGCCGAGCACGACGTTCTCGCGGCCTCGGTGCTGGTGACCGACAGCGTCGAACTCGCCGACGCCGTCGACGCAGAGCTCGATCGCCAGGTGTCCGAAACCAAACACCGCGAACGCGTCACCACCGCACTCAGCGGCAAGCAGTCGGGCGTCGTGTTGGTCGACGACATCGACGCAGGCCTCGCCGTGGTCGACGCCTACGCGGCCGAACACCTCGAGATACAGACCCGCGATGCGGCGCGTGTGGCCGACCGCGTGCACAACGCCGGTGCCATCTTCGTCGGTGATTTCGCGCCGGTCAGTCTCGGCGACTACTGCGCCGGCTCGAATCACGTTCTGCCGACGTCGGGTTCGGCACGCTTCGCATCGGGGCTGTCGGTGCAGACCTTCCTTCGCGGCGTGCACGTCATCGACTACGACGAGGACGCCCTTCGAGACGTCTCCGCACAGGTCGTCACCCTCGCTCAGGCCGAAGACCTCCCGGCGCACGGTGATGCAATCACCCGTCGATTCGCCGCAGGCGGCGTCGAGGCAACGAAGTGACGCCCACGAACGCCCCCAGCGCGTCGATCCCGGGCACCTCGGTGACGGTCGATGATCTCCCGATCCGCGACAATCTGCGTGGCAAAACCGCTTACGGTGCACCGCAACTGAAGGTTCCGGTCGTTCTCAACACCAACGAGAACCCACACCCGCCCTCGGCCGAGCTGATCGCCGACGTCGCCGAAGCCGCCAGGGCGGCTGCAGCTGATCTGCACCGTTACCCCGACCGCGACGCCGTGGCCCTGCGTACCGATCTCGCCGCGTACCTGACGGCAGCGACCGGTACGTATCTCGGCGTCGAGAACCTTTGGGCGGCAAACGGTTCCAACGAGATCCTGCAGCAGCTCCTGATGGCCTTCGGCGGTCCTGGCCGTAGCGCGGTCGGCTTCGTGCCCAGCTACTCGATGCACCCGATCATCTCCGACGGCACCGACACCACCTGGCTCGAGGCGAAACGGAACGCCGACTTCTCCCTCGATATCGACCACGCGGTTGGGGAGATCACCGCGCGACGCCCCGACGTCGTCTTCGTGACGTCGCCCAACAACCCGACCGGCGCGTCGATCCCGAACGAGGGACTGCGTGCAATCGTCGACGCCGCTCCGGGCATCGTGATCGTCGACGAGGCATACGGAGAGTTCTCCGAACAGCCCAGTGCGGTGGAGCTGATCGACGAGTTTCCGGCGAAGGTCGTGGTCAGCCGGACCATGAGCAAGGCGTTCGCCTTCGCGGGCGGGCGGCTGGGGTATCTCGCGGCGTCTCCCGCGATCGTCGACGCGCTGCAGTTGGTGCGTCTGCCGTATCACCTCTCGGTGCTGACACAAGCCGCGGCGCGTGCGGCCCTCCGCCACAGTGAAGAAACACTCGGCGGGGTCGCCGAGATCATCGCCGAGCGCAAACGTGTTGTCGCCGAACTGGAGAAAGCCGGTTTCGACGTCGTGGACTCCGACGCGAACTTCGTGCTCTTCGGACGCTTCGCCGACGCCCCGGCCTCGTGGCAGCGGTACCTCGACGACGGCGTGTTGATCCGCGATGTCGGAATTCCCGGGCACCTGCGTGTCACGATCGGTTTGGTCGAGGAGAACGACGCGTTCCTCGACGTCAGCAGAAGACTTGCCACCACAGATCTGGAGAACACACAGTGACCACCCCGGCACCGCGGATCGCGCGCGTCGAACGCACGACGAAGGAGTCGTCGATCGTCGTCGAACTCAATCTCGACGGCACCGGCACGACCGCCATCTCGACGGGCATCCCGTTCTTCGACCACATGCTGACGGCATTCGGTGCGCACGGCAGCTTCGATCTCACGGTCGAGGCGAAGGGTGACATCGAGGTCGAGGGACACCACACCATCGAGGACACCGCGATCGTGCTCGGGCAGGCGCTCGGTCAGGCACTCGGCGACAAGAAGGGCATTCGACGCTTCGGTGACTCGTACATCCCGATGGACGAGACACTTGCCCACGCCGTCGTCGACGTCTCCGGCCGGCCCTACTGTGTGCACACCGGCGAACCCGAACACATGCTGACGGCGGTGATCGGGGGCTACCCAGGTGTCCCGTATTCGACGGTCATCAATCGACACGTCTTCGAATCCATTGCGCTCAATGCGCGTATCGCGCTGCACGTCCGGGTGCTGTACGGCCGCGACCAACACCACATCACCGAGGCGGAGTTCAAGGCCGTCGCCCGCGCACTGCGCGCTGCCACCGAAGCCGACCCGAGAGTGAGTGGAGTGCCGTCCACCAAGGGAGCACTGTGATCGCGGCGAACCCGGGAGCGGCCCAATGAGCGCGCGGAACGTCGTCGTTCTCGACTACGGGTCGGGCAATCTCCGCTCGGCGCAGCGTGCGCTGGAACGCACGGGCGCCGACGTCACCGTGACGAGCGACTTCACGACCGCGCTCGAGGCCGAGGGGCTCGTCGTGCCCGGTGTCGGTGCGTTCGCCGCCTGTATGGAAGGGCTGCGCGCGGTGAAGGGCGATCGGATCATCGGCAGGCGTCTCGCGGGTGGACGTCCGGTTCTCGGCATCTGCGTCGGCATGCAGATCCTGTTCGAGCGCGGCGTCGAGTTCGGTGTGGAAGCCGACGGTTGCGGCGAGTGGCCGGGCACGGTGTCGCGACTCGACGCCCCCGTCCTGCCGCACATGGGATGGAACACCGTCGAGGCACCCGCCGACTCCACGCTCTTCACCGGGATCGACGCGGACACCCGCTTCTACTTCGTGCACTCGTACGCGGCACAGTCCTGGGAGATGGACAACGTCGGATCGCCCCTGGCCGCCCCGATACTGACCTGGGCGCAGCACGGGAGTCGGTTTCTGGCGGCGGTCGAGAACGGCGCGCTCAGTGCCACCCAGTTCCATCCGGAGAAATCCGGGGACGCGGGTGCCGAGTTGCTCCGTAACTGGGTGGGGAGTATCGGATGACCGGATCAGGCGGAACACCGCAACGGCCGCACTTCTCCTACGGGCGATTCGTGACGCTCGTGTTGGGGTCGGGTGTGTTGGTGCTGGTGGTCGGTACGCCCATCATCCTGGCGCTGGCACACTGGTCACCGGTGGCAGGTCTCGTCGCAGCGCTGATCGTGGTGATCGCCATGATCGCGGTGATCGGCTGGATAGCACGGCGGATCATCGGCTCCTACGAGCGCAGGGTCCGTGATCTGGACGAGGGCATCTCGAATCCTTGACCCGCTGTCGGGCGAGAGGTCGCACTGCAGGCGAGCACACCACGACGCACACGACAGACGAAACGCGCACGCCGACGACAAGACACGACACACGACGACGACAGATGAGAGAAAGAAGACACCACGGCATGGGGAAGACGCTCGAACTACTCCCAGCGGTCGACGTTGCCGACGGGCAGGCCGTCCGGCTCGTCCGCGGCGCGGCAGGTACCGAGACCGCCTACGGCTCGCCACGTGAGGCCGCGTTGGCCTGGCAGGGTGACGGCGCGGAGTGGATCCACCTCGTCGATCTCGACGCCGCCTTCGGCCGCGGCAACAATCGGGAGCTGCTCGCCGGGGTGGTCGGGGAACTCGACGTGAAGGTCGAGTTGTCGGGTGGTATCCGTGACGACGAGTCGCTCGAGGCTGCACTGTCGACGGGGTGCACCCGCGTCAATCTGGGCACCGCAGCACTCGAGAATCCCGAATGGTGCAGGCGTGCGATCGCCACCTACGGCGACCGCATCGCCGTGGGACTCGACGTCATCGCCGAGGGCGATTCCTACCGTCTGCGCGGTCGGGGCTGGGTCACCGACGGTGGCGACCTGTGGGAGGTCCTGGCTCGACTCGACGGGGACGGATGTGCACGCTACGTCGTCACCGACGTCAGCAAGGACGGCACTCTCGGCGGACCGAACCTCGACCTGCTCTCCGAGGTCACCAAGGCCACCGACGCTCCCGTTGTCGCCTCGGGCGGAGTGTCGGCGCTCGGCGACCTGATCGCGATTGCCAGCCTGGTCGACAAGGGCGTCGAGGGTGCGATCGTCGGCAAGGCGCTCTACGCGGAACGCTTCACACTTCCCGATGCACTGGCGGCGGTCGGTAACCTGTGACAACGCCGTCCGGACGTGATCTGCCCTCACTTCTCGAGGTGGCGGGCAGCATTCTCGACGGCGTGTCCGCGGAGTTCGTGACAGGACTCGGCGCTCCGAGCGCCGTTGCGAAGGGCGGAACCGACTTCGCGACCCAGGTCGATCTCGACCTCGAACAGCGCATCCGCCGAGAGCTCACCGAACGCACCGGAATCGCCGTGCACGGCGAGGAATTCGGCGGCCCACCCGTCACCGACGGGGCCATCTGGGTGCTCGACCCCGTGGACGGCACCTACAACTATTCGACCGGAATGCCACTGACAGGCATTCTTCTCGGGTTGCTCATCGACGGAGAGGCGACTCTCGGACTCACCTGGCTGCCATTGACCGGGACCCGGTACGCGGGCCATGTCGGAGGGCCGCTGTACTGCAACGGGGTGCCGACGGGGCCACCTCCGGCGAGCGCACTCGCACAGACCGCCGTAGCGTTCGGGCCGTTCAACGTCAGCCACGGCGGACGGTACCCGGGTGCACGCCGTGCGCAGTTGCTCGAAGCGCTGAGCGTGCGCGCGGCACGGTTGCGCATGACCGGCAGCACGGGCGTCGACATGGCCTATGTTGCTGCTGGAATATTCGGTGCGGCAATAGCTTTCGGCGCGCACGCCTGGGACAACGCGGCCGGTGCCGCACTCGTCCGCGCCGCCGGGGGCGTGGCGACCGACCTCGCAGGAAACCCGTGGACGGTGACGTCGCCGTCGTTGGTGACCGCCATGCCCGACGTGCACCGTGAACTGATGGCCGTGATCGACGAGGTCGTCGGCGACGAGAGGACTTCCCGATGACCCTCGCGACCCGAGTGATTCCCTGCCTCGATGTGGACGACGGGCGTGTCGTCAAGGGCGTCAACTTCCAGAACCTCCGCGACGCGGGCGACCCCGTCGAACTCGCCGCACGCTACGACGCCGAAGGCGCAGACGAACTCACATTCCTCGACGTCACCGCGTCGAGCTCTGGTCGCGCCACGATGATCGACGTGGTGCACCGCACCGCCGACGCGATCTTCATCCCGCTGACCGTCGGAGGTGGAATCCGCACCGTCGACGACGTCGACGCCCTGCTGCGGGCCGGCGCCGACAAGGTGAGTGTGAACACCGCCGCGATCAATCGCCCCGACGTACTCGCCGAGATGAGTCGGCGTTTCGGATCGCAGTGCATCGTCCTGTCCGTTGACGCACGCACCGTGCCACGCGACGCCGAGCAGACCCCATCGGGGTGGGAGGTGACCACGCACGGCGGGCGCAAGGGCACCGGCATCGATGCCGTCGAATGGGCACGTCGCGGACAGGAACTCGGCGTCGGCGAGATCCTGCTCAACTCCATGGACGCCGACGGCACCAAGCAGGGCTTCGATCTGCGGATGTTGGCTGCCGTCCGCGCCGTGGTCGACGTTCCGGTGATCGCCAGCGGTGGCGCCGGAGCGGTCGGCGACTTCGCTCCCGCGGTGAAAGCTGGAGCAGATGCGGTCCTGGCCGCGTCGGTCTTCCACTTCGGTGAACTCACGATCCCCGAGGTCAAGGGTGCGATGGCTGCCGAAGGCATCGTCGTCCGCACCGAGCGGGACACGGAAGGACAGGTGTGATCACATGGCTCTCCCGCCGGAACTGACGGCACAGCTCAAACGCAACGACGACGGACTCTTCGCAGCGGTCGCACAGGAACGCTCGACCGGCCAGGTCCTGATGGTCGCGTGGATGGACGACACGGCCCTCGAGCGCACCCTCGCCACCCGACGCGCCACCTACTACTCGCGGTCGCGGCAGGAGTACTGGGTGAAGGGCGACACCAGCGGACACACCCAGTACGTGCACGACGCGCGCCTCGACTGCGACGGCGACACCGTGCTGCTGGTGGTCGATCAGGTTGGCGCTGCATGTCACACGGGCAATCACAGCTGTTTCGACACGGCGTCGCTGCCCTTCGCCGTCGACGACGACCACGATCACGACCACGACGAAGCCGTAGACGGGGCGGGCGCGGCGTCGAGTTGATGCCTGGGACAATCGTCGGGGAAATGAACTCGCACACAGAACCGCACCGTCGCGGTGCGCAGACCGAGACACTGCGCAGCCCCGACGCCGTGCGGCTCGATCGACCGAAGGCGGTGACGCAGTCATGCCACTGATTCAGATCTCCCAGACCCCCGGCCTGTCCGATCGGGTCAAGCGCGAGACCATTGCTGCGGTGACCGAGGCGTACGCCAAGGCCACCGGGAAGAACCCGGATTCGGTCTGGGTCACGATCACCGAGGTGCCGCGTTCGCAGTGGGGCGTCGGCGGCGAGCCGCTGGGATGAGCGGCGAACACACGCTCCCGGCGACGACCGACGCCGACCCGCACCACCACGCGCAGTCGGACACGAGCGCCGACACCACCACGCTCGCGGAATTCCTCGACCTCGCCTCCGACCATCGCGTCGTCCCGGTGACCCGCAAGGTGCTCGCCGATTCCGAGACCCCACTGTCGGCGTACCGGAAACTCGCAGCGGAGCGTGAGGGTACCTTCCTGCTCGAGTCCGCGGAGAACGGTCGGTCGTGGTCGCGGTGGTCGTTCATCGGTGTCGGTGCGCCATCCGCACTCACGGTTGTCGACGGCAAGGCCGCGTGGTGGGGCACGGTGCCCGCCGGTGCACCTGTCGACGGCGATCCACTCACCGTCCTGGCCGAGTCACTCCGGTTGCTCGCGACAGATCCGCTGCCCGACATGCCCCCGCTGACCGGCGGTTTCGTGGGATTCATGGCCTACGACATGGTGCGCAGACTAGAGCGACTCCCCGAGAGCACCGTCGACGATCTCGGCCTGCCCGACCTGATGATGCTGCTCGCCACCGACCTCGCCGCGGTCGATCACCACGAGGGCACCATCACGCTCATCGCCAACGCGGTGAACTGGGACGGCAGTGCCGAACGTGTCGAGGAGGCCTACGCCGACGCCGTCGCCCGCCTCGACACGATGACCCGAGCCCTCGCTGCGCCTGCACCATCGACCGTGTCACGGTTCGACAGGCCGACACCCCACTTCCGGGTGCAGCGCAGCCGCGAGGAGTACGGCGAGATCGTGACAGGACTCGTACGTGAGATCGAGGCGGGTGAGGCATTCCAGGTGGTGCCGTCGATGCGATTCGAGATCGACACCGACGCCGATCCGCTCGACGTGTACCGCATCCTGCGGGCCTCCAATCCGAGTCCCTACATGTATCTCCTACGGATGCCCGGCGTCGGCACCGACGACAGTGGCAGTCCGCGCAAACCGTTCACGATCGTCGGATCGAGTCCCGAGGCGCTGGTCACGGTCACCGACCGCGTCGCGACGACACATCCGATCGCGGGTACCCGATGGCGCGGAGCCACCGAGGAGGAAGATCAACTCCTCGGCAAGGAACTCACCGAGGACGAGAAGGAGAACGCAGAGCATCTGATGCTCGTCGACCTCGGCCGAAACGACCTCGGACGCGTCTGTGCACCGGGCACGGTCAAGGTCAGCGACTACCGGCACATCGAGCGCTACAGCCACGTCATGCACCTGGTGTCGACGGTGTCGGGGACGCTTCGCGACGACAAGCAGGCGCTCGACGCGGTGACCGCGTGCTTCCCGGCGGGGACGCTCACCGGCGCGCCCAAGGTGCGTGCGATGGAACTGATCGAGGCCAACGAGAAGACGCGCCGCGGCCTCTACGGCGGCATCGTGGGCTACCTCGACTTCGCGGGAAACGCCGATACCGCCATCGCGATCCGCACCGCGTTGATGCGAAAGGGCATCGCGTACGTGCAGTCGGGTGGCGGGGTCGTGGCCGATAGCGAATCCGACTACGAGTACAACGAGGCCCGCAACAAGGCGACCGCGGTGCTCAACGCGATAGCGGCTGCCACGACGATGCGTCGGGTCGGCGTGGAGGGCGAAGGCGTGCAGGGTGCCGGCGTGGAGAGTGACGAATGACGACCCAAGAACCCGACTCGAACAGCGCTGAGCAGGCTTCGGCCGATCAGACTTCGGCCGATCAGACTGCAGCCGATCAGCTTCCGGCCGAGCAGACTGCGCTCGATCAGAGTCCTGCCGACATCGAGAAGCAACGGGCTCGGGTGCAGCGTCGCACCAAGGTCCTCGGAGCCGTGTTGCTCGCGCTGGCAGCGCTGGCCTTCTGGGGTGCGTCGCGGTTGACGTGGGCGCACGTGCTCGGCGCCGACGGACTCTCGCCTGCACGCACATTCGACGTCAAGGGCAGCGACTGGAGTCCATGGCTCACTCCGCTCGCCTTGGTGCTGCTCGCGGCGATCCTGGCGGCGATGTCATTACGCGGGTGGGGGCTGCGCATCGTGGCACTCCTCGTCGCGGCAGCCGGCGTCCTCGCCGCGTTCCCGGCGATCTCCCTCGTCATGGGCGGCACCAACGACACCTATGCGGCCACCGCCGCCGGACTCAACGACAGGTACGTCGTGCAGTTGGTGACCACGAACAGCTGGGTCGCTGCCGTCGTCCTGCTTGGTTCGCTGTGTGCCGTCGCAGCGGGAGTTCTGCTGATGCGCGTCGCTTCGGGTGCAGGGATGTCGTCGAAGTACAAGACCCCCGCAGCGCGACGTGAAGAACTCGAACGTCAGATCTTCGCAGAGCACAAACGACGCACGGCGGCGCACACGGCCGACGGCGAGCACCCGTCGACCTCGACCGCCGCGTCGGGGCAGCCCGCCGACGCGGATGGTCGATCAGCCTCGGACGGCACGGCCGAGCAGCCCGACACCCCCAACGAGCGCATGCTCTGGGACGCTCTCGACACCGGAATCGACCCGACGGATCAACGATGACCAGACCGTCGAGACACTCGCGTCGCACCCGCTCCCGCCGCTGCCACAGCAGCCGTCTACCCTGATAACACGAACAGAAAGGGAGCCAGCTGTCGTGAGCACGCCCACCGTCCTCGACTCGATTCTCGAGGGAGTGAAAGCCGACGTCGCCGCACGTGAAGCGGTCGTCGACTACGCGGCCGTCAAGAAGGCGTCCGCCGCAGCGCCTGCTCCTCGCGATGCGCTGGCTGCGCTGCGCAAGACCGGAATCGGGGTCATCGCAGAGGTCAAGCGCGCGAGTCCGTCCAAGGGCGAACTCGCCGACATCGCTGATCCCGCAGACCTCGCTGCCGCCTACGAGGCGGGTGGTGCACGCATCATCAGTGTGCTGACCGAGGAACGCCGGTTCCGTGGTTCGCTCGCCGATCTCGATGCCGTCCGCGCGCGCGTCGACATCCCTGTGCTGCGCAAGGACTTCATCGTCGGCCCGTACCAGATCCACGAGGCACGAGCACACGGCGCCGACGTCATCCTGTTGATCGTCGCGGCCCTCGAGCAGAATGTGCTCGCCGCGTTGCTCGATCGCACCGAGAGTCTGGGTATGACCGCACTCGTCGAGGTGCACACCGAAGAAGAGGCCGACCGTGCACTGGAAGCAGGCGCCTCGGTGATCGGTGTCAACAACCGCAACCTCAAGACCCTCGAGGTCGACCGCGACACATTCGCCCGGATCGCTCCGGGTCTGCCGACCGAGACCATCCGCGTCGCCGAGTCCGGCGTGCGCGGTACAGCGGATCTGCTGGCGTTCGCCGGGGCCGGCGCCGACGCCGTCCTGGTTGGCGAGGGACTCGTGACCAGTGGCGACCCCCGCACCGCGGTCTCAGAACTGGTGACCGCCGGTACCCACCCGTCCTGTCCGAAACCCGTTCGCTGACAACCGCTTTCGATCTAGCGTCGACTTGCGTGTCACGGACGACGAGATGTCTGTGAGAGCTCCGTGACCACCGAATCCCGATCTGACGACCACCTGCGCACTGAGCTTCCGACCGCGAGTGTCGGCGTCAGCACGCGTACCTCCTCGGAGCCGGACGCAGGCGGACACTTCGGCGTCTACGGCGGCCGACACGTGCCCGAGGCGTTGATGTCGGTCATCGACGATGTCACCGCCGCCTACGAGAAGATGCGCACCGACGACGATTTCCTGTCGGAGCTCGACCGGCTGCAGCGTGACTACGTCGGCCGACCCTCACCGCTGTACGAGGCGACACGTCTGAGCGAATACGCCGGTGGCGCAAGGATCTTCCTCAAGCGTGAGGACCTCAATCACACCGGTTCGCACAAGATCAACAACGTGCTCGGGCAATTGTTGCTCGCGAAGCGGATGGGCAAGACCCGCATCATCGCCGAAACCGGGGCGGGCCAGCACGGTGTCGCGACCGCGACAGGATGTGCGCTCTTCGGCATGGAGTGCATCATCTACATGGGGCGCGTCGACACCGACCGGCAGGCACTCAACGTCGCCCGGATGCGCCTGCTCGGTGCAGAGGTGGTTGCCGTCGACAACGGCTCTGCGACACTGAAAGACGCGATCAACGAGGCGCTGCGTGACTGGGTCACCAACGCGCACAACACCTATTACTGCTTCGGCACCGCTGCGGGTCCACACCCGTTCCCGATGATGGTGCGGGATCTGCAGCGCATCGTCGGACTCGAGGCGCGCGCGCAGATGCTCACCGCGGCCGGTCGTCTGCCCGACGCCGTCGCCGCATGCGTCGGCGGCGGGTCGAACGCCATCGGCATCTTCCATCCGTTTCTCGACGACACGCAGGTACGTCTCGTCGGATTCGAGGCAGCGGGAGACGGCGTGGAGACCGGACGTCACGCCGCGACCTTCACCGGAGGGACACCCGGCGCGTTCCAGGGCGCGTACTCGTATCTGTTGCAGGACGAGGACGGCCAGACAATCGAATCGCATTCCATCTCTGCCGGATTGGACTATCCCGGCGTCGGTCCGGAGCATGCGCTGCTCAAGGACACCGGTCGCGCGGAATACCGGCCGGTCACCGACACCGAGGCCATGGACGCGCTCGCGCTGCTCAGTCGTCGTGAGGGCATCATCCCCGCCATCGAGTCGGCGCACGCCGTCTCCGGCGCTCTCACCCTTGGCAAGGAGTTGGGTGAAGGCGCGATCGTTCTCGTCAGCCTGTCCGGACGGGGTGACAAGGACGTCGACACCGCGGCACGCTGGTTCCATCTCTTCGACCCGCCTCCCTCGGAGAACGAGGTCGGCGTCAGTACCGGCATCAACGGCGAGGAGACGCAATGACCACGGATGCATCCAGTGCTACCGCGCCGCTGCACGCGGGCCCGTCGAAGCTCGGTCCGGTGTTCGCGAAGTGCCGTGCGGAGGGGCGTGCCGCACTGATCGGGTACCTACCGGTCGGTTTCCCGACCGTCGAAAAGTCCATCGAGTCGTTCGAGACGATGGTCCGCGCCGGCTGCGACATCATCGAAGTCGGCGTGCCGTACTCGGATCCCGTCATGGACGGCCCGACCATCCAGGAGGCCGCAGACCTCGCACTCACGAACGGCGTACGCGTTCGTGACGTGTTCCGTGCCGTCGACGCCATCACGTCGGCAGGCGGCAACGCCGTGGTCATGAGCTACTGGAATCCCGTCCTGCAGTACGGGGTCGACACGTTCGCCCGCGACCTCTCCGCAGCGGGCGGTGCGGGCATGATCACGCCCAACCTGATCCCCGAGGAGGGCGCCGCCTGGCATGAGGCGTCCGACGAATACGAACTCGACCGGATCTACCTCGTGGCGCCGTCGTCGACGACTGAGCGTATCGCGCTGACGGTCGATGCGTCGCGCGGCTTCGTCTACGTCGCGTCCACGATGGGCGTCACCGGTGCGCGTGACGCGGTCTCTGATGCGGCTCCGGAGCTGTGCGCGCGTGTGCGCGCCTACTCCGACATCCCCCTCGGAGTCGGCCTCGGAGTGCGTAACCGCGAACAGGCGTCGCAGATCGCGAGCTACGCCGACGGTGTGATCGTCGGTTCGGCGCTGGTCACCGCCGCCAAAGCGGGCAGCGACCACCTGGCGGATCTCGTCACAGAGCTGGCTGCCGGAGTCAGCGAGCCACGGGCAGACCTCTGACCGCCTCGGGCGCCTCGTCCGTTAGGGTGGCAGCGTGACAGCGCCGACGACGACGATGCTCGCCTACATTCCCAGCCCACCGCAGGGTGTCTGGTACATCGGTTCGTTCCCACTCCGCGCCTACGCGTTGTGCATCATCGTCGGCATCATCGTGGCCGTCTGGTGGGGCAATCGCCGCTGGATCGCTCGAGGCGGGGTCTCGGGCGAAGTCCTCGACGTCGCTATTTGGGCGGTGCCCTTCGGCCTGGTCGGCGGGCGTGTCTATCACGTACTCACCGACTGGCAGATCTACTTCGGCGACGGCGGCAAGACCCCGATCGACGCACTCAAGATCTGGGACGGCGGCCTCGGGATCTGGGGCGCTGTGTTGTTCGGCGGTCTCGGCGCATGGATCGGCACCAGGCGAATGGGCATCAGGCTGCCACCGTTCGCTGACGCCATCGCGCCACCGATCCTGCTCGCGCAGGCCATCGGGCGGCTCGGCAACTACTTCAACCAGGAGCTCTACGGCCGGCCCACCGACGTCCCCTGGGGCCTGAAGATCTACGAGAGAGTCGACTCATCGGGACAGGCCGACCCCGGGTTGATCACCGGTGTCTCCAACGGTCATGTCGTCGCGATCGTGCATCCCACGTTCCTGTACGAACTGCTGTGGAATCTGCTCATCGTCGTCGTCCTCGTTCTCGTCGATCGGTACTTCCGCATCGGACACGGGCGTCTGTTCGCCCTCTACGTCGTCGGGTACTGCATCGGGCGTTTCGCTGTCGAGCTGATGCGCTCCGACCCCGCCTTCACCCACATCGCCGGTGTACGAATCAACGTGTTCACCGCGGCACTGGGCATCGTGTGCGGCGCGATCTACTTCATCCTCGCGCCGAAGGGGCGGGAACAGGGCCTCGAGATCTACTGGCCGGAACGTGCAGCCGAACTCGAGGCGCTCGGCCACACGGGCACCTACTTCTACGACGACGATGACGACGCCGCAGACGACGGTGAGCACTTCTTCGACGACGAACCCGAGGACTCGTCCTCCGACCTCAGACCGGACGAGAGCGACGACTCGGACGGCACCCCGGGCGCCACCGTTCCCGCGGTGGGCGCCGCTGCCGCTCTTGCCGGTGTGGCCGTGGCACACAAGAAGGGCGACCGGGAGGACGGCGACGCCGAGGACTTCGCCGACGAAGAATCGGTCGCCGAGGAGCCTGCCGACGAAGAGAACGTCGACAAAGTGGCGGTTGCCGAGGAGCCTGCCGACGAAGAGAACGTCGACGAAGTGGCGGCTGCCAGCGAAGAGACCGTCGACGACGAAGCCGGCACCGACGACGAAGCCGGCACCGACGACGAAGCCGGCACCGACGACACTGCAGCCGGCACCGACGACACTGCAGCCGGCACCGACGACGCTGCAACCGGCACCGACGACACTGCGACCGGCTCCGACGACGCGGCCGAACCCGGCGATGCCACCCACGTCGAGGACGAACCCGTGGAAGATGGAGGGGAGTCCACCGAAACGGCGGGCGATCACACCGACGAAGGGGTTTCGATGAGCAGCGCCGCAGAGGGAATCGACCCGGAGGAGATCGCTGAGGGAGTGTCGGAGGACCTCGAGGACGCGGCCGACGACGAGGGCGACACCAGCCCGTCCGGCGTCGACGAGGACGAGGCCGAACTCGCCGACGGTCAGGAGATCAACGCGGGCGGACCCGACCCGGTTCTCGACGAGAACGAGGAGATCGTGTCCAAGATCATTCCGGGGACCGGCGAATCGGCTGACGCGAAGCCGTGGAATCCCGAGGACGATCCGGCGCGGCCCGACGGTGTCACCACAGAGTCGGAGATCCTCGAGGAATCCGACTCCGAGTCCGACACCACACCAGGGGATACGGCAGAGGTCGACGCCGAGGACATCGAAGAGAGCATCGCCGAAGAGGCGGAGGACTCGGCGGTCGACGACGGTCCGACAGACGCGGACGGCGTCGACGAGGACGAGGGCGTTCTCGCCGACGGGCAGATGGACAACGCCGGTGGCCCGGACCCCGTGGCGGCCGACGACGACTACATCGAGATGGACGAGAAGATCATCCCGGGCACCGGCGAGTCCGCCGACGCGAAGCCCTGGAAACCGAAGGGGTAGTGACCGTCCGCGCGGCGTCGAAAACCACGTTGCGCGAGCAGGTCGGATAGAGTGAGACTTCACGCGGAGCACGCGTCGCTGCGCGGCGTCGTCTCCTGACAGCTGCTCCACGGGCCAGTGTTGTCCCTGAGGACTTCAGCATTTGATTCGCGCGAATCGAGTGGAGGCTCGTGATGTTGTTTTCTGCACTTCCGGCCAAGCAAGGCCTGTATGACCCCGAGACCGAAGTGGACTCGTGCGGCGTCGCGATGGTCTCCGATATCTACGGCCGCCGGTCGCATGCGATCGTCGCCGACGGTCTGTTGGCGCTCGAAAATCTCGAACACCGCGGCGCGGCGGGCGCCGAACAGAACAGCGGCGACGGCGCCGGAATCCTGATCCAGCTGCCGGACGAGCTACTGCGTGAAACAGTCGATTTCGCGCTACCCGCACCGTCGGACTCCGGGGCGAACACCTACGCGGCCGGCACGTGCTTCATGCCGATGGATCAGGCGGCTCGACGCGAGGCGATGGATCGGATCGCGACCCTCGCGGACGCCGAGGGCATCACGATCCTCGGGTGGCGGGATCTGCCGGTCGACGTCGAGGGTGCCGACATCGGCGAGACCGCGGTGGGATGCATGCCCTTCATGGCTCAACTGTTCGTCACCGTCGATCCGTCCGACGGCGCGGCTCGGCTCGGCGGCATCGACCTCGACCGCTACATCTATCCGTTCCGCAAGCAGGCCGAACGCATCACTCCCGAGGTCGACGAGAGCGGTACGGGGTTGTATTTCGCCTCGCTGTCGAGTCGGACCATGGTCTACAAGGGCATGCTCACGACGATGCAGTTGCCGCTCTACTATCCGGATCTGCGTGACGACAGATGCCTGAGCGCGATCGCGATCGTCCACTCGCGCTTCTCGACGAATACTTTCCCGTCCTGGCCGCTCGCGCATCCGTTCCGGTTCGTCGCGCACAACGGCGAGATCAACACCGTGCGCGGAAACCGCAATCGTATGCGTGCGCGTGAGGCGCTCCTCGAGACCGATCTGATCCCCGGGGACCTCAAGCGGGCCTTCCCGATCTGTACTCCCGAGGCCTCCGACTCGGCCTCCCTCGACGAGGTGCTCGAACTCCTGCATCTCGGTGGGCGCAGTGTGCCGCACGCGGTGATGCTGATGGTTCCCGAGGCATGGGAGAACGTGCCGTCTATGGATCCCAAACGCCGCGCGTTCTTACAGTTCAACGGCTCGCTGATGGAGGCATGGGACGGCCCGGCCTGTGTGACGTTCACCGACGGAACCGTCGTCGGCGCTGTTCTCGACCGCAACGGACTACGCCCGGGACGCTGGTGGCAGACGCGCGACGGTCGAGTGATCCTCGCCTCGGAGGCCGGTGTGCTCGACGTCCCGGTCGACGACGTGGTCTCCAAGGGCAGACTCGAGCCGGGACGGATGTTCCTCGTCGACACCGCGCAGGGCCGGATCATCCCGGACGAGGAGATCAAGGGCGACCTCATGCGGTCGGAGCCCTACGACGAGTGGCTGCACGCGGGACTCCTCGACATCGCTACGCTTCCGCCGCGACCGGTGTACAAGCCGAACCACGACACAGTCGTCCGCAGGCAGGTGTCCTTCGGCTACACCGAAGAGGACCTGCGTGTACTGCTGACCCCGATGGCTGCCTCCGGCTATGAGCCACTCGGCTCGATGGGTACCGACACTCCGGTCGCCGTCATGTCGCAGCGGTCTCGGTTGCTCTACGACTACTTCGTCGAACTGTTCGCGCAGGTGACCAACCCGCCGCTCGACGCCATCCGCGAGGAGATCGTCACCTCGATGGCGCGTGTGATGGGCCCCGAGCAGAATCTCCTCGCCCCGACGGCGGCGTCGTGCAGGCAGATCCTGCTGCACTGGCCCGTCATCGACAACGACGACCTCGCCAAGCTCGTCCACATCAACGACGACGGCGACAATCCCGGACTGTCGGCGAAGGTTCTGCATGGTCTCTATGAGGTCGCGCGTGGGGGTGAGGGCCTGGCAGAGGCACTCGAAGATCTTCGACGCCGCGCCAGCCAGGCGATCGCCGAGGGACACAGCACACTTGTCGTGTCCGATCGACACTCCGACCGCGAGCACGCTCCCATCCCGTCGCTGTTGGCGGCGTCCGCGGTGCATCACCATCTCGTCCGCACAAAGGAACGCACGAAGATCGCGTTGATCGTCGAGTCCGGCGATGCACGCGAAGTGCACCACATAGCGCTGCTCATCGGTTTCGGTGCGGCGGCGGTCAATCCGTATCTCGCACTCGAGTCGATCGAGGATCTGATCGCCGAGGGTGAGCTGACGGGTGTCACACCGTCGAAGGCCAAGCGCAACTACATCGAGGCGCTCGGCAAGGGCGTGCTCAAGGTGATGAGCAAGATGGGCATCTCGACGATCAGTTCGTATACCGCGTCGCAGGCCTTCGAAGCGGTCGGGCTGTCGTCGGCCGTGGTGAAGGAGTACTTCACGCGGACGGTGTCGCGGATCGAGGGCGTCGGCCTCGACGAACTCGCCGAGGAGGTGCGCCTCCGGCATCATCGCGCCTTCCCGCACAATCCGACCGAGCAGGTGTATCGACGTCTCGAGGTGGGCGGCGAGTACCAGTATCGCCGTGAGGGCGAACTGCACATGTTCACCCCGGAGACGGTGTTCCTGTTGCAACACGCCACCAAGACGGGCCGCGACGAGGTCTTCGCCGCGTACTCGGAGAAGGTCGACGAGCAGTCGCGTAAGGGCGGTACGCTGCGCGGACTGTTCGAACTCGACTTCTCCGGTCGCGATCCCGTGCCGCTTGACGAGGTCGAGTCGGTGGAGTCGATCATGACCCGCTTCAACACCGGTGCCATGAGCTACGGCTCGATCTCCGCAGAAGCCCACGAGACGATCGCGATCGCGATGAACCGCATCGGCGGGCGCTCCAACTCCGGTGAGGGAGGCGAGGACACCGACCGCCTCTACGATCCGGAGCGACGCAGCGCCGTCAAGCAGGTCGCGTCTGGCCGGTTCGGCGTCACGAGCGATTACCTGATCAACGCCACCGACATCCAGATCAAGATGGCCCAGGGTGCCAAGCCCGGTGAGGGCGGACAGCTTCCCGCGTACAAGGTGTACCCGTGGATCGCCAAGACCAGGCACTCGACGCCCGGTGTCGCGCTGATCTCGCCGCCTCCGCACCACGACATCTATTCGATCGAGGATCTCGCCCAGTTGATCCACGACCTGAAGAACGCCAACTCCGACGCGCGTGTCCACGTCAAGCTCGTCAGCGCCGTCGGCGTCGGGACCGTCGCCACCGGTGTCTCCAAGGCGCACGCCGACGTCGTCCTCATCTCCGGATACGACGGCGGAACCGGAGCCTCCCCGCTCACGTCGCTCAAGCACGCGGGCACGCCGTGGGAGATCGGACTCGCCGACGCCCAGCAGACCCTCATGCTCAACGGCCTGCGCGACCGGATCACCGTCCAGTGCGACGGTGCACTCCGTACGGGTCGCGATGTCATCATGGCGGCCCTGCTCGGCGCGGAGGAATACGGTTTCTCCACGGCACCGCTGATCGTGTCCGGGTGCATCATGATGCGGGTCTGCCACCTCGACACCTGCCCGGTGGGTGTGGCGACGCAGAATCCGGTGCTGCGGTCACGGTTCACCGGGCAGGCAGAACACATCGTCAACTTCTTCCGGTTCGTCGCCGAAGACGTCCGAAAGTATCTGGCACAGTTGGGATATCGCACACTCGACGATGCGATAGGGCAGTCGCAGCGGTTGCACACCGACACCGCGGTCGCCCACTGGAAGAGCAAGGGACTCGACCTGAGCCCGATCTTCCGGCGCATCGAGGACAAGGGTCCGACGCGGCGGGTCCGCGGGCAGGACCACGGGCTCGACAAGGCCTTGGACCAGACGCTGATCCAACTCGCCGAGGGCGCGCTCGAGGACGCGCATCCGGTGACGCTGGAACTGCCGGTGCGCAACGTCAACCGCACCGTCGGCACCCTGCTCGGCTCCGAGGTGACCCGACGCTACGGCGCAGAGGGACTGGCGGAGGACACCATCACGGTCGAACTGGCGGGGTCGGCAGGGCAGTCACTCGGAGCGTTCCTGCCGCCAGGTATCACCATCAAGCTCACCGGCGATACCAACGACTACGTCGGTAAGGGGCTGTGTGGCGGCAAGATCGTGGTCACCCCGCATCCCGATGCCTGGTTCATCGCCGAGGACCAGGTGATCGCGGGCAACACGATTCTCTACGGTGCGACGTCGGGCGAGGTCTATCTGCGAGGCAAGGTCGGCGAGCGGTTCTCGGTCAGGAACTCCGGTGCGACCGCCGTCGTCGAAGGTGTCGGCGACCATGCGTGCGAGTACATGACGGGCGGCCGCGTCGTGATCCTCGGACCCACCGGCCGCAACATGGCCGCCGGCATGTCCGGTGGCATCGCCTATGTCTACGACCTCGACGAGACCAAGGTCAACGGAGCCATGGTGGAGTTGCTCCGGCCCGATCCCGACGATCTGCGCTGGCTGCACGACCACATCACCAAGCACACCCAACTCACGGGCTCGGCCATCGGTGCGTCGATGCTCGCGGACTGGCCGCGGAGATGCCTGGCATTCACCAAGGTCATGCCCACCGATTACAAGCGCGTCCTCGACGCTGCCCGCATGGCCGAGGCAGAAGGACGCGACGTCGATTCAGCGATCATGGAGGCGGCACGTGGCTGACCCACGCGGATTCCTGGAAGTCGGGAAGAAGGAAGCGAAGTACCGTCCGGTCGCCGAGCGCGTACGCGACTGGGACGACGTCTACGCACACGGATTCGATCCGATCTCGTCGCTCAACGAGGTGTCCGAGCAGGCCCGTCGGTGCATGGATTGCGGAATTCCGTTCTGCCACTCCGGAACTGCCGGTTGCCCATTGGGCAACCTGATTCCGGAGTGGAATGACCTGGTGCGCCGTGGCAGGTGGGACGCTGCGAGTGCTCGCCTGCACGCGACCAACAACTTCCCCGAGTTCACCGGGATGGTCTGTCCCGCGCCGTGTGAAGCGGCCTGCGTCCTGTCGATCTCCGAGCCGACGACCGGCGGCAGTGTCACGATCAAGCGCATCGAGAAGACGATCGCGTACGAGTCGTGGGCTGAGGGGATCATCGGGCCCGAGGCGCCGGACGCGAGATCGGGCAAGTCGGTCGCCGTTGTCGGTTCCGGTCCCGCGGGCCTTGCCGCCGCGCAGCAGTTGACCCGCGCGGGTCATGACGTGACGGTCTACGAGAAGGACGACCGTGTCGGCGGTCTGCTGCGGTACGGCATCCCCGAGTACAAGCTGCAGAAGTCCGACATAGAACGCCGCATCGCTCAAATGCGTGCGGAGGGCACGCAATTCGTCGTCAACTGTGACGTCGGGAACGACCTCACCGTCGACGAACTGCGCAGCAGGCACGACGCTGTCGTGCTCGCGATCGGTGCGATGACGGCACGCGACAATCCGGTTCCCGGTCGCGATCTCAACGGCGTCCACCTCGCGATGGAGCACCTCGTGCCCGCCAACAAGGAATGCGAGGGCGACGGGCCGTCACCCATCACCGCTTCGGGCAAGCACGTCGTGATCATCGGAGGCGGCGACACCGGCGCCGACTGCCTCGGCACCGCGCACCGGCAGGGTGCGGCGTCGGTGGTGCAACTCGACTACAACGCGGAGTTGCCCAGCGACCGTGACGACGCCCGTTCGCCGTGGCCCACCTGGCCACTCGTCATGCGCACGTCGAGTGCGCACGCAGAGGGCGGTGAGCGCAAATACCAAGTGGCGGTGCAACGGTTCGTCGGCGATGCCGAGGGCAACGTGACGGCGATGGTGCTCGCCGAGGTGAAGGTCGTACGTGAACCCGATGGTCGCCGGGTGATCACACCGGTGAGTGATGAGTTCGAGATTCCCTGCGAACTAGCGCTTTTCGCCATCGGCTTCGAAGGCGTGCGCCGCAGTGCGCTCCTCACCGACATGGGTATCGAGCCCAATCGTCGCGGCAACATCTCGTGTGGAAGTGACTGGCAGACCGACGCGCCGGGCGTGTTCGTGTGCGGTGACGCCCACCGCGGCGCCTCGTTGGTCGTGTGGGCGATAGCCGAAGGCCGTTCCACTGCACGCGCCGTCGACGAATTCCTCATGGGTGCCTCTGATTTGCCGTCTCCGGTGAAACCGGCACAACTGCCGCTCTCGGTTCGCTGACGAGGGTTCGCGCTGCGAGCAGCAACGCCACGTTGACGTCCGATGACAACTGAGGTGTAACGATGGCTATGCCGAAACGAGCGGACTAAGGTGAGCACAGTGGAACGCCGAACCAAGATCGTCTGCACCCTGGGTCCAGCTACCAACAGCGAGGAGAGGCTCAAAGAGCTTGTCGATGCCGGAATGGATGTCGCGAGGCTGAACTTCAGCCACGGCAGCCATGACGATCACAAGGTCGTCTACGAACGGGTCCGCAAGGCAAGCGACAACGCCGAGAAGGCCGTCGGAATCCTCGCCGACCTGCAGGGTCCGAAGATCCGGCTGGGCAAGTTCGAGGACGACGGCGCCCTCAACGGCGAGGTCATGTGGAACACCGGCGACACCATCCGCATCACCACCGATGACATCGTCGGCACCCACGACCGCGTGTCGACGACCTACAAGCGTCTCGCCGACGATGCCGTCCCCGGCGACCGGCTGTTGGTCGACGACGGCAAGGTCGGCCTCGTGGTGACCGACGTCGAGGGCAACGACGTCGTGTGTACCGTCACCGAGGGTGGGCCGGTCTCCAACAACAAGGGACTCTCACTGCCGGGTATGAACGTCTCGGTGCCCGCGATGAGCGAGAAGGACATCGCCGATCTGGAGTTCGCACTCGGCCTCGGCGTGGACATGGTCGCCCTCTCGTTCGTGCGCAGCCCCGCCGACATCGAGCTCGTGCACGAGGTGATGGATCGCGTTGGTCGTCGGGTTCCTGTGATCGCCAAGCTCGAGAAGCCGGAGGCGATCGACAACCTCGAGGCCATCGTGCTCGCTTTCGACGCGATCATGGTCGCCCGCGGCGACCTCGGCGTCGAACTTCCCCTCGAAGAAGTGCCGCTGGTGCAGAAGCGGGCCATCCAGATGGCCCGCGAGAACGCCAAGCCGGTGATCGTCGCGACGCAGATGCTCGATTCCATGATCGAGAACTCCCGGCCCACGCGCGCAGAGGCATCCGATGTCGCCAATGCCGTCCTCGACGGTGCCGACGCCGTGATGCTGTCGGGCGAGACATCGGTGGGCAAGTGGCCTATCGAAGTCGTGCGCACCATGAACCGAATCTGCAAAGCGGTCGAGGGGAGCTCGCGCGACGTGCCGCCGCTCTCACACGTACCGCGCACCAAGCGCGGCATCATCTCGTATGCCGCACGTGACATCGGCGAACGACTCGAGGTCAAGGCGCTTGTCGCGTTCACCCAGTCCGGCGACACGGTTCGACGCCTCGCCCGCCTTCACTCCCGCCTTCCCCTGTTGGCGTTCACGCCGACGCAGGCGGTGCGGAGCCAATTGGCCCTGAGTTGGGGTACGGAGACGTTCATCGTCGACCGCGTCGACACCACCGACAACATGATCGATCAGGTCGACCAGCAGCTCCTGCGGATCGGCAGGCTGCGCGACGGCGACGTCGTCGTCATCGTCGCGGGTGCACCTCCCGGCACGGTCGGTTCGACCAATCTCATCCACGTGCACAGGATCGGCGAGCAGGATCACTGACGTCGTCGCGCAGCACTCTGCCGTGACGACCAGCCGCACCGCGCCCGCGGTCGACGGCATAGGGTGATGCGCATGACAACCGACGTATCCGAGGATCTCGGTAAGCTCCTCACGCTGCTCGACGTCGAACAGCGTGAGGACGACCTGTTCATCGGCCAACACCCCGAGCAGAAGACCGCCCGCACCTTCGGCGGCCAGATGCTCGGGCAGGGGGTCGTCGCGGCGGGACGCACGCTGACCCGCGGCAATCCGCCGGTCCACGCGCTGCACGCGCACTTCGTGCGCGGCGGCGACGTCGCCAAGCCCATCGAGTACCACGTCGACCGCTTCCGGGATGGCAAGTCCTTCGCCAACCGTCAGGTCACCGCGATTCAGGACGACGACGTCATCTTCACCATGCTGGTCGCCTTCCAGGACAACGCCGCCGGGCTCGAGCATGCGGTGGAGATCCCGCAGGTTCCCTACCCGGAGGAATTGCCACCGCTCGGCGAGCACTTCAAGGGCTTCGAGGACCGTATCGCCACCTTCGTGAACGCGCTGCATCCCATCGACATCCGCTTCGCCAATGACCCGTCGTGGAAGATGCGTGAGGCCGGAGAAACATTGCGCGACAACAGGGTCTGGATGAAGACGGATGGTGTCATGCCCGACGACCCACTGCTCCACGTCGCAGCCATGTGCTACGCCTCCGACACGACGGTGCTCGATTCGATCATCACGACGCACGGTCTGTCCTGGGGAATCGATCGGTTGTTCGCCGCAACCGTCAACCACTCGATGTGGTTTCATCGTGAGTTCCGCTTCGACGAATGGATGCTCTACGCCACTCGGTCGCCCGTTGCGACCGGTTCGCGTGGGATGGGATCCGGACGATTCTGGAAGCGTGACGGCACCCTTGCGACGTCCGTCGTCCAGGAAGCCCTGATCAAGTACTTCCCACCGAAGGAGTGACGCGTCGTGCATCCGCAACAAGACTGGTCGACGCAGCACACACCACCCCAGCAGCACACACCCCAGCAGCAGGTATCCGGGTATCAGGCGCCCCAGCAGCCCGTCGGTGCCCAGCAGGGCGCGACGGAATTCTGGCTCGATTCGGGCGCTGCGCTTCCGAAACGTCGGTGGCAGCACCAGACGAGAACGCTGGTGATCGTGGGGACGTCGATCGCGATGGTGGTCTTCGCTGGTCTCGCTGCGCTGGCGATCACCGTCGGAGTGGGCCAGACGCAACGGTTCACGGCGACCGGTGCTGTGCCCGTCGACTGCGGGTCGTGGACGACGACCGCCAACGGCGGCACCATCTCCGACGCGACGATTGTCACGATCTACGGCGAGACAGGGGAGCGGCTCGCAGCGGCACCGCTCGCGCATATGCGGACCTCCGACAACCAGTGCGCGCTGAAGTTCACCGCGGACGACGTCGACTCCGGCCAGACAGGCTACGTTGTCCACGTGGGAGACACGTTCGCGCAACCGGTTTCGGGCTCTGCCTTGAAGCAGGGAGTTGTGCTGCGTCCCACGGAGTGACACCGGACCATCCGGTCTGGACGGGCAGTGTCGACCAGCGTCGACCGATCGAGAGCGAGACACCAATGAGCACGACCATTGCGCCCCTGACGCAGGCCGATCGGCAGGACTGGGACCCGCTGTGGGCCGGTTACCTCACGTTCTACGAGCATGAACTCACCGAGCAGCAGAGTGATCTGACCTTTTCCCGCATTCTCGACCCCGAGTACCCGATGTACGGGGCCATCGCGCGCGATCAGTCTGGAAGGGCGATCGGCATCGTGCACTGGTTGACCCACCCGTCCACGTGGAGCGACGAGCCCTACACCTACCTCGAGGACCTGTTCGTGGCTCCTGACGTCCGACGCAGCGGCACCGGGCAGTCTCTCATCGATCACGTGCTCGACTGGACGCGCCAGCACAAACTTCCCAAGGTCTACTGGCAGACAGCCCGCGACAATGCCACGGCGCGTGCGCTGTACGACAAGATCGCGGCGAACGACTTCGTCGTCTACGAGGTCGAACTGACCTGAGTCGTCTGGCTGGCCCCGGTGTGCGTCGACGACCGCTGCCGTTGTGCACACACCGCGCCGCCCCACAGGACAAGCCATACCGACATGCCGCCGACCTGTATGCGTTGCGCGAGTCCGAGGTAGTAGTCGCCACGGAGGTTGTCGGCGATCAGCATCCAGGCGGTGGTGACAGCCACGACGACGAGCACGGCGAGTCCTGCGGTACGCAGTACCGGCCAGATCCGCGGGCGCTGACGGAACGCCGCAACGACTCCCGCGATCATGGTGATGAAGATGGCGAACACCGCGACGGTGCTGGTCAGTGCGTGAATGTGGTGAAGCTGCGGGAGCAGACCACTCGGCTCGTACGGGCAGTCGGGGTCGACACCCGGTATGCAGTCGATCGGCGCCAGCGCATCCGCGAGGGTTGCTGCCCCGAACACCGCGAAGGCGATGACAGCTGTTCGCGCGTAGCGTCCGTTCACCAGCGCCCGTGGAACGAAGAGCACCAGCGCCGACCCGAGCGCGAGAACGGCGGTCGTGATGTCGCCCACCTCGTACACGTCGCGATGCGGTCGGTGCGCGGCGTCGAGTTCGCTGAGGAAACTGTTGAGCGGATCGAGAGGGCTGGCCCAGAAGAATTCCAGGACCCAGGACGAGTAACAGATACCGGCCAGCGCGATCATCATTCCCGCGAGAATGCGACGGAAGGTGGACGACGATGGCATTGCGTCAGATTAGTCCACAGGCTCGTCGTGGCCGGAATTCCCCTCCGAGAAGGCTGATGCTTCAGGTGCGGCCATGTCGACCGAGGTGTCTCCCCACAGTCGGCCGGCCATGTCCCACGGCTGCGCGTAGTCGCCGGGGCGCCCACGGTAGGGCGACGTCAGAGTCAGGACGGCACGCGTGACGGGAACTGCCAGCGGAGTGAGGAACCGGAGTGGCCCGATCTTGGCCCGCATCCGCTCGAGCAACGCGGGAAAACTGACCGATTGGAACGCCAGAACACGTTGGGCTTCGGTGGAATCCATCCAGTCCGTGGCGAACCAGGCGTCGTCGTCGTCGGGATCGCCGGGACGACCGGGCGGAAAGCCGCCGCGCAGTCCGAGCGCTGCGGCAGAACTCTGAGCGACGTCGCCCTGGCGTCGGCGATGGCTCTCGTCACCTCCGATGAGATAGACCGAGCGCGAATACGGAGTGATGATCGCGTTGGCGAATGCGGTGGCCACGTCGTCGACGACGACGGTCTGCAGTTTGCCGTCCGACGGAAGGATCGCCTCGAATGTGACGAAATTCCGGTCGACGCCGGTCGCCTGGTCTGCGCTCAGCACCCCGCCGAGACGAAGGACGACCCAGTCCAGAGTGGATTCGCGCACCAGTGTCTCGGCTGCCATTTTGTGGCCGCCGTACAGGTCTTTCGGCCGCACTGCAGTGTCTGTGGACAACGGCCCGTCGTCGCGGTGGGGATTGCGCGGTCCGTACACCGCAATACTGGACGCCAGTACCAGACGAGGCGGAGCAGCGAGCGCCGACGCGGATGTCACCAGGTGCTCGACGGCGTCGACGTTGATTCGGCGCGCGACGTCGCGGCGCGCGTAGCAGAACGGCGGGATCATCGCCGCGAGATGGATGATCGACTGTGGGGCAACCGATGAGAGGAGTGCTTCCACGTCGTCCGGGTCGGTGAGGTCGGCCCACCGAACCTCCAGAGATCCTGCGCGTTCACGCGCAAGAGCTTCGAGTCGCGCGGCAGTCGTGCGGTTGGCCGGAGTGTCGAGGTCGGTGGCGGTCACCGCGTAACCGCGTGTCAGAAGTGTGTGCACCACCGCCGAACCGACAAGGCCGCACGAGCCGGTCACGAGGATCGGTGTCCGACGTCGAGCGGTGGTGGGGCCTACTTCGGTGATCTGCGTGTCAGTCGACGTCATGCTCGCATCATAGAACCAAGCAAGTGCTAGGCCGACGAGTCGGCCGGTCGACGAGCTAAGGCGACGACGGGCTTTCGGCTCGATCGCGGCGCGACCGGTGTACTGGATTCGGGGATGTCGAGGTGCTGCGCGCGACCAGAACCCCGGTCTCGCGCAGCAGTGCGCGTTCGAGGTCGTCGGCACGGCCGGACGACAGCAGCCGCGATCGTGTTGCCGACCCGGTGCCGGGGATGACGACCAGCACGTCATCGGTTGTGGCGAGACACGAGACATGCTGTACGAGAACCTCGACGATCGCGTCCTCGTCGGCTGCTCGCAGTTCGGTCAGGTGGTCGACGGGATGGAAGCGGCGCCACTCGGAGACGAATTGCGGAGCATCGGGAACCGACGACCAGGAGCCGGTCATCGAAACGGCCGGATCCTCGTCGACCGCGACGTGTACTGCGCGTACCTCGCGGCCGAACGCCCGAGCCGCGCGCAGTGCGTCGTTGGTCGCGCAGCACAGTGCTGACGCGACAGGAACCACCGCGACTCCCTGGCCTGCGAACGAGTGGCGGGGGCGTGCTGTCGGGAATGACGTATCAGCGGCGGCACGTACGTCGGAGTCTCGTGCACGTCGGTAGTGACGCGCTAGCCACTCCATCGCGATCACCAGTACGCCGAGAACGACAATGACCCACAGTGAGCCCTCGTCGGCCTTCATCACGATGAGAACCGCCGCGGCGAGTCCACTGAACAGCGCGCCGAGGCCGTTGAGTGCCGCACGTAGACGCCACTTCGATGATCGCACCGTCGACCAGTGCCGTACGAGACCGATCTGCGCCAGAGTGAATCCGATGAAAACGCAGATCGCGAACAAGGGCACCAAGGCGTTGACGTCGCCGCCGGAGGCGACGATGAGCACGGCAGCGGTCCCGGCGAGTATCAGCACATCCTCGCGGTAGACGCCGGTGCGTGTGCGCCGGGTGAGTCGGTTGGGGAAGGTGGTCGTCGCCCGCCACCACCTTCATGAGCTGGGGCAGGCCGCCGAACGACGTGTTGGCCGCCAAACCCAGCAGCACGATGGTGGCGATCTGCACCACGTAATAGAGTGCACCACGGCCGAATACGCTTTCGGTGAGCTGCGACAGCACGGTGACGCCCGGTTGCGGATGAATATGTAGTCGCTCGACGAGAGCCGCGATCCCGAGCATCATCACGCCCAGGAGTCCGCCGAGTGCGACTTCTGCCCGCTGCGCACGTCGGATCCGGTTCTCACGGAACTGCGGTGTCGCGTTGGCTATGGCCTCGACGCCGGTCAATGCCGCGCAACCATTGGCGAAAGCTTTGAGCAGCAACAGGATTCCGACGGACCCGACTATCTCGGGAGCGGGCTGCGGTGCTGTGTGCCCTCCGCGCAGGAGGCCCATGACGATGACCGAGAGGATGCTGGCCACAAAGACGCCGGTCGGGATGATGAAGGTTTTCGCGCTGCTGACGACGCCGCGAAGATTCACCAGAGTGATCATCGCGAGAATGCCCAGTGCGATCCCGACGGCGTACGAACCAGCGGCCGGAAACGCAGAGCTGAGCGCGGCGGTTCCGGCGGTCACCGAGACCGCGACGTTCAGCACGTAGTCGATCACGAGCGATGCCGCTGCGACCAACGAGGTACGACGTCCGAGGTAGGTCCGTGCGACAGCGTAGGCGCCGCCGCCGTTGGGAAACGCCGCGATCAGTTGCCTGTAGGAAAGCACGAGCACGGCGAGCAGTACGACGATGGCTGCGCTGACGGGCAGCGTCAGCCCGAGGGCGTGGCCACCGGCGGCGGCGAGGACCACAACGATGGCTTCCGGCCCGTAGGCCACCGATGCCATCGCATCGAGGGAGAGCGCAGCGAGTCCTGTGGTCGCGGTCAGCTCTCGCTTGTCCCGACGGCGCGGGTGCCGGTCAGAATCGACGTGCTGGTCCTGCCATGGACGGGACCCGCTGAATTGTGCCGTGCGACGCCGTGTCTCGGCGGTCTGAGTCGATGCCACGAGGGACGTTGTATCCGCCTGCGCGGCGTGCTCGAGTGTTCGATACGCGAAATTGACACCGCCGAGCGCGATGTTGACGCGGTGCTACCGCCACAGGCCGGGTCGGGTAACCACATCCGTCGCTACTCATCGGAAGGTTGCTCAGCAGCCGCGGTGGTCAGGCCGCGTGCCGGTCGGCGGCACGAACGTCGACGAGCAGACCGCCGGGATCGACGACCAAGATGACCGGCCCGAGTGACTCGGACGCCTGCTCGATCACGGCGTCGATCTGAGCGGGTTCAGCGGGGTCTGCGACGACGGTCATCGCGTTGTCTCGCACGGTGGCATCCAGGTAGGGCACGAGGTCGTGGAAGTGTGTGCCGACGACGACGAGATTCTTCTGTGCGGCGAGGATCTGTCGTGCGATCGAGTGTGCACGGACGCTGCCATCCATGATCAGGAGGACGGTATCGGTGATGGTGTGCGTGGAAGCGGTGGTTGTCATGACACCATCACAACGGTGCGTGCTGGGATCGGCATGTACGCCGGCTGGAAGTCGCCTGGGACCCAGATTCCGGTGGGCCGGTTCGAGACGTATGCGTGGTGCACATCGTGACGGTGCCTATGCTGACCGGGGTGAGCACCACGATCGCCGACGAGGCACGTTGCCCGTGCGGCACCGGCCTGACCTTCGCGGAGTGCTGCGGGCCGATTCTGCGCGATGTCCGTCCGGCCCCTACTGCCGAAAGCCTGATGCGGTCGCGCTTCACGGCGTTCGCCGTCGGGGACAAGCGGCACCTCCTCCGTAGTTGGCACCCCGACACCCGACCCCACGAACTCGATCTCGACGACGATCTCGACTGGGTGCGGCTCGACGTCGAATCAGTCACCGGCGGTGGACCGTTCGATTCCAGCGGAACTGTCGGGTTCGTTGCTCACTACCGGACGCCTGCAGGGCGGGGGAACATGCATGAGCTGTCGTCCTTCACCCGAGTCGATGGGAGATGGGTGTACGTCGACGGTGTCGTGAAGAATTGAGGCAGTGTTTCCCGGCGACATGCGGCGTCGGCGTGTTCGCCACCCTTTGGTCGTGTCGCTCGATCACGACTCATGCAGCAGCGTGTCGGGTGATCCACTCGACGAGCGGCGTCGTCGCGCGCCAGTCGGCACGGACACGGTCGACCAGCTCGGGGGAGTGGATCACCTCGTCGAATCCGTAGTGACGTGACATCGTGAAGGTCTTGTGCCGCAGGAGTTCGATACGTGGATGCGCCGGGTCCCAGCCGCGCGGCGCGGTCTTGAGGCGTTCGCCTCCGACCTCCCAGCCCGCGGCTGTGAGGTCGTCGACGATGCGCTCGAGTTCTCCGCCACGACGGTTGTCGTCGATGGCAGTACGTAGTGCCGAGAGTCGATCAGCCGAGGCCTCGTAGAACCCCGCACCGACCATGACGCCCGGTGCGCCGATCTGCACGTAGTAGCCGGTGGCCCGCGCCACCGGAACGTACGCGCCCTGATGGGTCTTGTAGGGCGACTTGTCCTTGGAGAAGCGCACATCCCGGTAGGGACGGAACATCTTGGCCTCGCCGAATTCGTCGGCCAGGGCGTCGGTGAGTAGGCGCATCGGCGTGGCCACCGCGCTCTGATAGACATCCTTGTGCTGTTCCCAGAACGCCTTGGTGTTGTCGACTTCGAGATCGTCGTAGAAGTCGAGGGCGGCTTCGGGGAAGCCAGCGAAACTCATGTAGGCAGCGTACGGCGCACACCACGAGCGTGACGACGCCCGGGCTGATATCTCCCGAACAGCGTTACGGTTCCCGTCGCAATGGCACGATGACTGGAATGGCGCAACTGACCTACGAAGAGTTCGGGCGCAGGTTCTTCGAAGTGGCGGTGACCGAAGAGCGTGTGGGATCCGCGTTCTCGTCTCTGACCGGTGAGGCGTTCGACGTCGGGCCCATTCCTTCGGGCCCCGGCGGGCTCGCACGTGTCCACGCACACGTCGAGATCGGTGAACCGAGAATCAGGCGCGAGGTCGGTGAGTTGATCACCTTCACCGTCGAGATCATGCTCACCATCGGGTTGGTCGTCGATCTGCGCGTCGACCGCGTCCGCTACGACGTCGACGGCTTGATCACGCTGCCGATGACCGTCCGCGCCGCCGAACCCCTCGAGTTGCGTATCGACGTCACACCGCCTCGGCCGCGCGACGTCATCGTCGGCGTCGCCTCACACAACCTCCGCGGCGAGTTCATCCGCGCAGTGGGACAGGTAGACAGTGAGATCAAGCGGTTCGTCGCCGCTCACGTCGCAGAGGAGATCGACAAACCGGAGGTCAGAGCTGCACGCATCATCGATGTCGGGGCCGAACTGGGCCGCGCGTTCGAGAACATGTGACGACACCAGTGCGCACGTCAGCCCCCGCAGAGTGGCTCCCAGTCAGCGCTTCTTTGTCAGGGATGCTTCTTTGTGCGCGGCCTTCGCGCCTGTCTTCGACGACTTCACGATCCAGTACGGGTCGTCGTCGCTTGCGTTGAACTTCTGACCGTCGAAGGTGAACGGTGTGGTCCGTTTCTCCTCGGCGTGCCCGGTTGTGGTCCCCTGAGAGGTGTTCCACTCGACGGTGTCGTTCTTGCTGATTCCCATGAGTACGAGAGTGCCTCGTGGACTCGCTGTCAGGTCACCGGGAGCAGGTGTGACGCGCCATCGACGCAGGGCCGATCACTGACCGAGACACGGTCACGGTCAGGTCGCAGCGATACGCGGTGCGTTGATCGATTTCAGCGTGAACTGCCGCACGCGGCCAGCGACGTTCGCTTCACACATCGAGAAGAGTGGTTCGGAGAACTGCTCGCCGAGGACCACCTCAACCGGCCCGGCGGCACCCGAGAGACGTACACGGATCTGACCGTCGTCGTGTGCGACGGAGAGGGGGGAGAACGAGTCGATGCGGTCGTCACCGCTTTCCACACGGGCGTAGTGCTGTGCTGCCTGGACTGCGTGAGGTAGGGACGTGCGTCCACGCAAGTGCGAGTCATCCAGCCGCCCTTGGGTATACAGCTCGACGATCGACGCGGGATCGGTGGCCGTGTCGAGTCGGCCATAGCAGAGTCCGTGCGGTAGCAGCAGACCCGTCGCGGCGAAGCGATCGCCGCCGAGGTGCGAGCACTCCCACGTCCATTCGGGGTACGCCGACGCGATCGCCGCTGTCGCGGCCCGGCCGCGGACTGCGCAGCACTGGTCGTGCTTGCCGTGGGCGCATACGGCAATGAGCGGATCGTTCGACGCCGCGCCATCCGAGCCATCGAGCGCGAGATCGAGGTAGTCCTCGGGTCCGTCGACCTCACCGGTCTGGATTGCTTCCGCACCGGGTTCGGAGTTGACGATGAACCAGCGCCACCGGGGTGTCGGTGGTCGACGGCCGGGGCGGCGGATTGCCACGATCCGCATGCGCTCCTTCTCGACGCGCCGCACGATGCGCAGGCCGAGGTCGGGATCGAGGATCGAGGGAGACTGCAGGAAAGCCGAATGTCCCCATGCGCCGCCGAGTTCGAGAAACACCCATGCCGAGCCCGCCGATGCGGTGCCGTAGATCGGATCACTGCGCTCGGCGGACTGCACGCTGCACGGGGGCCGACGGATCATTCGTCGCGAACCGGTCGGTCGTCGGGTACGACGACGCCTTCGCGAAGAAGTCGCCGGATCAGCACCAGACCGTCGGCCGTGTCGAGTTCCGGCAGTCGGCCCGCGGCGACTCCATCGCCGGACACGACGGCCTCGAGCGCGGCCGTGCAGTGGTCGGGAAAGCTGATCGACCGGTCCGCAAGACGGATCTCGGTGCGTTCGGCCGACCGGCGGATCTCGGTCACCATGCCGTGGCGTCGGCGGACCACTGTGTGCTCGTCGAGTGCGTCGACAGCGCGCAGCGTCGCCAGTGGTCGCACAGCGTCTGGTCGGGTGCGTTCGGCGTGGACGGCCGACATGCGAGAAGCGACTCCCTCGGCCAGGTCGGTTGTGCCGTTCTGCAATACGTCGATTGCAGCGGCGATGGCCTTGGTGGCCTGTGCTGCTGTCTCGTCACGATCGGTGAAATCGTTGCCCATCGGAAGCGATGCACGCATCGACTCGACGTTTCCGAGCTGATCCATGACAGCCCGGACGAGATCGTAGGTGGTCACCGCCGATACCCCGATGGTGAGGTGGATCGACGTGTCGCCCAACGCTTCCGCCGAATGGACCCAGCCCCGCGGCAGGTAGAGGGCGTCGCCGGGTTCCAGGACTGTGTCGATCACAGGGCGGTCATCGCCGCGCGCTGTGATCGCATCGCGGTGGTCGGTCCACGGCTGGGTCGGTAGTGGATCGCGGTGGACGGGTTCGTGCACCCGCCAGTGTTTCCGTCCCGAGGTCTGCAGCACGAACACATCGTGAACGTCGTAGTGCGGATCGAACCCTCGGTTGGCGGGAGGCGTGATGTAGGCATTTGCCTGAACAGGGTGCCCGAGGTCGTCGACCATCCCGCGTACGAACTCGATCATCGGTGGCCACAGTCGATGCAGACCCTGCAACACGATGGTCGCGCCCGCGGCGAATTGGGCCAGGACCTTGGCCGAGTCGACCTGATCAGGCATCTCGGCACCGAAGCCCGCCGGCCCGAGATAGCAGTCCTTGCCGACCAGACCGCCCTCCTTTGCCATCCGGATGAACGGCGCACGCACCCCGCGCTCCGAAATCAACTCATCGACGCTGTGCGGCGAGAGCAGATCGTCGAAGTCGCGGGGCAGCGTGTCCGAACGGCTGAGCAGCGGCTGCCGACCCCAGTGCTCGCGCGCGAACACCTCGGCATCGACAGCGATGCATCGACTCAGCGAACTCATCATTCAGGCGGTGCCGTCTGCGCCGCCGTCGTGCCCGTCGGGGTTGGAGCCGCCGTCGGCGGGGCCTTCGCCGGGTGATGCGGTGCCGTCTGCGCCGCCGTCGTGTCCACCGGGGTTGGAGCCGCCGTCGGCGGGACCTTCGCCGGGTGATGCGGTGCCGTCTGCGCCGCCGTCGTGTCCACCGGGATTCGAGCCGCCGTCGGCGGGACCTTCACCCCCTGGGCTGGAGGTGGTGATGTCGTCATCATCGAGTGCCATGGGAAAACCCTTTCCTCGTCGGGAGCCGCTCGGTCGCGAACTCCACTCTCCACTATGTCGACATGTGTCGATTTTGACGAGGATTCACTGGCGAGGACCGGAGTTCGTTACGGCGCCGAGATCGCGATTCCAGGTCGGTCACGGGCGTTAGGGTGCAGAAGTGAGTCTGGGACAGTCTTTGATGCGGCGTGTCAATCGGGGCATGCCCGTCGCGACATACGTGAAGAAGCGCTACGGGTTCGAGTCCGTGGCCGAGTTCGAAGGCTATGTCGCTCGACTTGCGCGTCACTCGGATCAGGCGTGGTCGAACGCCGCACTCGACACAGCCGAACGATGCTGGGACGGATTCGTGGCGACGCTCGACGACCTGTCCGACGACGACCTCAACCGACGGCTCGCAGCACCGGGCTCCAACACCCCGTACGCGCTTGTGCACCACTGCATCGAGATGACCCGGTGGTGGCTGGGCACATTCGGCTGCGGTCTCGACATTCCCCGGGACCGTGCGGGTGAGTTCGAGGCAACCGGCACGCGCGCCGATCTCGTCGAACGAATCGCTCAGGTTCGCCGTGACGCCGATGTCTGGGCGACGCGCATGCTCCGCGAGGGCATCGCGGCTCGCGCTGCTCGTGGCACCAATGCCGACGTCGATCTCGACACCGTCACGCCGGAATGGGTTCTGCTGCATGTCGTACACGAACTCGCACAGCACCTCGGGCAGCTTCAGGTCACCCGCGATCTGCTGCGGGACTGAGCGTCCGCGCCATCAACACGTGTGCTTGCTCGACGTGCGGGGCCACGACGGCGCGACAGCGCTGACACCCGGGATGAAGACAGTGGACACGGGGGCGAAGACAGCGAACGGATGGCTCGAAACAGGCTGCGCTGCAGGCGCATCAAACCTGTGGAGAAATGCGTAGAAGTTCGCTCGGTACATCGACAATGTCCGATTGGCCGGGTAGTATAGAACACATATTCGAATGATCGATTCGACGCGACAGCGGAAGGTCTTGGGGGTGAGGACGCGTGAGTGCTGGTCATGACGGTCCGGACGGCCACCCGGATGATTCCAAGAGTGATTGTGCGCCTTCGTTATTGGATGCTGCTGGGTTGGATGCTGCCGGCTTGGGTTCTGCGGTGGTGGGGTCGGCGGATGCTCGGGTGGCGGATGCGTTGTCGCGGTTGGCGTCGGTGATTGAGGAGTTGGCGGGCTGTGATGTGTCGCAGCTTTCGGATGCGGGTGTGGTGGAGGCGGCCGCGGTGGCTGAGCGGTTGGCGCGGCGGACGCTGCGGCGGTGACTGATCGGCTGGTGGTGGAGGCGTCGGATCGCAATCTGCCGCGCTCGCTCGGGTACCGCGATGTGCGGGACTTTCTCGCTCACCGGCTGGGTGTCGGCGACCCGGCGGCCCGACATCGACTCATCGCAGCAACCGGCTCGTTCACGTCCATCGTGGGTGAGAAAGGCGATCCGCAGTGTCCGACGTTGGCGCGTCACTGGGGGCAGGGGCTGATTGCACCCGCTCGCGTACGGGCGGTGCTCGAAGTACTCGATCAGATCCCGCATCAGATCCCGGCCGACGTGCGGGCGGCAGCGGAAGCGCAGATGGCTGGTTATGGTGTGCAGTTCACGCCGAAAGAGATCAGCAATCTGGGTAGCCGGTTGATGGCGCATCTGGATCCGGATGGGACGGTCACCGACGACACAGACCGTCAACGGCGTCGCCGGTTGTGGGTGAACCGGCAGGGTGCGGATCTGATGTCGCGGTTGACTGCTGATCTTGATCCGGCGACCCGCGCCCGCCTCGATGTGGTGCTGGACGC
>NZ_BAFB01000185.1 GCF_000248075.1 Gordonia otitidis NBRC 100426 | reverse complement strand
GATCGACGCGATCATGATGTTCACCGGCAGCGTCCGCGACTCGAACGGGTACAAACTCCAGTCATGAGTCGAGCCTCACTCCGCGCTCGCTGTGCGACCATGGTGCCGTGACCAGCCCGCCTCCGCCGCCCGATCCGTCGTTCCGCCCGTCCCGGGGCGCCTTCGAGATGCCGCCGACCCCGGCGCCGGGCGACTATGCGGCGACACCAGCCATCGACGGCCCCATCCTGGTGTCGATCGGCGATATCGCGTGCACACATGCACAGGTGTTCACACCTGTGGGCAGTGCGCCGGTCCGGGGGTCACGCTGGAGCTTCGTCGACCTCTCGCGCACCACGCGCGAGATCCCGCAGTGGGCCATCATCGTGGCAGTGATCACCGCAGTCCTGTTCTGCGGACTCGGTCTGCTGTTCCTGCTGGTGAAGGAAGACCGCACCATCGGTCTCGTCCAGGTCTCCGTGGCGGCGGGAAATCTCACCTACACGACCGCGATCCCGGTGGCCTCCGCAGCAGCAATCGGAGACCTGATGGCTCGCGTTGAGTACGCGCAATCACTCGCCTATCAGGCGTAGTGCTCCTCCGCGCGGCCGACGCGGGCGAGAGTCGCGACAGCGCCTACCACCGTCGTCGCTTATCCGCCACAGCACTCGTGCGTTCCGTCGGTTGCCGTGACCCGCACATCACGGGTGATCTCGTTGCGCGCCGCCAACTCCTCGACCGGCGGGTAGTCGACGCCCACGAGGCACAGCCCGCGCGCCTCGGCGACGGGTACGGCAGCGCTGCGTTCGCGCTGATCCAGTAGCCCGCGACACCACTCGATATCGCGCCTACCGTCGCCGACAGACGCGACGGCACCCACGAGCGACCGCACCATCGACCAGCAGAACGCATCTGCGCTCACCTCACCGATCAGCACGCCGTCGGCATCACGGGTCCACTCGAACCGCTGGAGATCGCGGATCGTCGTCGCGCCCTCGCGGCGACGACAGAATGCGGCGAAATCGTTGAGCCCCACCAACGCGGATGCTGCCGCGTTCATGCCATCGACGTCGAGCGGTCGACGCCACGCGGCAGTGGTGCGTGCGACGACGGGTTCGGGACCGAACACCGCGTCGGTGAGCCGGTAACAGTAGTGACGCCGCAGCGCCGAGAACCGGGCGTCGAAATGCCGGCTGACGCTTGAAGCGTCCTTGATCCGCACGTCGTCGGGCAGCATCTTGGCCAGCCTGCCGACGAGCCGCGACGGATCGCCGCCGATCGAGCGGGTGTCGAGCGCCGACGCCGGGACGTCGGCATGCGCGACCTGCCCGGTGGCGTGCACGCCGGCATCGGTCCTGCCCGCGACGGTCAGCCGGACCGGCACCCGCAGGACCGTCGACAGCGTCGTCTCGAGCGTCTCGCACACCGTACGCTGAGCAACCTGCCGTGCCCAGCCCGCGAAATCCGTTCCGTCGTAACCGATGTCGAAACGCAGACGAACGGACCCGCCACCGGCAGTGGTGGCGGGTCCGTTCGTGTCTGGCGTGTTCAGCCGTCCGACCTACTTGTCGTCAGCCTTGTCACCGTCAGCCTTGTCACCGTCGACGTCGGCGTTGGCGGCCTCGGCCTCCGGCGCAGTCGCGGCGGTCGACTCGTCGTCGACGGCCTCGGCAACGGCCTCGGCGTTCTCGACCTCGGCAGGCGTGGCCTCGTCGGTCACGGCCTCGACCACGTTCTCCGCCTCGGCGGGCGCGGTGGCCTTGTCGGCAGCAGCCTTCTTCGACGCGGCCGCACGCGTTGCGCGGGTGGCCTCGGTCGAGGCGGTGTTCTCACGCACCAGCTCGATCACGGCCATCGGGGCGTTGTCGCCCTTGCGTGGCAGCGTCTTGATGATGCGCGTGTAGCCGCCCGGACGGTCCGCGAAGAACGGGCCGATCTCGGCGAACAGTGTGTGCACGACGTCCTTGTCGCGGATGTCCTTCATCACCTCACGGCGGTTGGCCAGCTTGCCGGCCTTGGCGTGGGTGATGATCTTCTCCGCGTACGGACGCAGGCGCTTGGCCTTGGCTTCGGTGGTGGTGATGCGGCCGTGCTCGAAGAGCGAGGTGGCGAGATTCGCCAACATCGCCTTCTGGTGGCTGGCCGACCCGCCGAGGCGGGCACCCTTGGTGGGCTTGGGCATTGTCTTCTCCTAGGAGGACCCGACGATCGCTCGACGAGTCAGGGGTTTGGCAGTCGCAGCGACTAGAGCTGCTCGGTCTCCGCGAAATCCTCACCGGAGTCGGCGTCGAACGACGCGTCATCCGACCACGTACCGGTAGCCGGGTCGTAACCGGCGACCTGCGACGGATCGAAGCTGGCCGGGCTGTCCTTGAGCGACAGACCCAGAGCGTGCAGCTTGACCTTCACCTCGTCGATCGACTTCTGACCGAAGTTGCGGATGTCGAGCAGATCCGACTCGGTACGCGCAACCAGCTCGCCGACGGTGTGCACACCCTCGCGCTTGAGGCAGTTGTAGGAACGCACGGTCAGATCGAGATCCTCGATCGGCAGGCTGAACGACGCGATGTGGTCAGCCTCCGCAGGCGACGGCCCGATCTCGATGCCCTCGGCCTCGACGTTGAGCTCGCGAGCGAGACCGAACAGCTCGACCAGGGTCTTGCCCGCAGACGCCAGGGCGTCGCGTGCGCTGATCGAGTTCTTGGTCTCGACGTCGAGCACCAGACGATCGAAGTCGGTGCGCTGCTCGACACGGGTGGCCTCCACCTTGTAGGTGACCTTCAGCACCGGCGAGTAGATCGAGTCGACCGGGATGCGGCCGATCTCGGCGCCCGACGCCTTGTTCTGCACGGCCGGCACGTACCCACGACCCCGCTCGACGACGAGCTCGATCTCGAGCTTGCCCTTGTCGTTGAGGGTGGCGATGTGCAGATCCGGGTTGTGCACCGTGACGCCTGCGGGCGGCACGATGTCGGCACCGGTCACGGTGCCCGGACCCTGCTTACGCACGTACATGGTGACGGGCTCGTCCTCTTCGGAGCTCACCACGAGGCCCTTGAGGTTCAGGATGATGTCGGTGACGTCTTCCTTGACACCCGGGACGGTGGTGAACTCGTGCAGCACCCCGTCGATGCGGATGCTGGTGATCGCAGCACCCGGGATCGAGCTGAGCAGGGTACGACGCAGCGAGTTACCGAGGGTGTAACCGAAGCCGGGCTCGAGCGGTTCGATGACGAACTTCGACCGGTCGTCGGCGATGATCTCCTCGGTGAGGGTGGGTCGCTGTGAGATGAGCATTTCTTGTTTTCTCCCTGTGGCCGACCGCTATATGACGGCCTAGAAGTGGACCGAACAGCCTCTGTGCTGCTTGGCTTCTGGATTTCGCGCGCCCCCCGATCGGCAACCACGCGGGTCCCGTCGGGGGTACGCAGGGGCACAAGCCCCCGTGCGCTACTTCGAGTAGAACTCGACGATGAGCTGTTCCTGCAGCGGAACCTCGATCTGCGCGCGCTCGGGCACGTTGTGCACGAGGATGCGCAGCGTCGACGGAACCACCTGCAGCCAGCCCGGAACCGGACGATCGCCGACGAGCTCCTTGGCGATCTGGAACGGGGTGGTCTGCAGCGACTTCGGACGGACGTCGATGATGTCGTACTGGCTGACGCGGTAGCTGGGGACGTCCACGCGGACACCGTTGACGGTGAAGTGGCCGTGGGTCACCAGCTGACGTGCCTGACGACGGGTACGTGCCAGACCGGCGCGGTACACGACGTTGTCGAGGCGGGTCTCCAGGATGCGCAGCAGCTCGTCGCCGGTCTTGCCGTTACGGCGATTGGCTTCCTCGTAGTAGCGACGGAACTGCTTCTCCATCACTCCGTAGGTGAAGCGTGCCTTCTGCTTCTCCTGCAGCTGCTGCAGGTATTCGCTCTCCTTGATCCGCGAGCGGCCGTGCTGGCCGGGCGGGTAGGGGCGACGCTCGAACGCCTGGTCTCCTCCGATGAGGTCGACGCGCAGACGACGGGACTTCTTTGTTGCGGGGCCGGTATAACGAGCCATGTTTTCTCTTCCTCCCTTTCCCGCTAGACCCGACGCCGCTTGGGCGGACGGCAACCGTTGTGCGGCTGCGGGGTGACATCGGAAATGGTGCCGACTTCGAGGCCGGCTGCCTGCAGCGACCGGATGGCGGTCTCGCGACCCGACCCCGGTCCCTTGACGAACACGTCGACCTTCTTGACGCCGTGCTCCTGGGCCTTGCGCGCAGCGTTCTCGGCCGCGAGCTGAGCCGCGAACGGGGTGCTCTTGCGCGAGCCCTTGAAGCCGACGTGACCCGACGATGCCCAGCTGATGACATTGCCGTTGGGGTCGGTGATCGACACGATGGTGTTGTTGAACGTCGACTTGATGTGTGCGTTGCCGTGCGGGACGTTCTTCTTATCGCGACGGCGGGTGCCCTTCTTGGGGCCTGCGCTACGTGACTTCGGAGGCATTACTTCTTCTTCCCGGCGATGGTCTTCTTCGGGCCCTTACGAGTGCGGGCATTGGTCTTGGTGCGCTGTCCACGAACGGGCAGGCCACGACGGTGGCGCAGTCCCTGGTAGCAGCCGATTTCGATCTTGCGACGGATATCGGCCTGCACCTCGCGGCGCAGATCACCCTCGACCTTCACCGAGGCTTCGATGTACTCGCGCAGCTTTGCGACGTCTGCGTCGGTGAGGTCCTTGGCGCGCAGATCGGGGCTGAGCCCGGTGCCCGCAAGGATCTCCTTGGAGGTGGTACGGCCAACTCCGTAGATGTAGGTCAGTGCGATCTCCAGCCGCTTCTCGCGGGGAAGATCGACACCAGCAACACGTGCCATGTGGCGGATTTCCTTTACTTTTCAGAGGTCTTCTCCCAGTCCGTCCCCTACTCTGCGAGAGGCCCCGGCCTCTGCACGAAGTGAGATGCACTCGCTTCGCGGTGTCTGCGGTGTCCCGCATGACACAGTCCGGAGGTGGGCGGTGACGCGTCTGTCGCCGCTGGTGCTGGGAGGGCTTCACAAATTCTGCTCAGCTCTGGTGTGCATATTCAGTTGTGTGTGTCACCAAGCGATCTGGTGGGGGTGCCCCGCGGTCTGCGACCTCGGGTGTGATCAGCCCTGACGCTGCTTGTGGCGCAAGTTCTCGCAGATCACCATGACCCGGCCGTTGCGGCGGATCACTTTGCACTTTTCACAGATCGGCTTGACGCTCGGCTGAACCTTCACGTCAATCTCTCCTGTTGTCGCCCGTGGGCACGACCAGATGGCCACACCGCACGAGTGGGTTGTCCCGGACCGGTCTCGGCCGGGAAGTCTTACTTGTATCGGTAAACGATGCGCCCGCGACCGAGGTCGTACGGCGAGAGTTCCACGACGACCCGGTCCTCGGGCAGGATGCGGATGTAGTGCTGCCGCATCTTGCCGCTGATGTGGGCGAGAACCTTGTGACCGTTCTCCAGCTCAATGCGAAACATCGCATTGGGCAGGGGTTCGATGACCCGTCCCTCGACCTCGATGGCCCCGTCTTTCTTCGCCATGTCCTCCGCGATCCTCGGCGGTGTCGCGATCCGTTCGCCGGCCACAGGCCTGGTCGACGAACGATTCACCCCACCGCCCGGTTGAATCAGTGTTTATCCGTTAGTGTGTTGGCACCCGCCTTGCGAGCGGGGCCTGGTCACGATGTCTCCGGCCACGCCCATCGAGTGGATGGCATGCGCATGCCGGCACGACAAGCGCACCGACGTTCAATCCTACGCGAACTGCACGAACAGTCCAAACCCGTGCCGTCGACCCTCTGACCCACCCCGACTCGCGACGAATTCCGAAGCGTGCAGTGGCGATCACGACCGCGATACGAACCGGACATTTGCCCCGCGAGAATGACCATCCGGTGAACTCTGCTCGAAGGCTTTCTCACCGCACCGGATACCGGCGGCGTCGCGTTCAGGGGACGCCCACTCTGGATTCGTGGACCTCACAACACTGTCAGTCGTCGGCATCATCGCGCTCGCGGCGCTGTTCGACTTCACCAACGGCTTCCACGACTCCGCCAACTCGATTGCCACCGTGGTCGCGACGCACGTGCTCAGGCCCAAGGTCGCGGTCCTCTGGGCGGCGAGTTGGAACTTCCTGGCCTTCTTCCTGATCGGCACCGCGGTCGCCGACACAGTCGGCGAGACGGTCAAGTCGCAGTACTACAGCGTCGCCGTGGTCTTTGCCGCACTGCTCGCGGCAGTCATCTGGAACTTCCTGTCGTGGCACTTCGGCATCCCGACGTCGTCGTCGCACGCGCTCATCGGTGGACTGGTCGGCGCGGCGCTGGTCAAGGGCGGCATCGACGCGATCAAGGCGTCGAGCGTCGAGAAGACCGCGGCATTCATCGTGATCTCGCCATTGGCGGGTCTGCTGCTCGGCGGGACACTCATGCTGATCCTGCGCGCAGTGCTCTTCCGCGCGCCCGTCCTGCGCACGGAAAAACTCTTCCGCTGGTTCCAGCTCGCGTCGTCGGGCGCCATCTCGCTCGCCCACGGCGGCAACGACGCCCAGAAGACCATGGGTGTCGTCGCCGGACTCCTCGTCGCGACCGGCCACCTCACCAAGACCGGCTCGTCACTCCCGGTACCCGACTGGGTGGCCCTCGGCTGCTATCTGTTCATTGCACTCGGCACACTGTCGGGCGGTTGGCGCATCGTTCGCACCATGGGCAGCGGCATCACCCGGCTGCGTCCCGTGAGCGGATTCTGCGCCGAGACGGGTGCGGCGATCGCACTGTTCGGGTCGACGGCTCTCGGCGCGCCCGTCTCGACGACCCACACGGTTGCCGGTTCGGTCGCGGGAGTGGGCACCACCAACCGCAACAGCACCGTCAACTGGGCAGTGTTCCGCAAGATGGCGGTGGCCTGGGTGGTCACGATGCCCGCGGCGGCGACGGTGGCGGCACTGGTCTACGGCCTGACCCAACTTCCCAACATCGCAGCGTCGACGATCGTGTTGAGTGTGCTGATCACAGGTCTGCTCGTGCTGCTCTGGAAGTCGCTGCGCGCGGCGCCGAAGGCCGCCGACGTCGAAGCGGATCTGGACAAGCAGGCCGAGGAGGAGTTCCCCATGCTCGCCGGAGCGGGCTCGATCATTCCCAGTGGCAGGCCGAAGCGGAAACCGCACCACGGTCACGCCGGACATCGTGAACCAGCCCGGAACTCCTCCGACGACGCGGCCGCGGTCGATGACACCGCGACGAACGCCGACGACGACAACGCAAGAAAGAAGGCTCTCGACGACCTCGACAAGGTGACCGCCGACCAGGTTCCCGAGATGTCGTGGTGAGGCCCCGGCGGCACTGGAAGCGCAGATCGCGTCTGTGCCGCACAGGTACTGTGCCACGCTGAGACATGGGCACCATCGACGACTATCTGGCCGGTCTCGACGACGATGACCGAGCTGTCATCGACCACATCTATTCGACGGCGCGCGCGACCGTCTCAGACACCGACCAGGGCACGGGTTATGGGATGCCCGCGCTGGTCTATCGCGGCAAACCACTGCTCTCGGTGATGCGCGCGAAGAAGCACATCGGCATCTATCCGTTCAGCGCCGATGCGGTGTCGGCAGCGGCGCCCGCGTTCGACGGATTCGACATCGACAAGGGCACCATCCGGTTCCAGCCGTCGAACCCTCCTTCCGACGACGCCATCCGCACTCTCGTGACGGCTCGACACGACCAGATCGACTGAACCCTGCGCAGTACCAGCCGCCCACGTGTCCTGGGACACACCATCGGTGTACATTCGCAGTCATCACTCTGACACTGACGTCAGTGTCAGCAGATCGGTGACGCAGAGACAGGTGGGAGCTCATGGCGCGAATTCTGGTGGCCAACCGTGGTGAGATCGCAGTACGGATCGTTCGGGCCGTTCACGAACTCGGGGACACGGCCATCGCCGTCTACTCCGCCGACGACGCCGATGCGATGCATGTCGGTCTCGCCGACGTCGCACGTGCACTACCCGGCAGCGGTCCGGCCGCATATCTCGACGCCGCAGCCGTGATCGACGCGGCCCGCAGCGCCGACGCCTCGATGGTGCATCCGGGATACGGATTCCTGAGCGAGAACGCCGCGTTCGCCCGCGGCGTCACCGACGCGGGCATCGTGTTCATCGGCCCGTCACCCGAAACGCTCGACGCCCTCGGCGACAAGACCGCCGCCCGTGCGTTGGCCGAGAAGGCGGGAGTGCCCGTCGTACCCGGCACCTCGGGACCCGCGACACTCGACGATGCACTCGCGTTCTTCGACGAACACGGGCCACTCATGGTCAAGGCCGCCGCAGGCGGCGGCGGACGCGGGATGCGTGAGGTCCGGCGCTCAGATGAGTTGGTGGAGGCCTACACCCGCTGTGCGTCAGAGGCCCTCGCGGCCTTCGGTGACGACACACTGTTCGTCGAGAAGCTCGTCGACCGCCCACGCCACATCGAGGTGCAGATCGTCGCCGACCAGCACGGCGCGATCACCCATCTGTGGGAACGCGACTGCAGTATCCAGCGTCGCCATCAGAAGGTCGTCGAAGTCGCTCCGAGTCCGGGACTCGACGCACACGTCCGTTCGCAGATTCTCGACGCCGCCGTCGCCCTCGCACGTGCGGCCGACTACGTCACCGTCGGCACGGTCGAATTCTTGTTGTCCGGCAGGGACTTCTACTTCATGGAGGCCAATCCGCGTCTGCAGGTCGAGCACACGGTGACCGAGGAGATCACCGGCATCGACTTGGTCACCACCCAGATCCGACTCGCGGGCGGCAACTCCCTCGCCGACATCGGGCTCTCCGACCGCCCCGCGCCGCGCGGATTCGCCATCCAGTGCCGTCTGAACGCCGAGACCCTCGACGAGAACGGCGAACCCCGTTCCACCGCGGGCACGATGACCCGATTCGACATGCCGTCGGGCCCTGGCGTCCGCGTCGACACCGGTTCCTGCGCGGGCACGACCGTGAGTCCCCGCTTCGATTCCCTCCTGGCCAAGGTGATCACCACCGGCTCCTCGTTCGCCGCCGCGGCACGACGAGCGGCGTCGGCCCTCACCGAGGTCGACACCAGCCCGGTGGCGACCAACCGTGCCCTGCTGCACGCAGTGGTGACCGACCCCGCCTTCGTCGCCGGCGACTTCGACA
>NZ_BAFB01000186.1 GCF_000248075.1 Gordonia otitidis NBRC 100426 | reverse complement strand
GTCGTCGACCTTGGCATCCGGCACCGCGGCGACGCCGGGGTCGGCAGTCGGCGAGGCAGTGCCGTCAGAACCTGAATCGCGTGGCCAGATGGCGACGATCAGCGCGATCATCACCACGAAGAACACGAGGGTCCAGCGCAGTGGCGTGGGAAAACGGCTTCGACGGCGCTCGCTCGACGGCTCGTCGTCCGGCGGTGTCGGTGTGTCCGGACCGGACGTGGTCGCTGAAGAACTCACTAGGCGGATATCCCTGCGAGTTGGAGGATGTGGTCGGTCTCCGGTCCCTTGACGAGCTTGGCCGCCTCGGCTTTGTCGAGCGGGCCGAGTCCGACCGACGGACAGTCCTTGGCCAACACGCACACCCCGCACGCGGGCTTGCGCGCATGGCACACGCGCCTGCCGTGGAAGATGACGCGGTGCGACAGGTTGGTCCACTCCTTGCGCTCGAACAGCTCGCCGACCGCGTGCTCGATCTTCACCGGATCGGTCTCGGTGGTCCATCCCCACCGTTGGACGAGTCGCGAGAAGTGCGTGTCGACCGTGATGCCCGGGATGTCGAAGGCGTTGCCCAGCACCACGTTGGCGGTCTTGCGGCCGAAGCCCGGCAGACTGACGAGTTCTTTCAGGGTGTGCGGAACCTCGCCGTCGAAGCGTTCGACCAGCGCCTGGCCGAGGCCGATGATCGAGTTGGCCTTGTTGCGGTAGAAGCCGGTCGTCCTGATCATCTCTTCGAGCTCGGTACGGTCGGCGCCCGCATAGTCGGCAGCAGTGCGGTACTTGGCGAACAGGGCGGGGGTCACCATGTTGACGCGCACGTCGGTGCACTGCGCCGACAGGATGGTCGCCACGGACAGTTCGAGTGGGTTGGTGAAGTCGAGCTCGCAGTAGACGTGTGGGAATTCGACCTTCAGTTCACGGTTCATCCGGCGAGCACGACGCACCAGGCCCAGATGGGTTTCGTTCCTGAACTTCGACGCAGGACTCTTCGACGACCTTCTCGTCGACGCCGGGGGGGTCGACACCGCGTCCGCTGCCCCGGCCTCCCGCGGAGCCGCAGCTCCGGCAGCCGATTTACGTGCACTCACACGTTTCAGGTTAGCGATCGACTGCGACCGGGTGGTTCGCGACGGCTTGATAACAAGTCAGTGAAGGCGACGATTCCAGTTAGGAGCCTCCTCGGCGATCGGTGTTTACTGATCGGTATGCAAGGACTCGCCGCACTGCTCTTCCCTGCTGTGTTGATGCTCTTCGCACTCGCGATGGAGAAGGTGCAACACCACACGGACCGACTCAGCGTCTCCCGTGACAACGTCGAGGAGTTCCTGCAGTCCGCTGAGTCCCAGCACGTCGACACGCTGGCCAGGGACGGTTTTCCCGCAGCTCTCGACGAGTTGCGGGAGCGCCGCGCGAGCTGATCGCACGCCCGGCTCGTCCGCACCGGACGACTCTCCCGAGCCTTCTCTGATCGAACTCTCCTCGACGACACAACCGCCGCAATCGCGGTCGGCGCGGTTCACGCGAATGCATCGAAACGTCGATTCCCCACACGCAACACGGACCGCAAAGTGGCGCCAGTGACCCATTCAACACATATGCTTCAAGCGAGAGTAGCGTTGCGGAGTGCGTGTGCCGTTTCACGCGGACGATGAGAAAGGTTCCTTAGGTGGAGGAAGTACTGGCGCGGGCGGGAATTTTCCAGGGTGTGGAGCCCTCCGCTGTCGCGGCGCTGACCAAGCAACTACAGCCCGTTGATTTTCCACGCGGGCACGTCATCTTCCATGAGGGAGAGCCCGGCGACCGCTTGTACATCATTCTTTCGGGCAAGGTGAAGGTCGGGCGACGCTCACCCGATGGACGCGAAAACCTGCTGACCATCATGGGACCGTCGGACATGTTCGGCGAACTGTCCATCTTCGACCCGGGGCCCCGCACCTCGTCGGCCACCACGGTCACCGAGGTTCGCGCCGTCTCGATGGATCGCGACGCACTGCGCGCATGGATCAAGGATCGTCCCGAGATCGCCGAGCAGTTGCTGCGCGTGCTGGCCCGACGCCTGCGCCGCACCAACAACAACCTTGCCGACCTGATCTTCACCGACGTCCCCGGGCGCGTCGCCAAGCAGCTGCTGCAGCTCGCACAGCGCTTCGGCACCCAGGAGGGCGGCGCACTGCGCGTCACCCACGACCTGACCCAGGAAGAGATCGCCCAACTCGTCGGCGCATCCCGCGAAACCGTGAACAAGGCCCTCGCCGACTTCGCGCAGCGCGGCTGGCTGCGACTCGAGGGCAAGAGCGTCCTCATCGCCGATTCGGAGCGCCTCGCCCGACGGGCACGGTAGCTTCCCGAGCAGCTTGACAGGTCCCGTACGCAACGCAGCGTGCGGGACCTTTTTTGCGCTACTCAGTGTACCTACGTCACATATAACGTACGTTTATTGCGACGTACGTCATCCGTGACGTAGGCTTCGCCCATGCGCCCCCTCTTCCCGAACCCCGGCGGTGTGGTCGATCCCGACGACCTCGTCGGTCGTGACGCGGAACTACTCAAGATCAACGAGGCGATCTCCAGAAGCGGCGGCGCGTACGTCACCGGCGAGCGTCGGATGGGCAAGACTTCGATCCTCAGAAAGCTCCATTCAGAACTGGAACAGGCAGGACGGGTCGTCATCCGGCTCAGCGCAGAGACCGATCGGATCGACACCTTCACCGAACGACTACTGCAAGAACTCCGCACCCACCGCCTTATCTCACGCGGCATTGCGAAGTGGGAGAAGGAGCTCGGCGGCGAGTTCGCACTCAAGTTTCTCGGCAGTGGGCTCAAACTGTCAGGCAAGGCGAAGAGGGGGCACGACCAGCCAGTCGAGCTCGACCTCATGCAGCTACTCTCCGCCACCTCAGGCCCCAGAGGAGCGGTGTTGATCATCGACGAGATCACTGTGCTGTGCAACGCCCTTGGCCCCGAAAGTGCAACCGCCTTTCTCGGCGACCTTCGCGCCCACAGGCAGAGTGAACGACCGCTTGCCGTCGTCATCTCCGGCTCCATCGGGCTACACCACGCGCTTCCAGACACCCGCGTGATCAACGACCTCTGGCAAGTGAACGTCGGCGCACTCAGCAGTGAAGAGGCGTCCGAACTCGTCAACCGACTGATACTCGGGGTCGGCGTCGAGTGGACACACGCACTGGAGGCCGAGATCCTCCAGGCCACGAGCGGCATCCCCTACTACGTCCAAGCTGTCGTACAACAGCTTGCCGACGACCCTGATCGCACCGTGAATGACATCGTCGACTATTGCATCAATGAAAATCTCTGGAACACCGAGCATTACGACTCACGACTTGATGACTACTTCAGTCGCGACGACGCCCGGCTGGCCCGAGCTGTGCTCGATGAATTGGCAATGAACGACGCACTGGATGTCGACTCTCTGACTGCGCCGCTGAGTGCGGTCCTCGGAGCTGCCCCCGATCGCGATGATCTCTTGCGAATGCTCCGCCTGCTCGAGAAAGACCACTACCTGACGCGCGAATCGATGACTGATCGCATGTCCTCCCAATTACTACAACGCATTTGGCGGACGCACCGGAGGTTGAGATGACTCGATCGCACCCGCGGCCCTTCACGCCGGCACAAGAAGACCCGGCCGTCCTCGACCAACGGACCGTCGGTCGAGGTCGCCTCCTGGACACGTTGACGCAACGCCTCATAACAGCTGCGACCACGCGATCGCGCCCCCACACACTTCTCGTCGGGCCACGCGGTTCGGGAAAATCCCACCTGCTCCGAGTGGCATTGCACCGCATGGCACAGGATTCGGAGACCGCCGCGCGATTACTTGTGGCCGAGATACCCGAGGATGCCATGGGCATCACACGATACGACGACCTGTTGTACGAAATCGGTGTGACCATCGGCCTACAGCTGGCGCGAAGGAGCAACACCACCGACCTCGAAGGACAGATACTCGACGCGACCGCCGATCGCACGCTCGTGTTGGTGATCGAGAACCTCGACCGGGTGTTCGCGTCGATTTCGACTGCTGGTCAACGCAATCTACGTTCTTGGGTCGAAACATCGGGCCAGATACTGCTTTTCGCGGCAACGCCGTCCCTCTTCGTGGGAGTGCATGACCGCACGGAGCCGTGGTTTGGTGGGCTCATCACCACTCCACTCGACGGTCTCTCCACAGAGGACGGGCGCAAGCTGCTCACACGCCTTGCAGAGGATAGGGGCGACACCGCACTCGCAACATTCCTCGATTCAGACGTGGGTGCAGCTCGCGTCAACGCCGTCGGAACACTCACCGGCGGTTCTCCGCGCATCTGGATGGTCCTATCGGAATGTCTCACTGTCGACTCCCTTGACCAACTGATCCCTGCGGTCGAGGACCTGGTCGAAGGGCTCGTGCCTTACTACCAGCAGTTGCTCTGGGATCTTGCGCCGAACCAGCAGGCGATCGTGCGCCAACTTGCGGAAGGGGCGGCTGCCGCGCAGAGCACGAAAGAAATCGCCGACGCAACAGGACTCACCCAACAGACAGTCAGCAAGGCACTGGAATTGCTCCGGAGCGGTCGATGGGTGTCAGCAGAGAAGGTGCCTGGTGGCGACAAACGCAAGACCTGGTACTCCCTTCGAGAGCCGATGCTGAGGCACCATTTCCAGTGGCGTAGCGGTCGCGGCGAACCTCTGGCGCTCGTCGTCGAGCTACTGCGCGAGTGGTATCAACCCGGAGCACTCCGAACGCAGCTGGCGGGCGCTGCACCCAATTCGCCCGCCGAGCGATACCTGGTGCAATCGCTCAAGTCTCAAGTACCGACGTTCGACTTCGGCTACAGCACCCTTAGCCTCGTGGATCTTCTCGCCGAAGCTCGGCGGTGGATCGATGGCGAGGACGATGTCTACACCGCCGACTGCGGGCGTTACGTCGAACTCTGCGTCCTGATGTATCGCGGCGACGACGTGTTGCCCGCCGAGCACATGGGTTCTCGGCCACCACTGGCGGCCACTGACAGTGCCGTAGCGCACTGCCTCGACTCCACCAACAGAGAGTCGCTGGTCGGCCTCTTGGCTGCCGCATCCGAGTCGACCACAGGGCCGACCAAAGCCGGGCTGCTGCTGGTTGCGGGAGGCTGGTTACAGAATATCGACCCTAGCGCAGCCGTTGAGTTGCTGCACTCCGCATTGGCGGAGACCGGGGGACACGCGCCACTTGACTTCGCAATCCGTCTCGAAATTGCCGGATGCAGCGGACGCGCATCAGCTCGACAAGCGCTTGACGAATTGACGCAGATGCTGGACGAGGTCTTGGAAGTGCTGGGAGAAGATCACCTCATCACCCTCACCACCCGCGGCTTGATCGCCTACTACACCGGCGAAACCGGCCACCCCGACACCGCACTCACCCTCTACCAACAATTCCTCGACGACCACACCCGCATCCTCGGCCCCGACCACCCCGATACCCTCACCACCCGACAGTCAGTCATCGCGATTCTGGTCGACTCCGATGAGCCCGAGCACGCGCTGGACATTGCACTGCGGGAGCCCCCGATCATGCCGGCGCACCTGCTTATCGCGCTGATGCGCCTGCCGTCGGCGCCGACAGGATTCGACGTTCTTTGGCACGCCGCGCATGGCGACGAGGAAGCATATGTGAGGCTTCCGGATGAGCTGAAAGATGTCGCAGCAAAGCTCAAAACCATCGTCGCCGAAGCCCCGTCGGTCACGCCTCCCGCAGGTACTCCAACTGCGCCTTGACCGACATCCTCGCGGCAGGCCAGAGCTTCTTGTCGACGTCGGCGTAGACCTTGCGCACCACCTTCATCGGCTTCGCCTTCTTCGCCGAGACACCCATGTCGTCGAGCGCGGCGACGATCTGGTCGAGCCGGTCCTCACGGTGCTTCTTGTAGTAGCGCGCCACCGGACCCAGGTCGGGATGATCGGGCCCGTGCGCGGGCAGCAGAGTCGCACCCTCGCCCTCGACGATCAAGCGGTTCAACGAGTTCAGGTAGTCGCGCAGCGTCCCGTCGCTGGGATCGAGCACGGTGGTACCACTTCCGAGGATCGTGTCGCCGGTGAGAACTGCGCGCTGCCCCCGCCAGTCGACGAGGAAGCTCACCGAGTCACCCGTGTGGCCGGGCGTGTGCAACACCGTGATCGTCAACCCCGCGACATCGATCACCTCGCGGTCGGCCAACGGCGCAGCACCCCGCGAATGCTCGGCCAGCCGCGCCCGCGTCGGAACGCCTGTGTGCTTGTGCAGCGACTTGATCGC
>NZ_BAFB01000187.1 GCF_000248075.1 Gordonia otitidis NBRC 100426 | reverse complement strand
CGCCGACGCTGCCGACCCCCGATCCAGCCGCAGTCCGCACCCCTCCGCAGGGCCTTACCCCATCGGGTCGGCGACGAGCGGTTCGTCGACGAGTTCGAACGGCGCGCGGGTGGCGCCCCAGCGCTGCGGGACCCATAGCCCGTCGGTGTACTCCAGCTCGATCGACCCGGTGTTGGCCAGATGTGTCGCGGCGGCAAACTTTCCGTCGATGCCCGCGAGATGTGCGGCGACCAGCCGGATGGCGGCGCCGTGACTGACGAGATAGACGTCGCGCGCGTCGGGGCCGGAGAGGTAGCGCTGTGCCAGATCGGTGACGACGGGCAGATAACGCTCCAGCACCATGGTGAGCGACTCCCCGCCTGGGATCGGCGCGTCGGGATCACCTGAGTACCAACGGTCGAGGATCTCACGGAAGGTGCCGTGCGCGTCGTCGTCGGTGCGGTCCTCGAGCTCGCCCGCCTGCACTTCGTGAACCCCCGCGACGACGTCGGCATCGGCTCCCCACACCGATGCGATCACCTCGGCGGTCTGCTGTGCACGCGTTGCCTGCGAACTGAGCAGCACCCGACCCGCATCCGGTTCGACGCCGCGCTCAGCTACCTGGTTCTCCAGTCCGTACCGAACGGCTTGTCGCACACCGAAATCGGTGAGCGATGCGCCGGGTAGCGCCGTGTCGAGTCGACGCATCACATTCGACGTGGTCTCGCCGTGGCGGACCAGATACAAGCGGGCCATCAGTCATCACCGTCCTCGACGTCGTCGACATCTCCTGTCCCCCGACGCATCGCCGACACCCACTCCGAGCTTGCAGCCTGGTCGGGCGGCGGCGATCCGATCACCCCACGCGCAGTCCATGATCCGAGATACACGATGCGGTCGGCCTCACGGAAGAGCGCCTGCAATGCCTCGGCCACCGCGTCGTCGTCGATGTGGCCGACGGCGTCGAGGAAGAATCGGTACTGCCCGGGGTTCGATTCGCCGGTGGCCGGATCCCGTCGCGGCCTGGATTCGATTCTCGTGAGATCGATTCCGCGCGAGGCGAACTGGTTCATCGCCGACATGAGGCTGCCCGGCTCGTTGGGTAGTTCGAGAATCACGGCGGTGCGGTCGGTCCCGGTTCGCGGTGGCGGAGAAACCGGTCGCCCGACGAGCAGGAACCGCGTCGTGGCATCGACGGCATCCGACACCTCGTCGGCGATCACGGTGAGTCCGGACAGCTCCGCAGCGAGCCGGGTGGTCACCGCAGCGTCGGCCTTACCCTCCGACACATCCTGAGCAGCACCGGCATTCGACGACGCTATGACGAATTCCGCTCCGGGATAGAGTTTGTCGACGGACAGGCGGACCTGGGCAGATGCAACGGGGTATGCGGCAATACGTTTCACCTGGGCGGCGTCGATCGCCGTCGGGGCGGCAATGGCGAAGGCGACGTCGAGCACGGTCTCGGCGACCACTTGCACCCGGCTGACCCCATCGGGTACGAGCGCGTCCATCGTGGCGGGAACCGACCCCTCGAGCGAACTCTCGATGGGCACGCACGCGAAATCGACCTCGCCGGAGCGCACCATCGCTATCGCCGCGGCCGGACTGGCCGCCGCAATCTTGCGCACGTCATCCTGATCGTCGCGGCGAGGTACTCCAGCGGCACCCGTCTCGGTCGCGAGGATCTTGTCCAACGCCATCTCGGTGAAGGTCCCTGCCGGACCGAAGTACGCGAACACTGACACGACAAGAGCTTAGTCGACGCCAGATGAACATCTGTCTGACCTGCGCGGACGACCCGGCGAAGTGAAACCCCGCCTGAGTTGAACCATTGACGGATCGCTCGCAACCACTTTAGGTTAGGGTTACCTATTATGAGCTGGACTGCACATCAGCCGAACGGGAGTGAGCACCGCATGACACGAGCCGTCACCGACCGACCGACGGAGGCAGAGGTCATCGCCACCGCATGCCGGAGGGCCGGTAGCGCGATGCTGGCCGTCGAACCCTCGCAGGACGCGCGGACACCACCCGACACCGCAGCGGATCTCGCCACCCCGACCCAGGTCGACCTCGTCCATCTCTTCGATACCCAGGCGTTTCTCCTGGTGCCGACGGCAGGTCCGGCGATGCGAGCCGCTGCCGACAGCACCGACGGCCTACCCGCGATGGTCGAGATCACCGACTGTGCCCCCATCGACCTGCGTGAGCGGGTCCGCTCGCTGATCTGGCTCAACGGACGCCTGCACCACATCCCGGCGAATCTGGAACGCGACCTGGCCGTCGAGATTGCCACCGAGCACCCCGACGAAGGGCTCCTCGACATCGGACACGGGCGGTCGATGATGCGCTTGCAGATCGAAACCGCCGTCGTCGCGTGCGGCGCGGGTGCGGCGTCGGTACCGGCCGACGAGCTGGCCCGCGCAGAACCCGACCCGTTCTGGGAGTACGAGAACGAGTGGATCAGCCACCTCGACGCCGCGCACGCTGACATCGTCGGACAACTGGCACGCCGACTTCCTCGCCATCTGCGGCAAGGCCGGGTGCGCCCGCTCGGACTCGACCGTTTCGGGTTGCGATTCCGCGTCGAGGGCTCGGCAGGCGATTCCGACGTCCGGCTCCCGTTCCCGCATCCGGTGAACGACGTCAGCGAACTGTCCCGGGCACTGCGCAACCTGGCAGGCTGCCCGTACATGAACAGCCTGCCTGACTGACCGAGACCACCCCCGCCCAGTCGGATCGGATGACCCCTCGTCCAGATCGGCTGGACTGCCAGGGCGCGCGGTCGGGAGGGCTGCCCGACCGCGCGCCCGACTCTTTCTCCGACGTGCAGCGTCCGCCCGGTTGGGTACGCCGAAGCGTCCGCGCCCGTCGCAGATGGCGATCCGATCAGCCGTAGGCTGTCGGCCATGGCCGAGGTGAAGCGCGGACTCACGACGCTGCTCAAGCCTGTTGCGCAACGGGTCGTCGACGTCGTCACCGACTCCCGCGAGCGACGCGCGCTGATCCTCGAGCTCGCCATCGTCGGCGTGCTGACCTTCGGGTTCTCGGCCATCTCCGCGATGCTCTCGCTGATCGAACTGCAACTGACCAGCGGTATCGGCAACGCGACTGTCGCGCTGAACCCGAGCCGGTCGTCGGTGGGACTGATCGATTTCCTGCGCCAACTGATGAGTGCGGTCCGACTGTTCGCCATTGCCGGGCTCGGCGTCTATCTCCTGTGGCGCTCGGGGCTGAAGCCACGCGCGATCGGACTCACCCGTCCGGCAGGCCGCGACGTCCCGCCGGGGCTGATACTCGCCGCCGTGATCGGGCTTCCCGGTCTGGCGCTCGTCGCCGCTGCTCGGGCGCTGGGAATGAACGCACACCTCGTTCCGAGCGAGGTCGACGGCCCGTGGTGGCGTTGGCCGGTCCTTATCCTCATCGCCGTCGGCAACGCCGCCGCGGAGGAGATCATCGTGGTCGCCTACTTCATCACCCGGCTGCGCCAGCTCGGAGCGTCGGAGAACGTGTCGCTCGCGGCCAGCGCCGTCCTGCGTGGCGGTTATCACCTCTACCAGGGCGTCGGCGCAGGCGTCGGGAACCTCGTGATGGGATTGGTCTTCGGCCGCTACTACCAACTCACCAACCGGGTGTGGCCGCTGGTCATCGCCCATGCCGTGATCGACGTCGTCGCGTTCCTCGGATACGCGCTACTGCATGACCATCTCTCGTGGGTGAACTGAGAATCCGCACCAGGTGGGCGACGACCCGGCCACCGTGCATCCCGTGAATGACGCTCCCGCGCAGGGCGTTGCGTACATTTGATCTGATGAACGAGCCAGATCCGCGCTACATGCGCCGCCGCGGTGGTCCGCCACCGCGCGACCAGCAGCCGCGGAATCCGGCACCCTCACCGCCGGGTCGGCACGTTGCTCCCGCAGGTCAGAGACGCAATCCGGCCCCTGCGCCACCTGGCGGACAACGGCCCCACAACCCGTCCCAGCAGCCGCCCGGCCTGCGACCCGATCCGCGATCACACGGACAACAACCCCGACGCACCGCACCGCCGGATGCCAACGATCCGACCCGCCACGTGGCCGGTGCCGCCCAGAACGACCGGGCGCGACGGGTCGGGGAGTATCAGCCACCCCTGGCATGGTCGGCGACCCCGGACCGAGCGCAGCCGGGACGTCCTCGCCGCCCCGCACCGACCAACGCCCCGCGCCCCGCGCCCGCCCAGCGGGACCGGGATCACGCCGGTCAGCGGGACCGAGACCACGCAGGACGTGCACCCGCAGCCCTCGGAGCCGTAGCGGGCGCGGACGCCGCCCGGGCGTACGCACCGACGCAGAAGCCGGAGCCGATGTCCCGCGACAATCAGCGGCCGGGTCGCGGCGGCGCATCGTCTCCACCTCGACGCCCCGATCGCGGCCGTGGTGAGGCTCCGGCATCTCCACCCCGACGACGCATTCCACGCCTGCGTCGGCCCAAGCTCGGACGACCCCGACGCATCGGCAGGATCATCCTGGTCATCCTCCTCGTGATCGTCGTCGGTTCCGTGGGGCTGCTCTTCTACTACGACAGCAAACTGCACCGCGTCGACGCCCTGCCCGGCTATGCCGGACGCCCGACCGATACTCCCGGAACCACCTGGCTGATCGTCGGCAGCGACTCCCGCGAGGGGTTGACCCAGCAGCAGAAGGACAATCTCGCCACCGGCGACAGCGACGGATCGCGCACCGACACCATCATGCTCGCGTACAAGGCACGCAGCGGTAAGGCCGCGCTGATCAGCATCCCGCGCGACCTCTACGTGCCCATCCCCGGGCAGGGCAACCACAAGATCAACGCCGCCTACAACTTCGGCGGTCCGCAACTGCTCGCCAAGACCATCGAGCAGCTCACTGGCATTCGGATCGATCACTACGCCGAGATCGGATTCGGCGGTTTCGACACCCTCGTCGACGCCGTCGGCGGCGTGAACATCTGCATCGACCAGTCGCTGAACGATCCCAAGGCGGGACTCAGGCTGTCGAAGGGCTGCCACGATCTCAACGGTCAGCAGGCACTCGGGCTGGTCCGCACCCGCGCATTCCCCAACGCCGACCTCGAGCGCGTGGTCAATCAGCGAAAGTTCCTGTCGGCGTTGATGTCGAAGGCCACCAGCCCGGGCGTGCTCCTCAATCCGTTCCGCCTGTTCCCGTTCATCAGCGGAGCCGTCGACGGCCTGACCGTCGACAACAGCACCCACCTGTGGCATCTCGGCATGCTCGCGTGGTGGCTCAGTGACGACCCGATCACCACCACGACACCGACGGCGGGTTCGGAACAGACCGACGACGGCGACTCGCTCGCGGTCGGCGACAACACCACACAGTTCTTCGACGCCATCCGGAGTGGCAAGGAGATCCCCAAGGAACTGCTCTCGAATCAGGGCGGCGCGATCGGATAGGGCCCGTGCGGGCAGCTACACGACGCTCTCCACCGACCGGGGTTCGGCGTTGAGGACCGAATCCTATTCTCGATCGTCGAGCACGGTTGAGTTCCTAGGATGCTCGCGACGGAACCATTCGGACAGCAGACGATTCCGTATTTTCTCACTACCGGTTGTATCGTCGGGGACTGGACCATGGGGCTGCACACCGGGGATTGCGAGGACAGACGTGACGTTCGACCACAATCGAGTGCCTGCAGCGCCGCCGTGGCTCACCGGAGGAGCCGCACCTGTGCCGCCACCGTCACCGGACGACGCGACCGGTGATGACGTGAACTCTCCGGCATCCGAGGCGCAACCGCCGATCTCTACACCCCCAGCCGGGCAGGTAGCCGCAGGCCCTGTGGCTGCAGACCCTGTGGCTGCAGACCCTGGTGCTGGAGACCCTGGTGCGGGAAAACCTGTCGCGGGGGGATCTGCGACAGGCGACCCCGCGGCCGGCGAACACGGAGAACCGAGCGGACCGGCCAATGATCAGGCCCCGGCTCCGCTGCCACCGAATGCGCCGCGCCCGCAATGGGTCCCGGAGCCCGAAGAACCACGCACCGACGCAGCCTGGGAGCCGTCGCCGTACCCTGCCCACAACGGACCGGCGTACCCGAACCCCCCGGTGACGCCCTACCCGAGCGCCAACGAGCCGTCGTATCCGAGCCACCATGCGCCGGGACCGGTCCTGAATGGGCCATACCCACCACCACCGGTGGCCGGCTATGGCCCACCACTCAACCAGCATCACGCCGCTCCACCCGCGCCCGGGTACCGCCCTGAGTTCCAGAACAATCGCAGCGCGCCGACCGGATTCAGCTCCGCACAGCCCGGCGACGGTCTCGAATCGGCCGCACTGCTGCGCAGGGCGCGCCGAGCCCCCCGTTCCGGCTGGCGCCGTACTGTTCACCGAATAACCGGCGGCCGCGTCAACCCCGGCGAATCCCAACAGACCGTCTACTATGACGACCTCGTACGGCAGGCGAACGCACCGGTACGCGGCGACTTCCGGATCGCGGTGCTCTCACTCAAGGGCGGTGTGGGTAAGACGACGACGACGGTCGGTTTGGGATCGACATTCGCCAGCCTGCGCGGCGACCGGATCATCGCCGTCGACGCCAACCCCGACCTCGGAACACTCTCGCAGCGCGTGCAGGTGCAAACGCCGTCGACGGTTCGCGATCTACTCCTCGATAAGGCCATCTACCGTTACTCCGATGTGCGACGGCACACCTCGCAGTCAAGCAGTAGGCTGGAAGTCCTTGCCTCCGAACGAGATCCGGCCACAGCCGAGACGTTCAACGAGCAGGACTATCGCACGGTGATGAAGACCCTGCAGCGGTACTACAACATCATCCTCACCGACTGCGGCACAGGTTTGTCTCACTCGGCGATGAACGGAGTGCTCGATCTGGCACAGTCGTTGATACTGGTGTCAACCCCCGCACTCGACGGCGCGCGCAGCGCAAGCGCAACACTGGACTGGCTGCAGACGCACGGGTATCAACACCTGGTTTCGCGAGCGGTCGTCGTTCTGAGCGGCCCGCGAAAAGACTCGACGAAGATCGACGTCGACCAGCTCGCGCAACACTTCCTCGCGAGAACCCGTGCGGTACAGATTATTCCGTACGACGATCACCTCGCCGAGGGCGCAGAGGTAGATCTCGAATTACTCGACAAGGCAACTCGTCGTGCGTTCGTCGAACTTGCAGCGACCGTCGCGGAGGATTTCGCCCTGGCGAGCGACGAGCCAGGACTTCATTAGAAGTCCGGCGACCATGGCAGATCTGATGTGGGCTCGGCGTGTGTTCGACGCGGGAGTATTCGCGAAATCGACTACCGCCGACAGCCAGGAACCAGGCGGATACAAGTGGTGCCCGGTACTCACGAGAATGCAAAACGAGGCGGAATGGTGATGGATAACGAAACCTTCCGTGTGCTGATATGAGCACTAGCTCGAAAGATAAGGCTTGGATCGGATCATTTCCCATATATGACGGTGGTGGGGTGTTCCTGCGCGGGGACTTCGATTTCGACGAGGAACTGTCCCCGGCACCAGTGACCTCGTTCGACTACACAATCATGACCACCGGGGTGGAGACTGCCTGGGTTGTGCTCATGCGAGACGCCTCCTACATCGGTCTACGCATCGAACTCCGTGCCGCGGCCCCGCTGCCCGTTGAACCTCAACACCCGCTCGTCGCATTGCACCCTCTTGCACCGCACGAGACGACCAGGACGTACACGCATGAAGCAGTAGTGACCTTTACCAAACCACCTCGCCTCTGGCGTATGGGAATTGATCCAGTCGGACCGGAAGATGATCCAGTGTTTGGGACACTTGACATCGCGCCAGGAACGTACCACCTGCGGGCAACCTTGTGGCACCAGGAAACAGTCATCGACGAAGACCAGGCCACAGTTCCACCAGATCTGTATTCCATCCAAGTCGCTATTCAATTGTGGCCTTTGTCGACGACGCCTGAAAACTGACCCCTAGCGACCGTTCTCTGCCACGACGCGGTGCACACGGCGAACAACCACTGTGCGGTTCACTCCAAAGAGTCTATGCCCCAACGGATGTCACGCATCATGTCGCCCGGCGTACGGAAGTCCTCCGGGTCCAATGGAGCACCGAAGACGAGTTTCACCTGCCGTCGCCGATCGAAGGACACGCCGTTGCGGCGGTACTTGCGCAACGGCAGCACGTCATTCGAGCCAATGATCTTGACGGGAATGACCGGCGTTTTGGTACGGAACGACAAGACGGCGACCCCGGGTCTATAGCGCACTGTCTCGCCTGGCGGTACGCACCGCCCCTCGGGGTAGATGATCACCGCGCCGTTGAACCTCAGTGCTGTTTCAAGTCGCTCAAGCGCCCGGCTTCCGGAGATCTTGTCGGAGCGGTCCACCGGCACGAAGTCGAGTTTCCGGACTAGCCAGCCGACCACCGGCCAACGCCACAACTCAGCCATCGCGATGGCGATCGCGCGTCGTCGCAGCGCGCCCCAGAGAAACACGCCATCGAGCATCGAGATGTGATTGCTGGCGAGAATGACTGGACCCGAGCGCGGCACGACCTCTCGATTGACAACCTGTACGTGGACCACTCGGAATGCCGCCAGCAGACGCAGAATCCTGCGAACGACCCTCGTCATCAGCCAGGCCCGAAAACCCAATCCGCGCGGCCTCGGCTCCGTTCTCGACGCGTCCATTTCTCGCATTGTGGCAGCGTAGTCCACGACGCCTTCAGGGGGTCAGGCAAACAAATCCGGTCGATATGCGCGAACCCACGTGCCCACGACCCCTTGGCTCCAGTTGTCCTCGTACTCCGCAGGAAAGATGACTGCGGTGTCACGTACCGTGCTCTCACCCTTGCGCAAGTTCGATCCGGTCATGCGGTCATGCCCGCGGAGTACGCCCCGCGGTGCTCCCGGGACGGGCGACACTCGCCCGCGTCCTACGATCGCCAGCGACACATCGCGCTTGGTCGCGTTCGCCACTGCGGCGACTGCTTCTCCCGCGACGCCCATGCCACCCGTCTTGATCGTCGAATCATGCTGTTGGAGTCGGGCGATGTCGCCCCAGGCCATCTCCACCCGCATGCAGTCGTCGGCACGGATAATCCCCCACGACGAGAGGTCAAGCGTCTGTTCACGGAACCGTCGGCGCAGTTGATTCCGTTTATGGACGTACATGGCGGGCGTGAAGATCGCAGTACACACTGCCGCGCCGGCGTAACCGATATATCCGTTCATCGTTGCGACGCCGATGATCAGCATCGTGATGAAGTACGTGGCCCCGGCCACCATGAGCATCAGCCCGATGCCCTTTGTGCTCATGTAGTGGTCGGCATCGCGAATGTCGGTCAACCGCACGGAGTGCGTGTTGATGTGGTCAGGTGTATTCACCATGCGAAACTCGGCAGTCCTCGGTCGACACTGCCGGGTCTCGCTGTCGACATACGCGAGATCACGGCGTCAGCGAGTCGTGTTGCCTCGGTTCGGTATACAACGAGGTCACCGGAAAAACTCGACGTATCGGTTAATTCTTGAACGGCAACGCAACCTTCGTCGCCTCGACGTACGGCGTTGATCGATGTCGCTCGCTCGATCAATCCACTGCCAGTCGACCGCGCAACAGCTCTGCCAGTTGCGAGCGCCCCCGATTGAGCCTCGACTTCACCGTCTGCACGCCTACTCCCTGGTGCTCGGCGATGTCGGCATAACTGAAGTCGCCGAATTCACGCAGAACCACAGCCTCACGGATGTCGTCGGAAAGCTGTTGTAGCGCTTCGCGTAATGCGTCGCGGAGGGCGATCTGCTCGTCGAACCGGGGTGCCGACTCGTCGGCGTCGAGTGTCACCGGCTGCTCTGGATCACTGAAGTCCGTCAGGGTGGTGTTCGCCTTGCGCTTGCGGATCAGGGCGAGCGCGTTGTTGGCGGCGATGCGGTGCATCCACGTCGAGAATCTCGCCTCACCACGGAACTTGTCGAGGTTGCGCCAGGCGGCGAGAAGCGTTGCCTGCAACGCATCCTCGGCGTCGTGCTGGTTTCCGCAGATCTGCAGGCACACGGCCCAGATCTGGTTGCGATGGCCGTTGACGAGGTCGGCAAAGGCACGCTGGTCGCCATCGCGCGCCTGCATCACCAGTACGGCTTCGTCCACAGATACTCCCGATCAATCATGCACCGACGCGCCGGTGACGGATTCGTCACCGGCGCGAAGACTCTGTGCGATCTTCAGTACTTCACTCATTCAATGCTCACAGGTGGTAGCCGCTCACAGGTGGTAGTCGCCCCCGTCGTGGAATCCGCCACCGTGGTGGTCACCGCCATCGTCGTGCTCGGCGAGGTCGACGTCGTGCCCGCCGGTCGAGTCGTCGTGCTGCAGGGTCGGGTCGTCCTCGCCGTGCAGAACCGCGGGGTCTGCCGCGATCGCGCCCTGATCGTGATCGGCGCCGTCGTTGTGACCATCGTCGCCGTGCGCCTCGTGGTAGAGGCCGTCTTCCACGACGACGTCGTCGGCAGGCACGACCGGCTCGTCGTCCATGTCCGGGACCGTGCTGTCGTCTGCCGGCGCGTCGGACTCGAACGCGACGGACAGTGCATGCTCGAACGCTCCAGGCGGAGGCGGCTGCACGTCGTCGGGCGAGATGCCCAGCGCAGTCAAGACGGAGTCGTCCTCAGCGCTCATCCGTGTCTCCTTCGTCAGTGGCGGGCGGTAGTTGATGTCACCGCTCGCCCGCCTTCTCTCTTAGATGCTGCCAGGTGTGCCTCAGCCGGTGTACGCCGCCATCGACGACACCGCTGACGCGATCACCGCGACATAGAGCACGATCGAGATCACGAACAGCACGGCGAACACGATCAGCGCGTACTTCCCGAGCCTCTTGGCCTGGTCAGACGCGTGCTGGGCCCCTGCCTGGTCGCCGGAGAGCCACAGCGTCGCGACGCTACCCGCGTGTCCGAAAGCAGCGAAGGCCAGCGGCCAGAAGAAGATCACCGCCGCAGCCGCCCAACCCATGTTCGACGGCGGGCAGGTGACCGGTACGGCCGACGCCGGAGCGCTTGCCTGCTGCGACGGGCGCTGGCCGGGAGTGGCGTTCAGCTCACGACCCGAGGTTCGCATGACGGTCGTGCGGCCGTCGGGTCCGGCGTGGTTGGCACGGAAGGCGGGCATCGGCTGGTTCTGATTGGGGTACATCTGATCTCCTCGTTGTGTCTGGAGCGCTTCTCACGCTGTCAGAGATTGGATGCGGCCGGACCGTCGGAATGTGCCCACGGAGTCGTACCAATTGTGTGAGGTGGATCACTTAGGGTGCGCTCAGCGCTTCAACTGGAGCTTCGACGCCGTGTACGCGATGAGCACCACGCCGAGCAAGGCCAACACGCTGGTCACGAGGAGCGTGTTGCCGAAGGCAGGTTCCCACAGGTGTGTACCGCGTGTCTGGGGGGCCAGGGGGGCGATCGATCGCAAGTCGACCGCCATCGCCGCCCCTGCGTACCCCCAGTAGGAGGGGAACAGCCACGCGAACTGGGACAGCACCGGAGCGTCGAGCCGAAATAGCCCGCCGCAGAACACCAACTGCGAGATGACGAGGACGACCAGCGGCGGCATCGTCTGTTCGTTGGACTTCACTGTCGCTGAGATAGCAAGTCCGACAAGTGCACTCACGCATGCGATGGTCGCCACAGCACCGAGCAACTCGAGCGGCGCCGCTCCCAGGACACCTCCGGACGGAAGGCCTTTACCCAGATAGCAGATCACCACCATCACTGTCGACTGCACGATCGCCACACCGAAACAGACACCGATCTTGGCAGTCAAGTACGACGTGGACCGGAGCCCGACGGCTCGTTCCCGCTCGAAGATGTCGCGTTCGCCGACCAGATCGCGCACTGTCAGCGCGGTGCCCATGAAGCAGGCGCCGATCACCAGGATGACGAGAATCTGCAGCGGCTCTCCCGCGGTGTCCTGGGCCGTGTTGACGCCGAAACCCGCAGTGCCGGGAATCACCAATGTGAGTAGCCCCAGCACGATGGGCATGACCGCGAGAAAGGTCAGGTATCCCCGATCGGCGAAAATCAGCCTCAACTGCCGCCGAGCGATGGTGCTCGCCTGCTGTTGCGCACTTGTCTGCGGCGGGGTGTGCAGGACCGGAGCACTCGGCATCGACCGACATCGATGCGGGGTACGCCCTTCGGCTCGTGCCAGGTGTCGGCGGTGCGCATCATCAGGATGCTTTGCCACGTAAGCGAATATCTCCGCCCACTCACTGCTGCCCAGCGCCGACGTCACGTCGGCCGGGCGTCCGCAGAATGCGGTCTTGCCCCCTGGCGCGAGCAACAACACCTGATCACAGAGCGCGAGGTGTGTCAGCGAATGGGTGACGACGATGACGGTGCGGCCGGCGTCGGCGAGTCTGCGCAACGTGAGCATCACCTGGCGGTCGAGCGCCGGGTCGAGGCCCGACGTCGGCTCGTCGAGAATGAGGAGCGACGGTCCGGTGAGCAACTCCATCGCCACCGATGCGCGTTTACGTTGTCCGCCGGAAAGTGCGTCGACACGGGTGTCGAGGTGCTCTGACAATTGCAATTCGTCGAGAACTCCCGCGATCACACGGTCACGCTCGGATGCAGGCAGATCCTCGGGCAGACGCAATTCTGCCGCGAACCGAAGTGCCTGGCGGAGAGTCAGTTTGCGATGCAGCACGTCGTGCTGGGGCACCATGCCGATACGAGTGCGCAGCGACTCGTACTCGGCATGGACGTCGTGGCCGTCGAACAGCACACTTCCCGACGTCGGAGCACTGAGACCTGCGACGATCGACGACAGCGTCGACTTCCCCGCACCGGACGGACCGATGAGTGCGGTGAACGTGCCGGGGCGAGCGACGAGATCGACGTCGTGCAGGAGTTCCTTGCCGCGCTCGACGACGAGGCCGACGCCTTCGGCGAGCAGGCCTCCCCCTGCGACGGACGCCCCGGCAGTGACGAGGTCACTGCCGCGAACAACGAGGTCGGTGTTGCCGACGGTGACCACGTCACCGTCGACAACTGCGACTCGGCCCACCCTGTGACCGTTGACGAATGTGCCATTGACACTGCCGAGGTCTTCCAGATGCAGCGTCCCGGGTCCGACGGTGAGCCGCGCATGTCGCCGCGAGGCCAGCACGTCGTCGACGACGAGGTCATTGGTCGGGGCACGGCCGATGAGCGTCACCAATCTCGTGGAGGCGTCCGTCTCGTGCTGGTTCAGTTCCTTCGGAAGCGGGGCGTCGACGCCGGTCGACGACGACATGTCACGGTCGGGCGGAGGTGTCGCCGACTCGTGTGCGGCGAGTGCGACGACGAGAACGGGCGCCGACATCGGCGGCCCCAGGTGCACTGCGGTCGTCGATGCGATCGGGAGGTCGACGACCGACGCGCCCGACGTGACCAGCAGCGCCTCGCCGACGCTCACGAGATGCCATGCGTCAGCGCGCCATTCGATGACGAGATGGTGGGCGTGTACGTCCCGGTGAACGACGACGACGTCGTTGTCGGGGGCTGAACCCACCGTGATCCGCGTCGTATCCCCGAGCGCATACACGCACGATTCGACGCACACGGTTCCACGTGTGGGGACAGTGGTGGTCATGGCCGATCCGCCTTCTCAAGAGAGCGCCGCTCGTACACGGGCCGCAACGATCACCGGGCGGCAGCCTCCGCGATCTGCGGTTGAGGCTGCCGCCCGGTATGGGTTCAGCAATGCTTGTTACGCGACTGATGCGATCAGACGGAAGCGATCAGATGGAGGCATCTCCGTGCACATCGGCATGTGCGTCGTGCGCACCATGGTCTTCGTAGGCATCCGCGTCGGTTCCGTACGTCTCCTGCGGGACGGCCGACTCGTCATGCGCGGACGGGTCGGTGGTTCCGTCCGGGCCGCCATAGACGTAGCTCACGGTGTCTGCGTTGCCGTCGCCGTCCGTGTCGGTGAGCACGGTGTCGGGCACACCGTCATGGTCGACGTCGAGGACCGTGGTGTCGAAGCGCCCGTCGTGATCGCTGTCGATGAGCTTGACGTCGGGAGTGCCGTCCTGGTTCACGTCCAGGGTTGCGCTGGTGACGTTGCCGTGTGCGTCGAGAGTGTCGACCTCGCGGACCTCGCCGGCGGGGTCGAGGATCGCACGCAGATCGGCGTGCCCGTCGCCATCGGAGTCCGATTCGACGACGGTGGTGCCGTCCTGGCCGGCGTAGGCGACGGTGTCCATCTTGCCGTCACCGTCGGCGTCACCCTCGACCAGCGTGACGTTGCCCGAATTGTCGAGGTAGGCGTTGACGTGGTTGCCCGCATCGTCGGTGAGATGGACGACGTCGGCGTCGCCGTCCCCATCGGTGTCCACCGCGGAATCCGCGTGCAGCCCACTCTCGGACTCGGCGGGCGTCTGCTCGGGCGCCGATGTCGTCGTGGGCGCTGCAGCCTCGGTCGGAGCGGGAGCCTCGGTCGGAGCGGGAGCCTCGGTCGGGGCAGCAGCGGGAGCCGACGCGTCAGCGGGCGCAGCAGCCTCACTCGGGGCAGCAGCCTCCGTCGGCGAGTTGTCTGAGTGCGCGTCGGCTGGGCTCGCCTGGTTCTGCTGATCCGACTTCTCTTCGTAGGGCTCGTCGGGGCTGATGCTCGGCTTGGCATCCTGATCCGACGCCGGGGCCTGCGGCTGAGCGTCGGCGGGGGCCGAGTCGTTCTCCGGGACCTGCGTGCTCGTCGGCGCCTGTGCGTCGGCGGGGGCCTGGCTCGCGTCAGCGGGAGCCTGGCTCGCGTCGGCGGTGGATATGGACGGATCGGCTGCGGCGGGATCGGTACCGGTCGCGGCCGCGCCGACGTCTTCGCCGCTGACGGTGCCTGCGGGCTTGCCGTTCTCGGTGAAGGTCACGTCGCCGTTGTCGCCGATGACCGCGTCGATCTTGTTTCCGGCGTCGTCGTGCATGTGGACGGTCTCGGGAACGCCGTCGTGGTTGGTGTCCTCGACGGAATCGGTGGTGAGGTTGCCTTCGACGTCGAGTCCTGCGAGCTCCGGGTTGGGTGTTCCGCTCATGTCACTCTTCTTTCTCTCCGTGCCCGTCGGACTTCGTTCGCTCCGGCCGATCGGGCTTGCTTGTTGCGTTCGGGAATTGGATGCGGTGGGGTTCGGGAAATGTTCCCCGCGTCAGGAAATCAATCCGGATCGGCTCAGGAAGGTCTTGCCGTCATCGAGTGACTTCACCTTGAACACCGTCAGCTTGAGCCCCGTGGATGTGTTGGCGTAGTCGATGCCGTAGCCGTCTCCGAGATCCTTGTCGATCTCCGCAGCCGCATCGCGAGCAGTGTTCTCGACCAGAGTGCCCTTGCCATCGCTGTACGTACCTTTTCGCAGATCGGTGATCGTCGACTGCGCGGCACTCGTATCCGACGAGAAGGTGATGAAGCCCTGGGACTTGTCGCTGTCCGAATACGCCAGGAACAAGGAAGCCAGCGAGCCGTCGGACTTGACGGAGCACATCATCTCCAGCGCACCGGAGTTGGCAAAACTGTTCTTCCGGCAGTTCTCCACGCCGTTCTGCAGGGACGCGGGCAGAGTGCTGTACAACTGCTTCTCGTCAGTGATGATCGTGCTGCCGTTCGAAGCCGTCTGCCCCGCGGCAGCCGAGCTCGTCGCGGTGGCCGCCTGATCGTCGCTACCACCACCGCCGCCCTTCGACAGCGTCACGGCACCTATCGCGATGCCGACCACAGCCACCGCGGCGACGCCGATCAGCGCGATCCTGCCCCAGCGTCTGCCGCCCGCCGTCCGCGACGGCACCGTACCCGCCGCACCGCGTTGGTCAGCCGTCGGCTGTGACGGTTCCGGCCGGTACTGCGGGGACCTCGGCGGCTCTGTGCCGCCCTGTGGCATCAGTGCCGCCGCAGTCGGCGCCGGTGGTCGCTCACGGGTATCCGCGCCCCGGTCACCGATCGCGGTCACCAACGCACCCTGCGCGACAACTGTTTTGGGGTCGTCGAGCGTGGCGACCGGCCCGACCTCGGCGAGACGCTGCTGGATGAGCGGGATGCGCGACGATCCACCGGTGAGGTACAGCGCCGTCAATTGCTCGGGATGGGTGATACCGGCGTCGAACAGGGTGGCCCTGGTCAAGCGAAGAGCCTGCTCGGCAGCGGGCGTGATCAACTCGTCGAACTCATCGCGGGTGATCTGGAGTGTCTGCCTGCCCTGCGGGGTGTTGTTGATCGTGATCGTCGCCGACGGCGCTTCAGACAGCAGTTCCTTGGCACTGCGGATCGACTCCTGCAGGCTCTGCATGACGTCGACTGTCGCCGCTGATCGCAGCCACTCCACCAGCGCCGGATCCCGGTCGGAAAGGCGCTGTTCGACCCAGCGCTGGATCGCGGCGTCGATGTTCTTGCCGCCGAGTCCGTTGTCGCCCCGCGCCGCGATCACCTGGAAGGCGTTGCCCGCGGTGACCGTGAGCACCGCGACGTCGAGGGTGCCGCCACCGAAGTCGAAGACTGCGATCCGGGCACCGGGCTGCATCGAGTGTGACCGACTGTAATGCGCTGCAGCAGCGCGTGGTTCAGAGATCGTACTGATCCGCGATCCGTCGATTCCGGCGCGCATCGCCGCTTCCACCAACACGTGGATCTGCGCAGGGGCCCACGCCTCGGGATGCGTCAGCACGACCTGTGTCGGGAGCTGTCCGGCGTGTGCCGCCTTACCGCGACTGATGATTGCCGACATCACGGCGGCAACCGGAAGCGCCGACGGCAACGTGTAACCGGCGACCGTCGTCGTGGGGGCTCCCGTGATGAGTCGCTTCGGCGAAGCGACGAAACCCACCGGATTCTGCTGGGCCAGGTTGCGCGCGGCGTCGCCGACCGAGATCCGGTCGGGCGCGGCGATGTACACACTCGATGGCATCAGATTGCTGGCATGCGAGAGCGAGAGCGTCTCGATGGTGCCGCTCGTTGCGCCCGAATGCGCAGCGGCCGAGTTCGAGGTACCGAAGTCGATGGCCAGAATCCAGGTCGATGACATATGAGTGTGAGTGTCCTGTGTCGGGTGCGTGAGCTGCGCGCTCACCGATTATCGCGTGTGGTCAGGGTCGTATAGCTTCGGATCAGTGTGACGAGCGCAGCATCCTCGGCCGCCGAACTCGTGGCGAGCGACCGCTGATGAGCCATTGCGAGTCGACGCTGCGCCTCGGCGGCGACCGCATGCTGCGGTGCGTCTGCCGGCAGTCCGACACGGCCGGCAGGCGACGTCGCACGCAGGATTGTGCGGAGTTCCTCTGTCACCGCTGCGCGCGGATCGGTACGGAGCATGCGCTGGTAGTCCTCCAGAACGGTGACCAGATGCAATTCGGGTGCGTTACGAAGCCCCACCGCGAGCGTCCGGATGTGGTCCCGGGCCGGATGGGTGAAAGCCAACTGATCGAGTCGGGCAAGAATACGGTGTGCCCGGTGCAGGACCGCGAACCGGGCTGTCGACGTGCCCAGTGCTCGACGCAGTTGGTCGACACCCGACAACGACGTCAACCACGAATTGAGCTCCGCGGCACCGCGGGTGGCGATCTGCCTCCCGTTGAGGACGCCGTACTCTCCGAGCAGGCCCAACAGGCGCGCACGGAGCTGCGGCGCGAGCACGCCATGGACGTCGTCGTTGTCGAAGGTGCGCACCACGTCGAGCCGTGACAACGGGGATAGCAGGGCGAGCGCCGCCGCCAACTCCTCGGTCAACATCCCCGTGTGGCTCGTCTGCGCCATCAGTCCAGAAATCGGTAGGACGTCACTCACCGTCTCCGACAATTGCTTCGCGAGTACCCGCGCGTGCTCGGCGGCGTGCGGAATCGGGTCGCGCCTACCCAGCGCACCCTCACCGAACGAATCGGCACGCGAGAGCACACCAAGCATGTTGAGCGGGGTGAACGGCAATTGCGAGAGGAACTCGATCTCGTCGGTGCGGGGCGCGGCGTCGAACAGGAAGACAGCGGCATCTGCATCAACCGACGCAGTGCGCGTCTGCTCGAAACCGTCGATCACCGCACGCCTCGTGGCCGTGTCGTTCTCCGCCGTCAACGTCGACAACCCCGGTGTGTCGATGAGCGTCAGTTGCCGGAGCGAGCCCGAGGGCATCCACCGTTCGACGAACTGGATTTCCGACGAGGGCAGCGGCAGCTCGACCGGCTGATGGGCGTGTACGGCCACCCGATGGCGTCGGCCGTCTACCCCGACGACCTCTGCACGCGATGGGCTGCCGTCGGAGTACACGGTCACCACGTTGGTTGCCTCGAGCGCGGCGGTCTCGGCGACGGGTGCACCGATCAACGCGTTGACCAGCGTCGACTTACCCGCCTTCAACCGACCGACGATCACCACTCGAGGTGGCGACCACAAGATGGCCCCGATCGAGTTCGCATGCTCCACGAGGTCGCCGCCGAGGCCTGCGAGTTGTCGCAGCCCCCTGTCGAGAGCAGCGTGCACCGGGTCGTTCCCAGGGGCCACACTCATCGGTTGACCCCGGCGAGGTATTTTTCGGCCGACGCGATCCGTTTGTCGACGACCTCGAGATTCGACGTCAGCCGGGTCACTGTCTTCTCCCGTGACGCGGCGTCGGCCTTCGCGGTCTTCTGGACCTCGTTGATCGTGTTCTGCAGGGTCTCGATGTTCTCGCGCAGATAGTTGCGGTACCGGATCACGATCTCGGGACGCGCCTGCGCGACCGCACTGTCGAGGAGTCTGCCCGTCGCCGCCTTCGTCGCGGCAATGGTCTCGCGCAACCAGGTGAGCAGATTGGCCTTGCCCGCCCGGATCGCTCGGAATCCGAGATTGACACCGACCCACACCGTGCCGACCACGACGCCGACGCCCATGAGCGCGCTCAGTCCGAGTATCCCGCCGAGGGTCGACGATCCGACGACACCCATCGTGAGCAGCGTCGGATCGAGCAGGCCGTGCCGCTTGCTCGCGACCTGATGCGTCTCGATGCGCTTGTCCTGCATGGATTCGACGATCTGGGTACGCAGCTCTTCCCACACCGTGGGATCGTCGGCGAATCGAGGCGCGATCACGGTGTCATGGAGACGCTGCAAGAATTCGGCGAGTGTCTGCGCCATTGCCAACTGCAGATCAGCGTGCATGTCGGCGGTGAACTTCTGCTCGCTGCGCCGCAGCACCTGCATGCCGTGCTTGTTGACGTAGAGCGTCCACTTGTCCCGCACGTCGTCGAGACGGCGCTCGAGATCGTCGACCGCCTGCTGTCGGAGCAGCGTGATATCTCGCGCGAGGTACTGCTCCCATTCACGTGCCTGCTCCTGCAGTTCGGTCAGTCGATCGCGCTCGGCGGTGAGGTCCGGAAGCGCCTTCGCCCCTGCCTGAACTGCGTCGAGTTCTCGAGAGATCTTGCCGCGCACCACTTTCAGACCTTCGAGACTGGTGCGGACCGCGTCCGCCTCGGGCAGGTCGGCGGCTGCGTCGAGCCTGCGTGAGAGTTCGGCACGCAACGTCGCGATGCCACTCTCCTGCTCGAGGCGTTCGCTTTCCGCGGTGTCCGGCAATTCCGCTGCGATCGACGCGAGCAGACTCGACACCCCGAACACCGGGAACGGGCGGCCGATCTCGCGGGAGATCAAGCGCTCGTCCTCTGCGACGATCTCCCGCCATTTGCGCAGGTTCTTGTCGGTTTTGGTCACCACGACCACAACCGAATCGACCGTCGACGACGCTTCGCGGACAAATGCCATCTCGGGCGCGGTGAGGGGGGACGACGCATCACACACCAGTACCAGCACGCACGCCTGCTGCGCGGACTGCGATGCGAGCTTCGCCAATCCGACGTCGAGTCCACCGACGCCGGGAGTATCGACCAGGGTCACATCCGCGACACGGGCTGTTCGGATCGCGATGGCCGCGGAGGTGGGGAGTTCGTCGACCTGCGGGTCGAGAACCTGCTCACCGTCGGTGGTCACCCACTGCGCGAGCTCACCGACCTCGACATGTCGCTGGGTTCCGGACGGGAAGAACAGTTCGGCGGCCTCGTCGACGTCGAGCGCGGAGTCGACAGTGACCGACACCGCGGTCGACGACGTCACCTCGACGCCCACCGGGCACAGGTCGCGCCGACCGACCAGGGCGTTGATCAGTGAACTCTTGCCGCGCTGCACCTCGCCGACCACGACAACCGTGCGCGCCTGCCGATCGCGGGAGAGTTTCGTCGCCGCGAGGTCGGCCACAGCGTCCATCTTGTACGCCCGCAGCACAGTCAGTGCTGCCTCGACAATTGCGGACGCGTCCGCGCCTGCGGGTTTGTTCTCCCCCGCGGTGCGTGTCTGTGCGCCCATTTCTGTCCACTTCTGATCGTCTCGGCGGGCGAAATGTAGCAGTTACCCGCATTCGTGTGGCGGAGCACTGTCACGCCGTACGCCCTGGTTCTTTGTACGAGTCCAGAACTCTGACGAGCTCGACTCCTCCTGCCAGGGCGTGAGTCTAGTGCCGTTCTGCCAAACCGCCATCAGCCGGACGCCCAAATGACGCGCTTGCCCATAACTGAGCGGCATGTAATAGCCTGCTGAGCGGGGAAACGAGCGTCACGACCGGACACGACAATTCCTCGGCTGAGGAGAATCACTCCTCAGCGACCCGCCGACGCGGGAGTAGTGGAAAGGAAATTGCTCACCATGCAGAAGCCGATCGGGAAAGCCGTTGCGGTGGCGGTCTGTGCGCTCCTGACAGGCGTGTTCTCTGCATGCTCGACGGACGGCCACGCCGTGAGCGACGCCGATCCCGCCGCGCAGGCAGCCGTCGACATCAAAGCGCTCGACACCGGCAAGTACCCCACCAATCCGCGACCCCCGTTCGGCAAACCAGGCACCGAGTACATCCTCGAGTACGAAGCCCAACGCATGGCGCAGTTCATCGTGGCACCCTTCGAGATCGACCAGGACCTCACGCGCGTCAGCAATCCGACGTACGCGGTGACCGGCACGAATGCACTCAAGGGGGTCCTCACCGAGGATGTGGCGAGCGTCGACGTGAACAAAAAGGCCATGCTGTATGGCTACGTCGCCACCGCGGGAACCCCCGACGTCAACCTCCGCCAGGGCAACCGGCGATCAGTGGTCAACATGGTGCTGCGATACATGACCCCTGACGACGCCGCCGAGGCGGTGAAGCAGATGGGCGATCTGAACGCCAAGCAGCCGAGGAACACCGAGATCCATCCCGCCGGGATGTCCGGAAGCCGCGTCATGTCCTACGCCGGATACGACGACACGACGTCGGTGTCCGCCTACACGCAACACAACGACTACGTGCTCTACACGTGGTACCAGGCGTCGAATGCGCAGAAGGACACGATCGAACCCGCTATCAAGAAGGCGATCGCGCTCCAGGGTCCGTTGATCGACCAGTTCCCCGCCACGCCCACCAAGGCGGAGGCCAAGGCCAAGAACCTGCCCCCGTCGAACACGCTGATGGACCAGGATCACATCCTCATCTACGCGCTGCCCTACACCGACGAGGAACTCAAGGAGGGTAAGACGCGAGAGGTCAGCCAGGGCAGTACCCGCGCCGTCTACGGCCCGCGCGGAATGGCGTTGCGCAGCACTGATCCGCCGACCACGTTCAAGCTGCTGACCGATGTGGGTTCCACCGCGAACGCGGTCGAGAGAACGACGGTCTATCGAGCCAAGACCGATGACGGCGGAACGCGGATCTTCAACGAGTGGTACAGCGGCCAGATCAACGACGGGTGGAAGGCAGAGGCTGCGCCGCCGAATCTGCCCGTGGCCAAATGCCTTAGCAAGAACGACAACGAGCTTCTCTATTACTGGTGTGAGGTGAAGGTCGGTCGGTATGTCGGCGAAATCTCAGGGACCGACAAGAAGGACATCTACCAGCAGACCGCGGCCCAGTACGTCATCCTGACGAAGGCCGATCAGAAGGCCAACTGATCGGTCAGCGGATCGTCACCTGACGGGTCCGCAGGCCGTCACGCGAGCTTCGCTCCTCGATCGTCAGATCGCCTGGCTCACCGAGAGCTTCGGTGAGCCAGGTGTCGAACCGATCGAGGCCTTCGTACCACTCCTCGTGGTGCATTTCGTTGTCGATATCGAAGACGGGCACCAGTAGTCCGTGTGTGCGGAACGAGCCCGCGAAGCGCGAGCCCTCACCGAGCGTGAGCCGCCCCGCGGCGTGCAGTCGCGCCAACGCGTTCATCAGTTCGTCCTCGGACTCGGGGCGCACCCAGCGCAGGTGCGCGCGATCGCCCGCGTCGACCCACCACGGCGCGCCGATGCCGCTCTTGGGGTGCAGCCGCGCCGTCGGCAGTACGGTGTCGCTCGCGCGCTCGACCATCGGCGCGATCTCCGCGGGAACCTCGGCACCGTCGGGGAACCACCAGGAGAAGTCGTCATACACGATGATGTCCAGCGGTGCATCGGCTTTCAGTACGTCGGCCAGGGTCTGTCCCGATTCAATACCCGGTCCCGCGTACTCGTCGCCGATCTTTGCGTGTGCAGCCCACGAGATCGATTGTGCGAGAGCGGAGTTGACGTCCGCCGGTTCGGGATCGGTCTGTGTTGCCGCGACCCCCTGTGGTGCACCACGGAATTCGCGAACCAGCGCGGGGATGGCACCGGGGAGGATCGTCGCCAGAAGCACCTCGTTGCGTTCTCCGGCTTTCGGCGCGGGGCGAGGGGCGTCGTCTGGCATCACCGACGTGGGTTCGGGAATCGTGGGGCCGGGCTCGACCAGGTCGAGTACCGCGGTCGCGGAGCTGACGAACGACCTCAGCGCGACGAGATCACACTCGGCAGCGAGGCCCGCGAACGGTCGGGGGGAGGGCTCGAGCGTCGCGGCGGCGCGCGCCTTTCGCGCGGCAACGCGCTCTGCCCGGTTACTACCGGGACGCGGACCTGATCCTCGTTTGCTCTTCTTGGCCATTGGTCCACCCTCTCACGTACCGGTCAGTCGACGGTCACCAGCCAGTCACGCACCTTGGCGGGTCGGTTGGTGGCCACCCACCGCACGCCGAGGTCGGCGCAGAGCTGGACGTCGGGCTGCTCGTCGACGGTCCAGCAGTAGGTGACGCGTCCGGCTGCCGCCGCCTTGTCGACGATGTCGGGATGCATGCGCAGCGTCTCGACCGAAGGCCCGATACCGGTGGCGCCGACTGCTGTCGCCGCCGAACCGCCGAGCACCCGGGCGGTGTCGCCGAGCAGGATCGTCGGCAGCATGGGCGCGTGTCGACGGATACGCCACACACCCGCGGACGAGAACGAGATCACCACCGCGCGGCTGTGATCGGCCGAGGGCGGTGACGCGACACCGAACTCGTGCAGCAATTCGAGGAGCTGTTGCTCGACGAGACTGCCGTAGCGGACGGGATGTTTGGTCTCGATGAACAACCGCACCGGGCGTCGCCAATCGAGGGTCAACGTCAGCAGTTCGCGCAGAGTGAGGACCACTGCCGGGGTGTCGGTGTCGTGCCAGCTACCGAAGTCGAGTTCACGGAGTTGCGCGAGGGTCATCTCGCTGACGATGCCCGAGCCGTTGGAGGTGCGATCGACCGTTCGGTCGTGGATACAGACCAGCTCATGATCGGCAGTGAGCCGGACGTCGCATTCCAAGCCGTCGGCGCCCTGGTCGAGGGCCAGTTCGTAGGCTGCCAGGGTATGTTCGGGCGCCTGCGACGACGCGCCCCGATGCGCGACGACGGCGGGCTTTCCCGATCGCGAGACCTTGTCGTTCACGCTCATGCGACCGCCACCCACCGCTTGGTGACGGTGGGCTCGGAGTCGGAGCTCAGTACTTCCGGGAGATGCCGGGAGGCCCACAACGCGAAGACTGCAGAGACTGCCGCACTGATCGTGATCAGCGCGAGGGCGTCGGCACCGGTCTGGATCGACCCAGAACTCACCGAGACCGCCCAGGTGATTGCCGCCCAGATCGCCAGTGCGTTGACGAGGGCCCACGCGATCCAGAGGCGGTCCAGCGCGGCTCGCGTCACGCCGTCGACGCCGCGCTCACGCCAGTCCGCTGCCGCCGCGTTGGCCGCCTCGTGCAGGAGCAGAGGAGATCCGACGACATTGACGACCGGAATGCCCGCCAGGACGATGATCTGCCACCGCGGACGGGGATCGCGGTTGCCGCGCCGTCGATAGGCCCGTTCGCGCACTGCAGCGAGCCACCGCACCGAGACGACGACGGTACCGAGAACAGTGATCAGCGCGAGAACTCCCGCGAGAATCACCAGTGCACTGCTGACGACGATCAGCCACGCCGGCAGCGGCGTGCTGCGGTTGATCACCAGCAGGATGTAGCGGAACAGGTGCATCAGCGCCGACGCGGCGAGCGTTCCCGCGCACGCCAGCAGAGCCGTACGCAGTGCATCAGCGGCGTGCGTGACCGGTGCGTCGATCCGGTTCTCGTCGATCGGCTCGTCGCGCAGGCCCCAGCGCGGAAGGTAGGTGTAGCGCGGGATGAGACGCGGTCCGCGATACGCCTGCGGTCGGCGCGCCGGGAACGACTCCGGTGGCCGCCGTGCCACCCAACGAACGTTGCGGCTGCGGTACATGCGTGGAGCCTGCGCTGGCCGCGACGGCGCGATCGGTCGAGGCGTCGGCTGCCGGAACGGTTCCGACCCCTGCAGCCCCCCGGACCGCTGCGTGATGTGAGCGGGGACCGGCTGCGACACGCGCGGCACACGGGCAGCCGCCTGCGCCGACTCCACCACAACCAGGTTGCCGCCACAGCGCGGACAGTGCTCGCGCCCGTCCCGGTGCGGCGCCTGGATGCGGCATCGCGGACACATGTCGTACATCGGCGTCGCTACTTCGCGTCCCCGGACGACCCCGCGTCGGACGATCGCGAGTCACCCGACCCTGTCTGGACCGGCTTCTCGTTCTCGAGCCAGGCGAGCATCCCACCACGCACACACGACCCGTCGACACCGACCTGCTCGAGGTACTGCAGTACCCGCATCGAGCGGCCACTGGAGTGGCAGATGACTAAGAGTTCCGAGTCGAGGTCGATCTCGTCCAAACGAGCGGGGATCTCGCCGAGGGGGATGTGCAGCGCTCCCCGCACATGCCCTGCGTTCCATTCGTCATCCTCGCGGACGTCGAGTAGGACGCGGCCGGGCTCATCGGTGAAATCGTCCGGCAACTCGGTTGCCGGTACCTGTGGAATGTCGCCCATGCTCACGTTCCCATGGTGGCACATCGCGCGAGTCGACCACTGCCGCCTCGATGAAGATGACCACCGCCGCCGCGGCCACCATCGCGTCGCCCGTCGCATCGCCCCGTCGATCGTGTGCATGGAGTCGATCCATTGCGTGACGCGCGATTTGACACTGCCCGGGACCTACGGGACCTCACGCGGACATCTATGTATGTCGTCATAACGCTATCCACATGCTGGTTTGACAAGCAGCGCTTGAGGCAACTCGCGGGAGTATCAACCTGTGAATGAGGCTGTGAATTTGTGGACAACTTGTCCGATCACGGCCTCGACATGTGATGCCGGTCACCAAAACGTCGGTCAACCACTATATTCCCTTTGCGATCGTGCATATGACGTCGCCGTAACGGACAGTGTCGCCGACATCACAAAGGCTGTGGACAACCTGGGGACAACTGTGGATGGCCCTCAGCGGAAGTCGATGCGCTGTGCCTTCTGGGCAGCAGAGAGCACTCCCGAGACGATTGCGTCGGTGAGCGCTGCGGCACCGGTCGGACCGTTCAGCAGACGCGCCAGAATCGGCTTCGGCGCGGAGATCACCGAGATCTCGACGTCGGGATAGCGTTCGGCCACCACCGATCGCATGACCCCGATACCGTCGACGAGGCCCACATCGCGGGCTCTCTCCCCGATCCAGATATCACCGTTGAACAACTCGGTGTCGGAGCCCGCCAACTTCTTGCCACGACGCTGCTTGACCCACGCGATGAACGCCTGGTGCAGTTCGGACTGCATGCCCTTCAGCCACGCGACGTCGTCGGGATTCTCCGGCGAGAAGACGTCGAGCCGAGCCTTGTTGTCGCCGGCCGTGTAGAGCCTGCGCTGCACACCGATCCTGTCGAGCACCTCGTTGAAGCCGAAGCCGGACGAGACGACGCCGATCGAACCGACGAGCGAGGTGTGCGCGGCGAAGATCTCGTCGGCTGCGCACGCGATCCAGTAGCCACCCGACGCCGCGACGTCCTCACAGAACGCGAGGACCGGTACACCCTTCTCCGAGGAAAGCTGCCGAATGCGCTCGGCGATGTACTCCGACTGCGCGGGCGACCCGCCAGGCGAGTTGATCACGATGACGACGGCCTTGACGTGCTCCGTCTCGAAGGCACGCTTGAGGACGGGTTCGACCGACTCAATGGTCATTCCCCGTCCCGCTCCCACATGACCGATGACACCGTCGAGACGCACCACGGCGACTTTTTCGGCACGCGAGTGCTGGAACTTCTTGACGATCTTGCCGACGGCCCCGTTCATTGGATCGAGTCTAGACGTGTCCACCGGGCTGTCGGGCGAACCGTAGACTCACGTCCGTGGACATCCGGTGGCTCACCGCGTTTCTGGATTTTCCGGCCGACACGTTCGGTGACGAGGTCACGTTCTGGCGCGCGATCGCGGGCAGCACCGTGTCGCCGCCGCGCGGCGAGCAGCGTGAGTTCGCCACTCTCGAACCGTTCAACGGCGATCCCCACCTACGCGTCCAACGCATCGGGAGGGGGCCCGGTGGAGTTCACATCGACCTCCATGTCGACGACCCGCGAACCGCGGCCGTCGAGGCGGTCGGGCTCGGCGCCACGATCCGCAACGACAACGGCCACCTACTCGTGCTCGAATCACCGGCGGGATTCGTCTTCTGCCTCGTCGACTGGACCGGCGAATCCAGACGATCCCGACCGATCCGCTGGCCGGACGACACGATCAGCATCATCGACCAGGTGTGCATCGACGTGCCCACCGGCCTGTTCGACCGTGAGGTCACGTTCTGGGCACAGCTCACCGGATGGGAGACACAGAGGATCTCGCGGCCCGAATACGTTCGGCTGCAACGCGACCCGCAGCTGGCCGTCGGCATTCTGCTGCAGCGTCAGGACTTCGGGGTTGTGCCCACAGCCACCGGTCATGTCGACCTCGCGACCAATTCGGTCGCCCAGGAGGTCGCGCGGCACGAGGATTGGGGAGCCCGACTGGTTGAGAGTCGCGAGCACTGGACCGTGATGTCCGATCCCGTGGGGCGGCCCTACTGCATCACCTCGCGCAATCCGCGCACCGGCGACTGAGCCCGAGGTCGAACGCTCAGTGCTTCGCCCGAAACGCGCGCAGTAGTTCGATCTCGTCGTCGAGTTCTGCTCGCTGTGTCTTCGTCACGGTGCCGAACAGTTCGACGTCGACGCCGTCGCACCCGGCCAACCGCCACGTACCCGCAAGCCACCCGTCGACCAGCACGAAGCCGGGCGACCGCCCGTTGGGTGTGACCGTGCGCTCGAAGAAGTCCTTGTCGGCGATTCGGTACCGGTCGGCCTGCGCCACCAGGACGTGATCGAACGGACCGACAAGTCGCACGGGCGCTGGAGTGTCGGGGTCGGCGAGTCCGAGACCATCGAGGTCGAACAGCACCTCCCCGGACGGTCCCTCGAGACGTTCCAACTCCCAGTCGTCGACCATCGCGTTCAAAATCGGTTGTAGTCGCGTCAGGCCCGACCAGGTGCTGATCGCCTTCGCCGACGCCGGACCGAAACCGCGAAGATACAGGCGTATCAGCTCTTTTCGCGCTTCGTCACCGACAACGGCCGGCTCCCCGGGACCGATCCAGTCGTCGAGGAGTTGATAGGTCGGAGCACCTCCGCGCCTCCACAGCCCGCGGGGCGGCACCTGCACGAGCGGCAAACCACACCTCGCGTGGGTGGCCAGCGTCGCTGGGTTCTCATCCGGATGTCGACGCTGCAGTGCCTCCTTGAGCTCGGCGAGCCCGAGCGCGCGTCCGGCGAGCAGTTCCGCGGCGTCGGCGACGACCCGATCCGGCGTCGACGACGCCAGGTCGTGCCGACGGTTTGCGCGCACACCGGCGTCGATGGCGTCTTGCGCCAGCGCCCTGATCCACCGGGCGTCCTCGCCATCGATCAAGAAAACCGTGTTGCGTAACAACGCGATTCGCACCACCTCGCGCTCGCTGAGCAGTGCGTCGAGTTCGTCCGGCTCGAATCCCGCTATCCGCGACACGAGGCCGTAAAAGGCGCTCGACGGATCCTGCGACTGCATCCCGACGATACGGTCGATGACCTCGATGGCATCCTCGTCGACACGTTGTGTGAGGTGCTGACGCGCGAGCAGTGTTCGATTGGCCTGCCGCGCCGTGATCCGCTCCGTCACCGTCTGATCAAGCCGTCCGCAGCCAGCTCGGAGTCGTACCCGGACGCGCGAATGGGCAGGTCAGAGGGCATCATGACCACGACTGTACGTGAGCCCTCGGTGCGCGCGACCATGGTGACTTGAGTCATAGCCGCACCTGTGTCTATTATTCTGGCTAAACGTAGCCCCTGTGACACCGGTCACTTTCAGCCCGACGACGGCGTCGCCGTCGTCCACTCGAGACGGGAATCGGATGGCATTGAATGCATCGCGCCAGCCGCGACTGATGTCGACCCGCCCGGGTGTACCTAGCGCCGTCTACAACGTGCGACACTCGTGTCTCACGATCGGACTCAGCATCGTGGGGCTTCTCGTCCTCTTACTCGTACTCATACTCGTCTGAGCGACTCTGGCTGCACCGCAACACTTTTCACGATCGCATCCGCGCCGGACACGGCCGCGAACCTCAACAGGACTTGAGGTTAGTTGGCGCGAGTTTGTTGCATTCCACCACTGTCTGCGGAAGATTGGAAGTACCCGCGCGGTCGTACTCCACCTCCGGGAAACAGGCTTCCGCGCGTGATCAAGAGCAGTATCGAACGCAGAGCAGTACCCGAACGCAGAGCCCGACGGTATGAGCGCTCGAAGGTTGAGCACAGACTCGAAGGCTTGCGCAGAGAGAGGAAAACCGTGGCTGAATACACCTTGCCGGATCTTCCGTACGACTACGCGGCACTCGAGCCGCACATCTCCGGCAGGATCATGGAGCTCCATCACGACAAGCACCACGCGACCTACGTGAAGGGCGCCAACGACACCCTCGCCAAGCTGGCCGAGGCCCGCGAGGACGGCAGCATCGCCGGAAAGGTCTACGGGCTGTCGGCGACGCTGGCCTTCCACCTCGGTGGTCACACCAACCACTCCATCTTCTGGAAGAACCTGTCGCCGGACGGCGGCGACAAGCCCGAAGGTGATCTCGCCGCCGCGATCGACGCACAGTTCGGCAGCTTCGACAAGTTCCAGTCGCACTTCACCAGCGCAGCCACCACCCTGCAGGGCAGCGGTTGGGCGATCCTCGGATACGACACCATCGCAGGCAACCTGGTGATTCTGCAGCTCACCGACCAGAGCGGCAACATCCCCGCAGCGATCATCCCGATCGTCATGCTCGACATGTGGGAGCACGCCTTCTACCTCGACTACCAGAACGTCAAGCCCGACTACGTCAAGGCCTGGTGGAACGTCGTGAACTGGGCGGACGCCGCCGAGCGCTTCGCCACCGCAACCAAGCAGGGCCCGGGACTCGTCGTCTCCGCCTGAGCGCAGACATCTCCCTACGCCGATGCGGCGGTCACCTCCCGGTGACCGCCGCATCGCGCGTTTCCCCGGACGAAATACCTCATCGGTGCACATCTACCTTTAGCGGTGCCGAAGGTAGATGTGCACAGACGAGGTGGATCGGGCGCGTCTACAACACCATCGACAACGTGATCGCGACGGCGCACACGATCACCAAAAGACCGAGCGCGATCGCATCCCGTCGATGCGGTCCGGACTTCGTCGCGGTCAGCCGGCCGGTACCGCCGCGCGCAGTGATCGCTTCCGACATCTCCGAACTCCGACGCAGCGCCGACGACATGGCTGCGATCACCATGTCCATGATCCCCATCTCGGCCGACGGGTGATCCGAGCGTCCCGAGGTCGGGCGCAGCCGGTGCACTGCGACGAGCAGCCGGATCTCCTCGATCAACAGCGGCAGCCCGCGCAGACACAGCGCGATACACACCGCCCACTCGTCGACCGGCATGCGTAGCTTTCGTAGCGGCCACATCAGCCGCGCGAGTGCTGGGGCCACCTCGGCCATCGGAGTCGTCCAGATGACGAGTACCGAGCTGGCGACCAACACGAGGGCGAGCGCGATCGCGCGGAGGAAGACGATCGCGGCGGCGAGGCCGAAGGACGCGTTGACCGCGACGCCGATCGCGATCAGGCCCCAGAACCACCAGGGTGGCCGCGGCACCGCGCCCAGCGGGATCCCGGCGATGACCGCGGTGACGAGCATGACCCCTGCGACCAGACCGAGCGACGGCCAGGTCGGCAGGACCACGGTCATCAGTCCCAGCACGAACACCCCGATCAGCTTGGTGCCCGCCCAGAGCCGATGGATCGGTGAGTCGCCGGGCACCTGGCGCAACGGGACGGTGCGCATGCTCATGGCGTCCTCCTCGGCGTCGGGTTGTCTGCGGATTCGGCGTCGGGAACCAGCGTTCCGCCGGCAAGCCGTACCCGTCGTGTGCACAGTTGGCCCAGGGAGGCGAAGTCGTGCGAGATGATCACGATGGTCATGCCATCGGCACGGAGTGTGGCCAGCAATGCGATCACCTCGTCGCGCGCCACGGGATCGAGTCCGGCGAGCGGCTCGTCGAGGATCATCACCTGCGGGGCTCGCGCGATCAGCCCGGCCAGCACGACGCGCCGCATCTGACCGCCGCTGAGCGCATCGATCCGACGGATTGCCATCGTCCGCGGTAGCCCGACGGACTCGAGCGTGCGCGCCACCTCGGTCGTCCCGATCTTGAGGCCACCGACCGCCATGATGTCGTCGCCGACGTTCGGCTTCTGCAATTGCAGACGTGCGTGCTGGAATGCGAGCCCGACCTCACCGACATGCTTGCTCACAGGCTCGCCCAGACCCTGCCGCTCGGGCAGGTGGAGCAGACACGTGCCGTCGGTCGGTTCGATGAGCCCGGCCATGATCCACGCGAGAGTTGTTTTGCCCGAACCGTTTCCGCCGACGATCAGCAGTCCCTCGCCGCGATGGACGGTGAGGTTGACGTCGTGGAGGGCGTTGACCTCCCACGGGGATCCGAGCAGGTACGTGTATCCCACACCACTCAGTGACAGCACGGGCTCGCTCGTCGGTTCCGGCCCCGACATCACGTCGCCGCTCGACGCCTCATGCCACGACGCGTCGAGTTCGTACCTGCTGGCCGCCCCGGCTTCGGCCTCGTGTAGTTCCGACAACCAGTCAGGGCTGTAGGGCACGATACGACCCGCGACCAGGTGCACGATGCGGTCGGCGGCGACAGCCTCGACCGCGCGATGGGTGATCATCACGACGGCGATGCCGCGGGTGCGTGGCAGGTCGCCGAGAACCTCGAGGATCTCGGCACGTCCCGCCGGGTCGACCATCGACGTCGCCTCGTCGGCGATCAGCAGCGCGGGATCGCGCGCGAGTGCTGCTGCGATGGACAGGCGTTGCTGCTGGCCGCCCGAGAGGTCGGAGGTCTCCCGATCACCGAGCCCGGCCAACCCGACCTCGGCGAGCAGCGCGTCGACGTCGACATCGGTTCCCTCGGGAAGGCCCCACACCACGTCGTCGGCCACGCGCGCGCCGAGCATCTGCGTTTCCGGACGCTGCAGCACCATCGCGGTTCCGCCGTGCCTGCCGAGCCCGGCCGCACCCGGCCGGTGCACGGCGCCGGTGGTCGGTCGCCGACCGGCGAGGATCTTCGACAGTGTCGACTTACCCGACCCATTGGCTCCGACGACGGCGACGAATTCGCCCGGCGCGATCCGCAGGTCGATGTTGGAGAGGACTTCCGGTCCGTCGGACTGGTAGGAGAATCCGACGTGGTCGAGTTGCAATGGCAGCGGGTTGACCTGCCTGCCGTCGTCTTCGGTGGCGGCGTCGTCGAGAGTGTCCTCGCTCGGGATGTCGGCGAGCCGATCGATCACTGCGCCGAGAATCCACCAGGCGACCACCATCGTGAGGAGGGTGCCCGCCGCACCCATCGACCACATCCACGCCCACCAGTACGTGACGACGTTGTCGCGCAGGCCGTCGATGCCGTCGGCCAACGATTGCGCCGACGGGATCTTCCCGACCCACTTCGCAATCCCGCCGAGCGTGTTCGACGTCGCTTCGAGCGCCAGCTCACGCAGCGGTTTCAGGATCAGCAGCGCCACAACCGACACCCCACCGATCAGTGGCGACGCGACCGCGGAGACGACGAGCAGCGTCGGCCAGCCGCGTCCACGCCGCTTGATCTCGCCGACGACACCTCCGACCACCGCTGCACCGAGCAGGGCGAGCGCAGCCCGTGACCCGGCCATCGCGAAGCTCACGGCAGCGGTCGAGACGGTCGCGGCGACCATTGCGCGCGGACGCGTGCGCGCCCCGATCAGCGCGAGTGGAACGGGCGCGAGCAGACGAACCGCGCCGGCCAGGGGAATGACAGAACCGATGACGACCGCCGCAACGGCGAGTCCGCCGAAGATCGCGATCCATGCGATCTCGAGCGGACGTAACGCGCCACGAGTTCGCGCGCCTGACATATCGGACGGGGAGTGCACGTATCCATAGTGCCTGGTGACCCCGACCACCCCTGGGTCGCGTCTGTCGTTACACCGTGTAAACGAAGCGTCACAACACGGCGCTTCGGCTGGACGGCGAGCACCGGCGGGTGGATATTTCTCTCACGTTCACTCCACACGGAGACGGAGGTCAACAGATGCAGTCGTCGATCCCGATCGGACTCACGCCGGTTCATCAGAGCGGACACCTCAACGGAATCCTCATCTCTGGACGCTGGCCGGAGTCGACACTCGAATGGACCCAGACCCTCGTCGCCTCGGTACGCATCGCCTGCCGACCCGGCTTCCTACCGACGACCACGATATTCCGGGTGGTCGAGGAACGACCCGAGGACCTCGACGAACCCGCGGTCGGAATGATGGTCGCCATCGGCAATGTCGTCGACGACAGCTTTGTCGAAGCCGGCAAATTCGACAGCAACCCACCCGCTCTGGTGATGCTGCACCCACCCTCGCGCACGCGCCCGTCACTGCCCGAGTGCTCCGACGTCGCGTCGGGCTGCGTATTGCTCCCAGGGCTGCCCGAGCTCGGGCTCGAACACCGCGCAGGGTGGGCTGAAGCCGAGGCCGACGGCACGGTCGTCAATCTGCGCAACAAGGTCGGAATCGACCCCAATGCCGACCCCGACACCGCAGTCCTGGCCATGTTGTTGGTCGCCTGAGATCATCCGAATCGCCGTTCTCCGGGTACCCGAACTTCCGGATTTGAGCCCCCTACCAGCACAAATGCGGCTCTGCGATCTGTTGCAACTGTGAGTGAGGTCTGACTAACCTTGCGTTCATGATTGCTGCCCTGCTGTTGAGTTTCGGCGTGATCTTCGTCGCCGAACTCGGCGACAAGTCGCAGCTGATGGCTATGACCTACGCACTGCGTTACAAGTGGTGGGTCGTCCTGCTCGCGATCACCGTCGCCACCACTGCGGTGCACGCGGTGTCGGTGTTCTTCGGACACTTCCTCGGCCTGTCGATCCCATCGAACGTGATGTCCATCGTCGCGGGCATCGCTATGTTGGTCTTCGGCCTGTGGACGCTGCGCGGCGACAGCCTCGACGACGCCGAGCAGGGCAAGGCCGACCGCGTCGGCAAATCGGTGTTCTTCGCGGTGATGTCCTCGTTCTTCCTCGCCGAACTCGGCGACAAGACGATGCTCGCCACCATCACACTGTCCGCGCACAGCAATTGGCTGGGTGTGTGGATCGGCTCGACACTCGGCATGGTGGCCGCAGACGCGCTGGCGATTGCGCTCGGTGCCCTGCTCGGCAAGCACCTGCCCGAGCGGACCATCGCGATCGGCGCGTCGGTGCTGTTCTTCGGTTTCGCCGCGTGGTTGCTCTACGAGGGCCTGCGCGACTCGTCGTCGATCACCGTCGTCGCGACGCTGTCCGTGGTGGTGGTGCTAGTCGGGGTCGGTTCCTACTACATCCACAGGGTTCACCGGGCAAAGCTCGATGACGACGCTCCCCATGCCCATCCGGTCCGCACCGGTTCCGGTCCTGACCTGCAGTGACATTCGTCGATAGGGGCATTTCCCGAGCGATCGGTCGGTTTTACTAGGGGTTCCTCGTATTCGGGTGGCGGTCCCCATTTATGGTGATGCAGACCGACCGCCAACCGAAAGGAAATCCCGCCGATGGACATCTCCGGCTCCTCAGTGCTCGTCACCGGTGCAGCGTCAGGACTGGGCGCAGCGACCGCCGCCCGCTTCGCGGCTGCCGGGGCTCAGGTCTTCGGTCTCGACCTGGCTCCCTCCATCGACAAGGCCGCCCCCGCCGGCGGCGTCACATTGATTCCGACCGATGTCACCGACGAGGCACAGGTGCAGTCGGCCATCGACACCATCGCTGCTGCGGGGGCTCCGCTGCGCGTCGCCGTCAACTGCGCTGGCGTCGGATGGGCCTCGCGCATCCTCACCAAGGACGGGCCACACGACCTCGACCTGTTCCGCAAGATCGTCGACATCAACCTCGTCGGCACATTCAACGTGATGCGACTGGCGGCCAACCAGATGAAGGACGAGCCGGAGGTCGACGCCGACGGCGCGCGCGGCGTCATCGTGAACACCGCATCCGTCGCGGCGTTCGAGGGGCAGATCGGACAGATCGCATACGCGGCGTCGAAGGGAGGCGTGCATGCGATGACCATCTCCGCGGCTCGCGACCTCGCGCGCGTGGGCATTCGGGTCTGCACCATCGCGCCGGGAACGATCAGCACACCGATGCTCGCGGGCATCACACCCGAGTTCCAGAAGACCCTCGCGGAGGCGATCCCGTTCCCGCACCGGCTCGGAGAACCGGCTGAGTACGCCGAGCTGGCGGAATTCATCGTCACGCACAACTACCTCAATGGCGAGACCATCCGCATGGACGGCGCGCTACGAATGGCTCCGCGCTGAGCTGCAGATGCCCGGTGTGACCAGATGCCCGGTGTAACCCCCGAGACCCTCGTGAGCGCCGCGCGTTCACGAGCGCGGGGCCCCTCGTGAGCGCTGCCCCCTCGAACGCGCCATCGGCGCGCCGCGCGCTCGCGAGGGGTCATGCGGCCGAATCGACGCTCGCGTCCTCGAGTGCGACGAAGCGGGACAGCCGGATGAGGGGTGCGGCCTCGGCGTCGAGCCCGCCGCCTTCGGCGGGGACCATCGGCCGCACCGGACCCGACGCGCCACCTTCCTCTCGGTAGGCCTCGACGGCATCGCGCAACATCGCGACCTTCACCTCGTCGTCGACCTCGTCGAATTCGTCCGGCACGAGAGGGCTCAACTGGGTCAGCGCGTCTCTGATCTCGACGACCTCGCGATGCAGACGCTGCGTCGGCGAGTTGCTCTCTGTTGGCAGCACCACCTCGGGGATCGCGGCCGTCACCAGCTGCCACAGCGGCTCGAGTGCGGTCGCATCACGTCGATGGCGGCGCCGCGCGGCGATTCCGGTCCAGCGCGAGTGCAGCATCGGAAAGCTGATGCCCAGGAGGAAGACAACGACCCCGACGATCTCGAGAGTGCGCACTGCGATCAGCGAATTGACCGCCCCCACAAGGCCGCTTGCGCTTCCGAGAACGGCAAGGACCTGCAGGATCGAGGCGATGGCGAGCAGCGCGAACCCGATGACCAACAAGCCGAGTGAGAACCGGAGATAGCCCTGCGCCATGCGATAGAACTTGCGCACGTTGTACAGGCACGCGCCGAAGCCATACGCGAGGTACGCGCTGGCGATCACGTAGAAGAGCGCGAACCCCCAGTTCTTGAAGCTCCACTCGCTGACCGACGACGCGCGCAGCGAGGTCGGCGTGACCAGCAGCGCTACCTGCAGGCCGATCAGGGCGACGACGAGCGGTAACGCTTCGTGCCCCGCACGGCGTTCTCGGGTCGAATCCCCGCTGGGAAAGAAGAACACGACGATCAGCGCCGCCACACCGAGTGCGAGCAGAGCGTAGAAGAGCCATCTCGAGACGCCGACGTAGATGTGTTCGTCGAGAAAGTGTGCGCCTGTCTTGGCGCTCACCACGAAGGCCAGTGTCAACGCGGAGATCGCGACCGTCATCGCGATGGCCTGCAGACCCCCGTCACCGCGTCTGATGCGGTCCAACCGCCAGCACAGCGCGAGCACGAAGACGACGAGTGCTACGAGATTGATGATCCCGGGCATCTCCAGTCACCTCACAGCCAGCCTTTGTGCCCTCCGAGGAGACGTTGGAGGCCACGTACCTCTTTGTTGTCGGCGGTCACCCCGACACTGTTACCTGCCGATTGGGCCCACGTCAGGATCATAGAAGCCAACGTCTCGGCTTCCCACTCGCGCACGTCGGAGTAGCACGTTCGACGCAGTGCGGCGTCGGATTCGTCTCCCGCAGCGGCGGGCGGAGCCGTCAACGACGCCTCGCCGAGCATCTGGTGCCCGGCGATGAGGTGCCCGAACTCGTGCACGATGATCTGGTCTCGGTGAAGCGGCGACGTGTTCTCCTGGTAGAAGAAGTAGTCCGCGTCCCTGGCCGCGAGCCACACCCCGTTCGGCATGCCCGCGGGAAGTGCGTACGGGAGCGGCTTGATGGGACGACCACGCCGCTGGCCATACCGCTCACAGAGCTGCTCGACGTCGAGCGGGAGGTCGAGGTCGAGTCCGTCGAGAGAACGGCGAACGAGGGCCCACAGAGACCGCTGGCTGCGGCGGGGGCCCTCGTCGGTCGATCCTGACGATGTCACAGGATGCAGATCCGTGCGGTGCTAGTCGTCATTGGCCAAGCCGACGACTCGCAGCCGGGCCTCGATGGCCTCGGCCTCGTCGTCGGTGAGGCCCGCAGCCACCACGTCCGGCGGGTCCTTGGGCAGACCCTGCTGCTCGCGGAGCACCTTGATCAGTTCGTTGACCACGGTGACCGAATCACTGGACAGTCCAGCGAGGCGGAATGCGGCCAACTGGACGTCTGTGTCGGCCTGCAGCCGCATCAGATCGATCTCGTCGCGCGTCCGTTGCGCGGCCCTGTCCTCGAGGAAGTAGTGGACATCCACACCGAAAGCAGCGGCGATTCCCTCTACGGTCCGAAACGACGGCGACTTGGCCTTGCCCGAACGCAGCTGGCTCAGGTACGACTCCCCCAGCCTGAATCCCCGCTCCGTACTACGGGCAGCTATCGCCTTCGCGCTGTATGCGCGTCCGTTCGGGCCCGGCACCGTCCGAAAAAGCTCTTCGAGCCGTCTAGCAAACAAGCCTGGATCAACGGACCCGGAGCGCACGTCGGACCCACCCCTACCGGCGTCACCCATGGGCTTATCCGTCCCTTGTGAAGTCATTCAACTCTCCGAAAGCCGACATTTGAACTTGCAAACATTAAAGCTCGTCACGCATCCCCGATGCAACGATGACCGTGCTAAGTGAACACTGCATCCCCGCCGACGAGCTGGTAACCAGCCACGATGTAGTTACCAATCCATGGCTGTGGCATTATTCACAGTTTGATCACGAACACCTTCCCCGTGGGTGAACATTTCATCTCGATCTGATTACAACGTCCTCTATTATGCGGACCACGGTACCGTTTGCACGGATATCGAGGTCAAGAAACGGTCAGGAGTGCAGAATGGCGCATCGCGTCAGCGACAATCGCCGCCCGGCGCGGGGGCGCGTGTCTGCTCTGATTCTCGCACTGTGTGCCGTGGTGTTCCTGTCGATCGGCAGTGGTATCGGTTGGGCCGACGAACCCGAGACCGGCGGCGGCACCGGACAGGGCGGGTCGTCGCACGGCGGCGGCAGCTCGGGGCACGAGGGCTCCGACCACGGCGGCCACCACGGTTCTGGGCACGGCGGTTCTGGGCACGGCGGTTCTGGGCACGGGGGGCACGGGCCGGGTCATCACCACACCGGTACGCCGGTCCCGACGCAACCCACCAAAACCGAAACCCCGACCAGCTCCACCGTCGAGCCTTCGGTAACCACCGAGCCGTCGGAAACCACCACCGGGCCATCCCAGACGACCGGGCCGTCACAAACCGGCTCGGTTACGCCAAGCACCGGTTCATCGGGCAGTGACGATTCGACGACGAGCGTCGAATCCAGCTCGACGACGACGCACTCGGGTGCGGCGCCTGTCGTACCGCCCGTCGGGCCGTCAGCCGGTACACCTCCGGGACCCGGGGCGGGTTCCGGAGGCAATGCCGCACCTGCAGCGCCCGGTCCGCCGGGCTCGGCCTCGTCCGGCGGTTCTGCGCCCGTCCCGGCCGCACCCCCGGCAGCCGCACTGGCGGTGCCGATGGCGCCGCCGCCTGCGGGTGCACCACGGCTCTCCGCGGCCCAGCCACAGGACTCCTCCCCCGCCGCAGGCGGCGCGCAGCCGTCTGTGCCGAGCGGTTCACACTCGGCGCCGTCGCAGGCGCCCGCTGAGAAGCACGCGGCGTCGACACCCACCAGGTCCCAGGGCATCACCCTGAGCAGTGTGACGGGATTCGTCGCCGACATCGCCCCCGGCGCACTTCTTCTTCTCGGCGCTGTCGCGCTACTCGGGAGCGGGTCGTTCCTCGATGCTCTCCGCTCGACTCGCGCCTGAGCGTCGGAATGCAAGCAAGTCGGCGGCCAGCGGTAGTTGCCCGACCTCCCGACCATCCATCCACTCGCGCAGCACCTTGGTCGCGCGCACGTCGTCCTCGTTGTATTCGAGCAGTCGGTCGCGCTGGCTGAGGTCGACGTCGACGCCACCGATCCCGACGGCCTGCCGGTACCAGTCCATCGACGCCTCACCGCCGGCCTCGGGATCGCGCCACGTGAATCCTGCTACCGGAGCAACCCGCTTGAGACCCTTGCCGTTCGGTGCGACGAAGTTGCGTCCGACGGCTTCGAAAACGTCCACCCACTCCGGAGAGGCGATGAACTGCTCGACCTCGGCTCGGGACGGTACGCCCTGCTGGTCGCCGAACCGGTCGGCCGACGCCCGCAGCCACCGGTTCTCTGCCTGCTCCGAATAGCAATAGGCAGCGAAGGTCTTGCCCGCTGCGTGCGCGTCGGCGCGTTGGGTCATCAGCCACGTCCAGAACTCCGCGAAGGCACGACCCTCGTCGGCGGTCGGCAGCGGTGTCCAGGTGGCGAATCCCCGATAGATCACCTCACGGTCGGGGTCGGTGGTGTCGGTCAGCAGAGTGCCCCACAGATACGCCCCGTCCTCCCCGAAGCTCTCCATGTCGACGTCGACCTCGACGTCGGCCCGTGCGACTGTCGGGATCTCGACCCGCCGGATCAGCGCGATGTCGGCGAGCCACGCGATCGCGCCGACCACGGCGTCGTCGAAACTCTGATTGGCAGGCCAGTCCGCGGGCGGATCGCCCTCGAACCGTGCGAGCTGGTCGATCGTCGTGATCCCCGCTGCCCGGAGTGCATCACCCTGATTGCCGTTGGCGACCAGGCTGACGTCGCGTCGTGCCTCGAGTTCGGGACCGCAGCGCCCCCACCACGGACATCCGCGGCACTCGCCGATCCTGCGCGGCGTCGTCGCGATCTCGCCCGCCGCGATGAGCTGTCTGCGGTCGAAGACATCGCGATACTCCGGCAACGACGTCCCGATCTGATGGACGACGATGCAGTCGGCGTCGAGTCCGATCACGCCCGCACGCAACTCGTCCTCTGCGACGCCGGGCGCAAGGCCTTCGTCGAGCAGCATCTGCGTCAGATGTGCCAGACGCAGCTGGTCGCGCCGATTGCTGCGGGGTGAGCGGAACGGATCGGGCGCCGGAATCCACCCCCACAGCGGACTGGTGATCAGTTTCGGCGGTTCGATGGTGTTCAGGCGGGGTGACCGGGCCGGATACGTCACGCGATGGTTGACCACGATGATCGAGAGGTAGCCCGACGCGGCTTCGTCGGGTCCGCCGACACGCAACAGCAACTCCGAGTGGCCGCGCCTGCCGTGCTCACGGTCGGTGGGCAGCGTCGCATTCCAGATCCACGTCGCCCCCGCTGCGCACGCCGCTCGCGTGGCAGCGACTCGCTGCGCATGCGGACCGTCGTCGACGACGACGAACGTCCCTTCCGGCTCGCCGCTGTGGAGTCCGATCAACAGGTCGCGGACCCGCTCACGACGGAGTTGCGCTGATTCCTTCCGGCGGGCCGCCTCGGGGGTGTCGGCGCGGTCGCGGACGAGGTCGGGGTGGCCGAAGTCGAGCGCGACCCGGTGCTCGCACCCTGCCAGGTCGCGTGGATGCAACACGGCCGCAGCCACACCTCACCTCGATTCTCACCGGCTCGTCGGACACATGGGCTGTCGATCGCACCGCCGGTGTGACGGATGTGATCGGTCTGTGTCGAGCCTATGCAATGCTTGTAGCAAACTGGCGCAGGGAAAGGTGCCCGCATGGGATTGTTCTCGTCCGACGGTAAGACTCGTGCACAGCGACGCGCGGAGACCAAAGCGCTCAAGGCCAAGGCGAAGGTCGAAGCGAAGCTGGCTGCGAAGGACAGGCGTAAAGCGTCCAAGGAATTGCACAAATCGCGCACCAAGGTCGTCGAGAAGCAGCTGAAGGCCCAGCGCAAGACAGTCAAGGCCGAGGCGAAGGCTGCACAGAAGATCGCGAAAGCCGAAGCCAAAACCGTTGCCGCGAAAGCAAAAGCGACTGCCGACGCCAAGCCGTTCAGTCCCGCGAGCGTCAAACGATTCCTCACCGTGGCACGTTTGGTGGCACCGATCGCGGTGCCGGTGGTCTACCGTGCCGCCGTCGCGGGGCGCGGCAAGGTCACCGAACTCCAGGCCAAGCGGATCGGCGTGTCGCCGTCGCAGTTGGTGAAGTACTCGGGCTACGGCGCACCTCTCCTGGCTCGGATCGAGGCGCTGCGCACATCGTTGCAGAAGGTGTCCGCGCAGGACACGTCGTCTGACACCAAGCAGTTCGTCGACGCCATGACGGCACGCCTGGACAACCTCGCGATCGCGGTCGACGCTGCCGAATCGATGGCTGCTCCGCAGCGCAAGACCGCACACAAGGCAGTCGACAACGAGTTGAGCGCCATCGATGCCGACGTGATGGCCCGGCTCGGGGTGCGTACGTAATCGCATTCGCTCGATCGCGCACGGCGTCGAGAGCGTCTGACACGTAGTCGACGCCGTGCTTACGATGAGGACTCATCCAGACCGACCTGCAGGGGGCGTCCCGACATGACCGACCCGACTTCTGGCGACACACCGTCCGACGACGCGTCGCAGAAGGCAACGACCGGCGAGACGACCGAGCCCGCCGAGAAGCCTGCCGCGGCCAAGAAGTCCGCTCCCGCCAAGAAGTCCGCTCCCGCCAAGAAGACTGTGCCTGCCAAGAAGGCCGCCGTCGCAAAGAAGACTGCGGGCGCAAAGAAGACCGGGGGCGCAAAGAAGACGACTCCGGCGAAGAAGTCAACTGCCACGAACGGGCCTGCAGCCGGTGACCGGTCCCCCGCAGCAAAGAAGGCCCCCGCCAAGAAGGCGAATCCGTCGCCGGCGAAGAAAGCCCCGCCCACGAAGGCTGCGGAGAAGAAGGCACCCCCGAAGGCCACTCCGCCCGCGGCCACGGGGGAGCCGACGTTGTTCGAGACCGCCGACGAGCCGACGCCAGCGCGGCTCGCCGCAGCCTCTACGACCTCGGCCCCTGCCCCACAGTCGCCGGCTACGCCCGCACAGCGCGACCCTGTCGCCGAATCCGACGCTCGGAGAGCCGGTTTCGCACGAGTCAGTGCCGGCGAGACAAGAGTCCCCGCGATGAACCCCGCAATGCCCATCGCCTTCGGTGCGATCGGTGGAGCTCTCGCCGCTCTGGCTGTCGCACTGCTGATCGTCTTGCGTTGGCGGCGACACCGACGCTAGCCCGTCGGCGTGGCCGATGATTCAACTCGGTCGGCGACGTCAGCTCGGCTGCGACTCCACGCGTGCGACGACCGCGTCGGCGACGAGTTCGGGTACACGTTCCGGCATCCAGTGATCGACGCCCTCGGCAACGATGAACTCGTATGGCGCGTCGACGAAGGCAGCACAGCCGCGTGCGCCTGCCTTGCCGAGGAACGAGTCCTTGTCACCGTAGACGTAGGTGGTCGGCACCCGGACGATCTCGTCCGCGAGCGAGCGCACCGACTGGTAACGCATCGCCCTGTACCAGTTGAGTCCGCCGGTCAGCGCGCCGTCGTCGACGATCTCGCGCGACAGCCGCTCCGAGTAGCCCGGATACGACTCGAAGCGGCCGCCGGGGCCGCCGCCACTCCTCGCGAGGTAGGTGAGCGCCCGCTCGGGCAGTCCGGGGAGTTGGAAGAACGCCATGTACCACGACTTGATCGCCTGACCGTGCGGCATCGCCCGGAGGAAGGCTGCCGGATGCGGGACGGCCAGGGTCGTCAGCGTCGCCACACGGTCGGGATGTCGGGCAGCCACCAGATATGCGACGGACGCGCCCCAGTCGTGTCCGACTAGGTGGAAACGCGGGGCGTCGAGTGCGTCGGCGAGCGCGATCACGTCGTCGACGAGCTCATCCATCCGATAGGCGCGGATGGGTCGTGGCCGAGCACCCCGTGAGTATCCGCGCTGATCTGGCGCGACGGTTCGTAATCCGTGCTCATTGAGTAGTGCGGTGACGCCTGTCCAGCAGGAGGCGCGCTCGGGAAAACCGTGCAGCAGAATGACCGGGAGTTCCGACGCCGTCGGTGACTGTGGGCCGGAGTCCGCGACGTCGAAGAGCAATCCGTCTCGCGTGAACTGAGTGATCTTGTCGGACATGGCTTCTCCGATTCCGGGTCGACTGGCGCTCGCATCAGAACCAGCGGCGGCCCCCGCTCACGGAAATGGGCCGCCGCTGGTCCTTCGACAATACGTCTCGACGTTCCCGACCGGTAGACGCCGTATGGTCAGATCAGCTTGTACACCGTGGTGCCTCCGACCGTCGTTGCCGTGAAGTTCTGCGCCACCCAGGTGGAGATCGCCGAGTTGCCGCCGGGACCGCCCTGACCACCGCCGATGTAGTACGCGATCTTGCCGTCCTTCACGTACTGCTTGAACTCGTCGAGCGTCGGTGCGGGATCACCGCTCCACCCGCCGATCGCCATCACGGCCTTGCCCGATGCGATCTCGATGGTCGACGCCGACTGCGACCCGTTGGTCGCTGCCGCCCAGGTGGTGTTGGTGTTCTTCAGCAGCTTCACCAATTCGGCGTTGGTCGACGACTCGCCGCCCGGACCGCCCATTCCCATACCACCACCGCGTGTGCGGTCGCCCTGGGCGCCACTCTGGGCCTGCGCTGTACCCGACTGCGCGGTTCCGCTCCCGTTCGGCTGCGCCACACCGTTGGGCACCGTGCCGTTCTGAGCGGTGCCACTCTGGGCCGTGCCGTTCGGGGCGTTACCGCTCTGTGCGCCACGGGTTCCGCCGGGTCCGCCGCCGCCCGGGCCTCCCATTCCGCCCTGGACGCCGTTGGTCTGCGCAGCCGTCGGAATCGAGCCGTGGTGCGCTGTCGCTGCGGTGGCGATCGAGAACGCCGCCGTCCCAGCGAATCCCGCGATCGCGCCCGCGATCACCGAGGCCATGAACAGCTTTTTGAGTCCGAGCGCACCCCCTGCGAGCACACCGATCACTGCGAACACGGCGACGGCACCGATGATCCACCGGCACCACTGCGGTCCCCATTCGTTGCGGTTGAGCAAGACTATCGACCACCAGGCGGCGAGTCCGATCATGACACTCAACGCAATTCGTCCGTCCCAGTTGGCGCGGCGTCGCCATGCGAATACCCCACCGAGGGCAACCATCGCAGCGACGGCAGGCGCCAGGGCAACGGTGTAGTAGGGATGGATGGTCCCGCTCATGTAGCTGAAGATCATCGCGGTAACCAGCAGCCAACCGCCCCAGGCAACCACGGCGCCGCCTTCGGTGCGGTGAATTCCGTTGCGGTAGCTGAAGATCGGGAAGCTACGAATCATCAGATAGACACAGAACGCGATCGCGAACAGCGATACGGGCAGCAGCCACGAGATCTCGTTGCCCATCTCCGAGCTGAAGAGCCGACTCAGGCCCGTCGAGCCGCCGAAGGAGCCGCCCGCACCTCCTCCGCCCGGTCCGCCACCTGAACCACCGCTGATCCGTCCGACGCCGTTGTAGCCCCACACGAGGTCCATGAACGAATTGTCCGTCGAGCCGCCGATGTAGGGGCGCGAGCTCGCGGGCGTCAGAATCGTCGCGACGACAAACCACCCTGCGGACACGACGAGAGCCACAGCGGCACCGAGCAACTGCGCAATCCTCCTGAGCCACCCGTTGTTTGCGAAGAGCAGGTATGCGAGTCCGAATGCGGGCAGTACCAGCAGGCCCTGCAACATCTTGGTGAGGAAGGCGAATCCCAGCGCGACACCTACCAGGGCGAGCCAGCGGCCGGAGTTCGTGGCGATCGCGCGCGCCAGGCAGTAACCTGCCGCAACCATGAGCAGCACCAGCAGGGCGTCGGGGTTGTTGAAACGGAACATCAGTGCTGCGGCGGGCGTGCAGGCCAGCACCGCACCGGCGATCAGTCCCGCAACGGTCCCCTGCCGTGGATCGGTGATCACCCGACGCATCGTCACGTACATCAGTGCCACGGCCGCAACCCCCATGAGCGCCTGCGGCACCAGCACGGCCCAGCTGTTCATCCCGAAGATGCGCACCGACAGTCCGGTCACCCACAACGAGGCAGGGGGCTTGTCGACGGTGATGAAGTTCGACGGGTCGAGCGCGCCGAAGAACCACGCTTTCCAGCTCTCGGAGCCCGCCCACGCCGCGGCCGCGTAGAACGTGTTGCCGTAGCCGCTGGCCGACAGATTCCACAGGTAGAGCGCTGCGGTGGCCACGAGCAACCCAGCGAGTGCGAACGGGCTCCACCGCACGGGCCGTCGCGCCCGGCGTGCGCGCTTGTGAGTCGGCGGCGAATCGTCGGCGGGCGGCGATACGTCCGGCCGCTCCAGAACTGCGGTCATCGTTCCTCCAGAAGTCGAGTATGGGTTCGACTACCAGAGTCCGAGACCTCGCTACCGCGACCCTGGACCCTCACTGGGAGAAGTCTGTGAGACCTAGACCTCTCCGCTCTCGCGAGCGAGTATCGCCGCCTGAACGCGGGAGCGGACATCGAGTTTCATCAGGACCCGCGACACGTGTGTCTTCACGGTGGTTTCGGTGATGAACAGTGTTCGAGCGATGTCGACGTTCGCCATCCCGGCGGCGAGGCATCGGAGTACGTCGCGTTCACGGTTCGTGAGGTCGTCGAACCGACGCTGGTGAGCCGTCGACGTCGCAGGACCCGTCGAACCCGCGGGAGCCACTGCCGCAGAGGGGGACGTCGACGGCGGCCGGCCGGAAGTGTCACCGCCGCGAAATGATTCGAGGACACGCAGGGTGACTTCCGGCGCGAGCGCGGCATCGCCGCGTGCCACGGCGCGGATCGCCTCGACGATCGCCTCGGCCGACGCGGTCTTCAACAGGAACCCACTGGCCCCGGCGCGCAGTGCGCCGAAGACGTAGTCGTCGAGATCGAAAGTGGTCAGCACGATCACGCGACACGAGCCGGCGCGCACTATCCGGTCCGTCGCCGTGATGCCGTCGGTGCCCGGCATGCGCACGTCCATCAGCACCACGTCCGGACGCAGCGCGTCAGCTGCGATCACCGCTTCGTCACCGTCGGAGGCTTCACCCACCACGTCGATGCCTGCCGCAGGTGCGAGCATCATCGTGATCCCCGCTCGGATCGCGGTGTGATCGTCGGCGATCAACACTCTGGTCGGCGATGTGTCGGTCATGGATGCGGCACTCTCGTAGTCGGTTCGCGACGGTCCCGAGCCCCGGTGGACTCGTCGCGGCCGGCCTGATCCCCTTCGGGGGCATCCGAGGTCGGCACCAGGTTTGTGGGCAGGCGGGCCGCCACCACGAACCGCTCCCCCACCGGGCTCGCGGCCAGGTGGCCGCCGACGATGCGGGCACGAGTGGTCATGTTCTCGATTCCGCGGCCCCGGTGGGCATTCTCGCGCGACGACGATGCGTCGTGCGCGTCGAGAAGGTTGCAGACTTCTATGCCCAGCGCATCGTCGTCGAGCTCTATGGTGAGCGAAATCGGTTGTCCGGGAGCGTGAGTCACCGCGTTGGTGAGTGCCTCGGCGAGAATCCGATGCGCGCCGATGTCGACGACGGCGGGAAGTTCGTCGGCGAGTGCGGCCATTGACGCGTGGGTCGGATGCGTGAGATCGACAGCGGTACCCGACACGCGAATCGGTGCGATCAGCCGGTCGAGGCGACGGAGTCCGGCCGCTTCTCGCTCGGCGGCGCCGGGTTCTGACCCACTGTCGGGCTCGTCGGCAGCGAGCAGATCGATCAGTCCGCGCATCTCGGTGAGCGCGTCGACGCTGCTGGTGCGGATCGCCGCGAGTGCCGTCGCGTTGACCTCCGCATTGTCGGGATACTGTTGCGCCGCAGCCGAATGCATCGCGATCGCCGACAACCGGCCAGCGATCACGTCGTGCAGTTCGCGGGCCAGCCTGCGACGCTCGGCCACGACGGCGTCGAGTTTCTCGCGAGCAGCCAGGACAGAGAGCGTCTGCGAATGCGCACGTTCGAGGTGCAGCGCGGTCCGGTGCTCGCGCACCGCCCAGCCGTACGCGAGCGGTGAGGCAACGAAGGCGATCAACCACAGCACACAGATGAACAGGAATTGCCAGCCCGCCGTCTCCGGAAACGCCGCGACGAGGGTGAGCACACCGGCTGCCACGAAGGCGCAGATCCCGAACATCAGATGCACCAGCCGCGCTCCGCCGTAGACGCATACCGCGTAGACGACGTCGGAGAACATCAGCCAGATCGGCACCGACGGCGCGACGACGGTATCCACCACCAACAGTGACGTGATGCCTGCGAGCGCAATGGCCGGGTGCGTGGAGCGACAGAGTTCGAAACATCCCGCGACACCCAGGACGAGCAGCGGAAACCAGGACGGCCCCAGTGCGTCATCGGGGTTGCCGATGTGCGCGAATCCGGCCGCATAGATGGCGACACCGAGGCCGACGAACAGCACCGTCAACGCGACGTCGTTGATCAGGGTTCGGGGCATCGGGACACGCCACATGTGCCCATCGTGACATGACCGCAGGTCGCAATCATCCGACAAAAGGATGAGTGCTCCTGGCCCACGACGTCTCGTCAGTTCTGCCGATGACCGATCCCGTCGCGCCGCGCATCGTGAGTGGCATGGGCTTCAATCTTCTCGAGTCACCGATAACCTGGGCGATCCTCGGATGCGAGGTCGGCTTCTGGGCGCTTCTGATCTGCGGATTGTCGGTACGGTACCTCCTGCGACGACGGCGCGCGTCGTCGCTGATCCTGCTGCTACTCCCGCTCGTCGACCTCATGTTGCTCGTCGCGGTAGCCGTCGACCTCGCCCGCGGCAGCGATGTCACCACCGTGCACAAGATCGCGGGGGTCTATCTCGGTGTCACCGTCGCGTTCGGGCACTCCGTCATCCGCTGGGCCGACGCCCGGTTCGCCTACCGCTTCGCGGGAGGCCCCGCCCCGGCCAAAGCTCCCAAGGGAGGACCCGTAGCGCTACGCAAGGAGATCGCCGACTTCGGTCGTTGGCTTCTCGCCGCAGCCGTTGCCGCCGGAGCAGCACTACTGCTCACCGTCACGGTCGCGAATCCGCACCAGGCCGAATCGCTGCGCGGCATGTTCCCGATGCTCGGCGTGATCACGGTGATCTGGTTGCTGACCGGGCCCGTCTGGGCGATGTTCAGCGCCTCCGACGACTGACCACCCCGTGGGCTCCTACGCCGACTACCGTCCCGGCAAGAACTTCAGCGACCGAACCGCCAGCGGCGTCACCGCGCGGTAGACGCTCTTGGGTACACCGGGTGCCTTGTCGATACCGATGAAGCGCTGCTCGGCGATCGTCTGGGGCTCGGTGTACTTGAGGAGCCCCTCCTCGCCGTGTCGGCGGCCGACCCCCGAGATGCCCATGCCGCCCATCGGCGCAGCGGTCGACGCCCACGCGGCGGCGTAGCCCTCGTTGATGTTGACGGTCCCGGCACGCAACTGCTCGGCGATGGCCTGCGCTTCCTCACTGCTCCCGGCGAACACGCTCGCGTTGAGTCCGTAGTCGGTGTCGTTGGCCAGCTTGATCGCCTCGTCGGTGGAGTCGACGGGATAGACGGACACCACCGGCCCGAACGTCTCGTTGCGGAAGCATGTCATCTCGTCGGTGACACCCGACAGCACCGTCGGCTCGAAGAAGAACGGGCCGAGGTCGGCACGACGCTTGCCACCGGCAATCACCGTTGCACCCTTCGCTACGGCGTCGTCGACGTGCGCTTCGGCCGTCTCGACCTGTGCCGCCGAGGCCAGTGATCCCATGTCGACGGTGAAGTCGTAGGTGGCGCCGAGCTTCATGTCGCGCACGAAGGCGCCGAACTTCTCGGTGAACTCGTCGGAGATCGCCTTGTCGACGTAGAGCCGCTCGATCGAGATACACAGCTGTCCGGAGTTCGAATAGCACGCGCGCGCAGCGCCTTCGACGGCATGGTCGATCTTGGCGTTGGCCGTGACGATCATCGGGTTCTTGCCACCGAGCTCCGCCGAGAAACCGATGAGTCGACGACCCGCCTGCTCGGCGAGCGACGCGCCGGTCTCCGACGAACCGGTGAACATCACATAATCACAGTTGGCCATGATGGCTTGTCCCACAACACTTCCCGGACCCGGAACCACAGCGAAGAGCGCAGGCGGCAAACCAGCCTCGTACAGCAGTTCAGCCAGGGCGAGGGCACAGTACGGCGTCTGGCTGTCCGGTTTGATCACCACCCCGTTGCCCGCGAGCAGAGCGGCCACCGCATCCGAAACCGCCAGGGTCAGCGGGTAATTCCACGGACTGATGACACCGACGACGCCCTTGGGTTGATACCGCACCCGCACCTTGGTGGCGCCGGGAAGCATGCCCTGGACCTTCCGCTCGGCGAGCATCTTCGGGCCGTGCGTCGCGTAATAGCGCGCCGTCAGTGCGACGTCGATGACCTCTTCCTGCGCATAGGATCGGGCCTTACCGGTCTCGGCCTGCGCGATGTCCATCAACGACGCCGCGTTGGAGTGCACAAGTTCGGAGAACTTCTTGAGCACCTTGGCGCGCTCGTCCGGGGACTGCTTCGCCCACCCCTGCTGCGCGGCCCGCGCTCGCGACACCGCGGTCTCGAGGTCTTCTGCGGTACCGACCGGAATGGTCGCCATCTCGACGCCGCTGAATGCCTCGAGAATGGAGCGGGTGGGGCGTGCAGCCGCGTTGTCGATCGCGACCAAGGCGCCGAGGCGGTCGAAATAGTCGGGAGTTGGCTTTGGGCATCGGGGCCTCCTGGTGCGTGAGCGGGTAGTGACGGAAGGATCAGGTCAGGGCGCGACGAGCACGATGCCGTCGTCGTCGGAATACACGGTGTCGCCGGGGGTGAAGGTGACTCCACCGAGCGTCACCGGCACGTCGCGCTCGCCCGCTCCGGTCTTGGTGGACTTGCGCGGGTTGGTTCCGAGCGCCTTCACACCGATCTCCATTCCGCCGATGGTCTTGGCGTCGCGGATAGCGCCGTTGGCGATGATCCCGACCCACCCGTTCGAACGCCCGAGCTCCGCGATGATGTCGCCGACCAGCGCGGTGTGTACCGACGCATCACCGTCGATGACGAGCACCCCGCCGGGATTCGCCTCACCGAGGATGGATTTGAGCAGTGCGTTGTCCTGGAAGCACCGGACGGTGGTCACGGTTCCCACGAACTCGCGCACCCCGCCGTACTGGGTGAACTGGGTGTCGCAGCTTCGGACGTCTGCGCCGATCTCGTCGACGAGGTCAGCTGTGGGCGTGAAGGTGAACTCTGCCATGACGTACAGCATAGGTGTGACGCACAGTCATGGGTACCTGCGGTTACCGGCGGGTAGCGAAAACGACCCTTACCCACACCGGCACGGGCGGACAGCTACCTCGTCGCTGTTACCTCGTCGTTGATCCGATGCGGCGACCCGGTGTCAACGGCCCTGGTCGCCGTCCGGGTTCAGCAGACCCGCGACGTCGACGGCGCGCCGTGCGGGCTCGCTGATCTCGAAGTACTCGGCGCGCGGTACGTGATGCACCGAGGCAACCAGCGACGCGGGCATCGACTCGATCCGCGTGTTCAGCGCACGCACGTTGCCGTTGTAGAGCCGACGCGCCGCAGCGATCCGGTCCTCCGTGTCCTCGAGTTCTCGGCGCAGTGCGTCGTAGCCACGAACCGCCTGGAGTTGCGGATACTGCTCGGTCAACGCCTGCAGTCGCGACAGCGCGGCCGACAACAGATTCTCGGCGGACGCGATCGCGGCGACGTCGGCGCCCTGACCGAGATTCAACGCCGCGGCGCGCGCACTCGTGACCGATTCGAGAGTCGTCTGTTCGAAAGCAGCCGACGCAGACACGGTCGCTACCAGGTTCGGCACCAGGTCGTGCCGCCGCTGCAGTTCCACGTCGACCTGTCGCCACGACTCGTCGACCAGATTACGCAGGCGCACAAAGCTGTTGAAAGAAGAGAAATACCAGGTGATCATGACGAGCACCGCCACGACGACCACCACGATGATGACCCACGTACTCACTGCCACGCCCCTTCGTTCTGGCCTCGATCAATCCACAGGTAGCGCGGAATACCGTCGGCGATGATGCGCATCACCTCGAATACTGCGGTGATTGCCTCCGGTCTGCTGGCCATCGTCGAGGTCGCGACAAGCTCACTGCCCGCGATCTCGATCTTGGTCACCAGCAGCGCACCACGCGCCTTGCGCAACGACATCAAGGCGTCGATCGTCCTGGGCGTGAACACCGCATGCGCGAAGCCGGGGTCGGTCGAGTGGACGAAGAACCTGCTGTTGAAATCCTCGGACTCGAACTCGACGCGTTTCCCGGTCGACAGGTCCATGGTGGTTCCGAGGGTCAACCGCGGAAGAGCCGTCGGTAGCCGCAGCACGAACACGCTGCGCTGATGCGTCGTGATCTGCACTCGGTTGTTGTTGATCCAGGTGTATCGAAAGAAGGTGGCCGGATGGGTGCCCACCATTCCGCTCATCCCGTCGCGGACACGCTTGGCACGTGCGCGTCCCGTCGAGAAGGGCGGGAAATCCCATGTCGGAACCGGCCAATTCGTTTCCGGAAAGTACGCGAATCCGTTGGCCTGCGCCCATTCACGCGCCCATCGACGTTGCGACAGCTTGGCGATCACCCCGGCAGGCAGGAATGCGAGAAAGGGCGTGCCGAGTAGGAGTATCCACGCCACTGGCTTTCCATGGCCCATCCACCACCAGACGTGAAAAGCGACCAATCCGACAAACGTGACCGCTGTGATCAGCGAGGTGAACCAGGATCTCGACCAGAACGGTCCCGCCGATGTCATGCGGATACCCTAGCGATCGAACTCTTCGACCACCGGAGAGCCGTCAGTCAGGTGAATGTCTCGGCGTCGCTTCGCGCTCCGCAGCACCGAGATCGTCGATCACGTCGGCGATCTCGTCCGGTATCTCCAGCACCACGAAGTGGCTTGCAGCCACCGGCACCAGTCGACCGCCGAGCATGCGGGCATAGCGTGACTGTTTCCACAACCAGAAACTGCGCCACGGCTTCGGCCCCGACAATGCGGCGACGACGACGTCCGGAACGTCGGGCATCGGACTGTGTTTACGCATTCGACGCAGCGAGGCGTTGAGCGTCGGGAACGCCGCGTTCTCGACCATCGTGGCCAACAGCATCGGCCAACCGCCGAAAAACCTTCCAGCCCAGTAATGTTCGTGGTCGTAGAAGCCCTCCGGCGGCGTCGGGAGCACCACGGTGCGCATACGTGAGAATCCGCGCCGCGGGAGGCGGAGACGCTTGGTGATCGCACGACCTGCACCGACAGCCCTGTGCGCGTTGTCGATTCGCGCCCCGAGCGGCAGGAGCCGCCAGGGTAAGAGCACATACGACCCGTCGAGCATTGCGATACCTGCGGTGCGTGCCGGGTGTAGACGCGCAAAGGCCTCCACATAGAGGGTGGCAACCGAATGTCCGACGACGGTGACCGGCTCGACGACGCCGAGTTCGTCGAGCACCCCGACCATCCACGACACCTCGAGCCGCAGCGTCAGGACGCGACCTCGAGGTAGCGGCTCCGACAGGCCGTATCCCGGCCGGTCGAAGCGGATCACCCGCCAGCCGCGTTCGACGAGTCGGACCGCGAGATGATCGAGATCGAACCAGTTGCTGCCCATCGCCGCCATCAACAGCAGCGGTGTGCCCGACCCTTCGTCGACGACGTGGACGCGCTGGCCCTCGACGTTCACGAACCGCCCTGGTGGCGGCCGATCAACCTCACCCTGACCGCCCTGCACAGCTAGTTCTCCTGCGGCTTGGCCAGCGGGAAGGCCAACGATTCGCGAATCGACTGTCCGGTGATCAGCATGACCACGCGGTCGACCCCGACACCGAGTCCGCCCGTCGGCGGCATCGCGTACTCGAGCGCCTGCAGGAAGTCCTCGTCGAGCTCCATGGCCTCCGGATCCCCGTCAGCGGCCAGGATCGACTGCGCGGTAAGCCTTTTACGTTGCTCGACGGGATCGGTCAGCTCGGTGTAGGCGGTGCCCAGCTCGACGCCCCATGCGACGAGGTCCCAGCGCTCGGCAACCCCTCGTTCACTCCGATGCGCGCGCGTCAACGGCGACACCGACGTCGGGAAATCCTTGTAGAACGTGGGAAACGTGGTGCGATCCTCGCCAAGATGCTCGTAGAGTTCCTGCACAATGGCACCAGCGTCCCAATCGGGGCGGATGGCGATGCCGAGCCGGTGGCAGACGTCCCGTAGCTGATCCACCGTGGTCTCGGGGGTGATCTGCTCCCCTGCACCTTCGGACACCACCCCGTACACGGTTTTCACCGGCCAGCGTCCTGAGATGTCGATCCGCTGCTCGGTGCCGTCCTCGTCGTAGCGGATGATGACCGGTTCGCCGTATGCGGCGGTGGCGGCGTACTGGATCATCTCGCGCGTGAGGTCGAGCATCTTCAGGTAATCACTGTGCGCCTCATAGGCTTCGAGGCTCGTGAACTCCGGGTTGTGACTGAAGTCGACTCCCTCGTTGCGGAAGTTCCGTCCGATCTCGAAGACCTTCTCCATCCCGCCGACGCACAGCCTCTTGAGGTACAGCTCGGGCGCGATACGCAGATAGAGGTCCAGGTTGTAGGCGTTGATGTGCGTGGTGAACGGAGTCGCATTCGCGCCACCGTGGATGCGTTGGAGGATCGGCGTCTCCACCTCGAGATAACCGCGTGCGGAGAGGAAGTCGCGCAGCGCCTTGACGACGACGCTGCGCGTCGCCAGCAGCTCGCGCGACCGCGGGTTGATTGCGAGGTCGACATATCGTTGCCGCACACGGGCTTCCGGATCGGTCAGGCCCGCCCATTTGTCCGGCAGCGGGCGCAACGACTTGCCGATCATCGCCCATCGGTCAACCAGCACGGACAGCTCGCCCGTGCGGCTGGTGCCCATCTCGCCGTGCACCTCCACGAGGTCACCGAGGTCGACGTCTGCGGCGAAGTCCCGTGATCCGGCGTCGAGCCGGGAGGTCTCGACGAGGATCTGTACCTGTCCCGACCAGTCGTGGATATCCGCGAACACGACCTTGCCGAAGTCACGCAGACGAGTGATGCGTCCCGCCACCGACACCGGCGTCCCCGCAGCCACCTCGAGGGCCTGCGCGATGGTGTGTGACGGCGGGTCTGCGGGCGGGTACGGATCGACGCCCTCGTCGATCATGGTGTCCAGCTTGGCAAGTCGCACCCTGACCTGCTCGGGGCGATGCGCGGCGACGGAGTTCTGCGCCGCCGCCTCGGCGTCGAGCTCTGCGATCAGCGCGTCGACGTCGATTCCCGCGGGTACCGACGACTGCCCTGCTGCGTACTGTTCCTTCCGGCCGATCCGTGGAAGCCTGACGAACCCCTCCGTGACGACGGCTGCGAGTCCGGCCCGGGCGATCATGCGGTTGTCCTCGAAGCACAGGAACCTGGGCTGCCAGTCGGGTAGGTACTTGGCGTTGGACCGGTACAACGACTCCATCTGAAAGAACTTGGAGCCGAACATCAACACCGCGTAGCTGGCACGCATGACCGGCCCGGCTCCGATCTCCTGTCCCTTCTCGAACACCGCACGGAAGGTCGCGAAGTTCAGGGAGATCTCGGTGATGCCGAAGTTCTCGGAGTCGCGGCAGAGGTCGGTCACCATGGTCTCGACCACGCCGTTGATCCCGCTGCGGTCGCGGCGCATCAGGTCGAGCGAGACACCGCGTCGGCCCCAGGGCACGAACGACAGCATCCCGACGACCTTCTCGTCTGGTCCGCCCTCGTCGAGCACCGCCTCGACCAGCAGGCAATCACCGTCGGCGGGATCACCCAGCCGCGACAACGCCATCGCGAAGCCACGCTCCTCCTCGGTGTCGCGCCACGCGTCGGCCCGTGCGATCACCTGCGCCATCTCGGCGGGCGGGATGTCGGCGTGTCTGCGGATTCGCGTGGTCACGCCGGCACGACGGGTGCGGGTCACCGCCTGCCGCACGCTCTTCATCGTCGGGCCGCTCAGCGTGAACTGGCGTGTGTGCAGGATCGCTTCGTCGCCGATGTTGAGCGACGTGAAGCCCGCAGCCTCGAAGGCCGCCGCCCCACGCTCACTCGACCCCATCGCCGCCGGATGCCACCCGTAGCGCTCGCACAGCACCAGGAACTCGGCTATCGCGTCCGGCCACGAGTCGGGGTGGCCGATCGGGTCGCCACCTGCGAGACCGACCCCGAGTTCGACGCGGTAGGTGATCGCGGCTCGGCCATCACGAGAGAACACCACCGCTTTGTCGCGGCGCGTCGAGAAGTACGCCAACGAATCGTCGTCGTTGAATCGTGCGATCAGTGCGCGGATCAGGCGCTCGTCCGTGGCCGTCATCAACGACTTCAGGCGTTGCGAGCGGAACAGAACAGACGCCGCGACGATGAGCGCGAGCGCACCGAACAGTCCGAGCGCGCCGTTGACCGGCGGATACGTGTGGTGGCCGTCGAAGGTTCGCTGGTCGATTGCCGCGAACGCGACCACCCGGTTGAACGCGTAGGGCAGCCGCTCGGATCGCTCCAGGCTTCCGGGGAACAGCCAGACGAGTGCGAACCCGACCGCCGTCGCTATCGCCAATCCGACCACCAGAACCACGAGAGCGCGCAGTAGGGCCGCGCGCCGAACCCGCGTGTAGAACTGCCGGTAGGTCACGAGCAGGAAGACCAGCGCGATCAGGTCGATCCCCAGGCCGATCACGATGTTCATGCGCTCGGTGTCGTCGACGTCGAAGTCGTCAGCGACCGGCTGCCACAGCAACAACGCGTTTCCCGCCATGAACAGCAGCAGGTAGATCACGCAGATCCACCATGCGATGCGTTTACGTGCTGTCAGCGCGATGGCGACCAGGGCGAGGACGAACGACCACGCGAAGCTGGTGTCCGGCATCGAGATGATGAAGTCGTCGACATAATCGCGCGGCACGTGGATCCAGTGACGGAAGAACGGGAAGATGCTCGACAGCAGCGCGATCGTCGCCATGATGCCGACCACGAGTCCGGCGATCCGTGGTGCGTGGCTACCGAACCCGCGCGGGTGCCGGATTCGCTCGAGGAGGTCGGCCGACCTCCGGTCCGCATCTGCCCGCTCCACCCGCTGCGCTGCGGTGTCGGGGTGCGTCGGAGCGCTTCGGGGTGTCTGGGATGGGGTCTCGACCGCCATGGATCAAAGGTAGATCACCGGAGGTTCGACGGTGCGTGGAGTCCGGCCGCCACGCAGTATCTTCGACGCATGGACGACGCATTCGATGTCCCGGTGCGCAGCGACGGGATCAGACTCGGCCAGTTCTTGAAGCTGGCCAACCTGATCGAGTCCGGCGCCGAGGCCAAGGAAGTGATCGCCGACGGCATGGTCACGGTCAACGGGGATGTCGAGACGCGTCGCGGCAGACAACTGGCCGTCGGCGATGTGATCTCGCTGGGCGGCACGTCGGCGCGGGTCACCCTCGGGTGACGAGCCGTCGAGCCACGGAGATCAGGCGGTCAATCGCTTGAGTTCCGCGGGCGTGATGAGGCGCTCGGCCTCGGCGGGGAACCGATGCGCCACGCGGTGACGGCCGAACCGGCCGCCGGTGATGGCACTCAGCATCGAGTGTCGACGGGGTGTCTGGAACGTTGCTGCCAGCTTCATGACGATACGTTTCCTGCGTCAGAACGGATTCAATCTTTACTATCTTGTATTGCCGAGTTCCTCGGCGCAACTCACCCTTACGTATCGATCGTCACACACGGTTCGTTACCAACCAGCGACCGACGCGCTACTCAGCCCAACCCGGCAAGGAATTGATGCGCCCACGCCACAGCTGTCACTCCCGGTTTGACCTGGAAGCTCCCGTAGTCGCCGTGAGAGCCCGACTGTAGGAATCGGTTGAACTCGATGATCTGCTGTCGCGCTCTGGCGTTGCTGAGCTCCATGACGACGTTGCCCGGCCCGCCCCTGGTCAGCATTTCGTTGACGATCGCACCCGCTTCAGCCTGGTACTGGCCGACCTGGCTCGGCGTGGGATCGCTGGTCTCCGCGAGATATCCGATCACGCGTGTCACGTAGTACTCGCGAGGCACGTTGCAGTAGAGGTCCTTGGGCGCACAGATGGTGAATGCGCGCGGAAGCACATATCCCATGCCGTTCAGTCGCGGCCCACCACTGCCCTGACCCGTCAGCGGCGGACCCACCAGGTTGTCCTTCGACGACCGGCGTGGGTCGGCGATCAGCACCACGCCCGCGACCTGCTGCGGACGGATCTTCTCCCTACCGGTACCGATCTCGGACGCAACGTCGCCCGCGGCGTCGGCGCCCTGGCTGTAGCCGGTGAGCGCGATCTTGGTGCCTGGGCAGCGCTTGAGCATCGTCGACGCAAGACCCTTGGTGTTCGCGACGGCCTGGGCTTTCGACTTCCCGTACACGGCGCTCTCCCACGGGAACGCCGTGGCGTCGTAGCCGACGTAGGAGACCTTGACGTCCGGCCCGAGTCCCGACGTCACGGCACCGAGAAGCCCCGGCCCCTCCGACCATGTGCCCGGGATCGCGAGCACGTACACCTTGGGGCACGCTCCCGGCGCCGCCGATGCCGACGGCGCTGCCGCGACACCGATCCCACACGCGGCCAGCACCGCCGCCACCGTCATTCCGAAAAGCCTGCGCACGGACCCACCCTCCACGACCGTTCGCGACGAACCCGCCGCCTACCGACCCAGTGAGTGTAGGCAGGCCTCGACCCATCCGTCAGCGTCACTTCACCGAACTCTTAGAGAACGTTCGTCACGGCAGCAGCGCTGTCCAGCACATGAGCAACAGAGCTGTCCAACACATGAGGAGACCACGGTGGTCGACGTCTCACGCACCTTCACCGTCCGACAACCACGAGAGGTGATCGTCGCCTACCTGCGCGACTTCGCCCACGCCGAGCAATGGGACCCGGGGACCGTCGAGTGCACGCAGGAAGACGACGGACCCATCGCACTCGGCACCCGCTGGCACAACAAGTCCAAGCTGTACGGGATCTCGACCGAACTCACCTACGAGCTCACCCGCGACGATCCCAACCACATCGTGTTCTCCGGGTCGAACAAGACTGCAACGACGTCCGACGACCTTTCGTTCACCGATCGAGGCGATGGAACGACGAGCGTCACCTACCGTGCGCTGGTCGAGTTCCACCGCTTCAAGCTCATCGGTGACCCACTGTTCGGCTTCATCTTCGGCAAGCTCGCCGACTCGGTCCCCGAGAAGATGACGAGCGTCCTCGAGAAGCTCTGAGCCCACGGCCAGCGAACAAGCCCCGCCCGCCGGTCGAATGCGTACCGGTGAGCGGGGCTTGTGGAACTGATTGTGCCGATGGTCGGCTCAGCGTTGCGCGACCTGCGTGGGCACGATCGGGGCAGGCAGATCCGACGCTCCCGCGAGGTAGCGGTCGGCGGCCGCAGCAGCAGAGCGGCCCTCGGCAATCGCCCACACGATCAGCGACTGACCGCGACCGGCATCGCCCGCGACGAACACGCCCTCCTGGCCGACGGCCGCGAAGTCGTCGTCGCGCTTGATGTTGCCGCGCTGGTCGTACTCGACGCCGAGCTTGTCGAGCAGATCGGCGCGCTCGGGGCCGACGAAGCCCATCGCGAGCAGCACCAGGTCACACTCGAGGTCGAAGTCGCTGCCCTCGACCTTCTCGAATCGACCGTCGCGCATGACGACCTCGTGCGCCTTGAGCGCGGTGACCTTGCCGTTCTCGCCGACGAACTGCTCGGTGTTGACCGAGAAGACACGCTCGCCGCCCTCTTCGTGGGCCGACGAGACCCGGTACATCAGCGGGTACGTCGGCCACGGGGTCGACTCCGCACGCTCGGTCGGTGGCTTCGGCATGATCTCGAACTGATGCACGATCTCCGCGCCCTGACGCAGTGAGGTGCCCAGGCAGTCGGCGCCGGTGTCGCCGCCACCGATGATGACGACCTTCTTGCCGCGAGCAGTGATCTGGTTGTCGACGGTGTCGCCGAGCTGGACACGGTTGGCCTGCGGCAGGAACTCCATCGCCTGGTGGACGCCGTCGAGTTCGCGACCGGGAATCGGGAGATCGCGACCAATGGTCGAACCCATGGCGAGGACAACAGCGTCGAAGTCCGCACGCAGCTGAGCGACGGAGATGTCGACGCCGACGTTCACGCCGGTCCTGAAGACGGTTCCCTCGGCCTTCATCTGCTCGAGACGACGGTCGATGTGGCGCTTCTCCATCTTGAACTCGGGGATGCCGTAGCGCAGCAGGCCACCGATGCGATCGCTGCGCTCGTAGACGTACACCGTGTGACCGGCACGCGTCAGCTGTTGCGCCGCAGCGAGTCCCGCAGGCCCCGATCCGACGACCGCGACCGACTTGCCGGTCCGCTCGCTCGGCAGAACCGGCTGGACCCAGCCGCTGTCGAAGGCGTTGTCGATCAGCTCCACCTCGACCTGCTTGATGGTCACCGCAGGCTGGTTGATGCCGAGGACGCACGACGCCTCGCACGGCGCAGGGCACAGACGACCGGTGAACTCCGGGAAGTTGTTGGTCGCGTGCAGGCGTTCGATGCCCTCTTTCCACTGATCCCGGTAGACCAGGTCGTTCCACTCAGGGATCAAGTTACCCAGTGGACAACCGTTGTGGCAGAACGGGATACCGCAGTCCATGCAGCGGCTCGCCTGTGTCTGCAGATCCGCTTTGTCAAAGTCTGTGTAGACCTCTTTCCAGTCGAGCAGCCGCAGGTCGACGGGACGCCGCTCGGGCAGTTCGCGCTCGGTGTGCTTGAGGAATCCTCTGGGGTCAGCCACGTGCGGCCTCCATGATCGCTTCGTTCACGTCTCGTCCGGTCTTCTCCGCGGTGTCGATCGCGGCCAGCACGCGCTTGAAGTCGCGCGGCATGACCTTGGCGAAAGCCCGCTGGGTGTTCGCCCAGTCGTCGAGGATCGCGGCGGCGACCGGAGATGCGGTCTCGCCCCGGTGCTCGCCGATGATGCCGGACAGGAACTCGATGTCGTCGTCGTCGAGCGGCTCGAGGTCGACGAGTTCCGGGTTCAGGTTGCTCGGCAGATTGTTCTCCGGGTCGTACACGTAGGCGATACCGCCCGACATGCCGGCCGCGAAGTTACGCCCGGTCTCGCCGAGGACCACCACTCGTCCGCCGGTCATGTACTCACAACCGTGGTCGCCCACGCCTTCCACCACCGCGGTGGCGCCGGAGTTACGGACGCAGAAACGCTCACCTACGACGCCTCGCAGGAAGATCTTTCCCTTGGTCGCGCCGAAGCCGATCACGTTGCCCGCGATGATGTTGTCCTCTGCGACGAACCCGTCGGCGGCATTCGACGGCGGCCGCACCACGATGCGCCCGCCCGAGAGTCCCTTACCGACGAAGTCGTTGGCGTCGCCCTCGAGACGCAGCGTGATGCCCTTGGGTACGAATGCACCGAAGCTGTTGCCCGCCGACCCGGTGAAGTCGATGATGATCGTCCCCTCGGGAAGCCCCTGTGCACCACGGGTCTTGGTGACCTCGTGGCCCAGCATCGTGCCGACGGTGCGGTTCACGTTGGTGATCTTCGACGTGAACGACACCCTGGTGCCGTGGTCGATGGCCTCACGGCTCTGCGCGATGAGTTGCTGGTCGAGCGCCTTCTCAAGTCCGTGATCCTGCACGCCGGAGCAGTAGAGGTCCTGGTTCATGAACGGCGACTCAGGCGTCGACAGGATCGGCGACAGGTCGAGCTTGCCCGCTTTCGACGACTTCCAGTGGGCCAATGCCTTGGTGGTGTCGAGTGCATCGACGTGTCCGACGGCCTCCTGCAGGGTGCGGAAGCCCAGCCGTGCCAGGAGTTCGCGTACCTCCTCGGCGATGAACATGAAGAAGTTCTCGACGAATTCCGGCTTGCCGGTGAAACGCTCACGCAGCAAAGGATTCTGCGTGGCGACGCCCACGGGGCAGGTGTCGAGATGACAGACGCGCATCATCACACAGCCCGACACGACCAGGGGCGCGGTGGCGAAACCGAACTCCTCGGCACCGAGGAGCGCACCGATCACCACATCGCGGCCGGTCTTGAGCTGGCCGTCGACCTGGACAGAGATGCGGTCGCGAAGTCCGTTGAGCAGCAGCGTCTGCTGCGTCTCGGCCAACCCGATCTCCCACGGCGCACCTGCGTGCTTCAGCGACGTGAGCGGCGATGCACCGGTACCACCGTCGTGTCCGGAGATCAGCACGACATCGGCGTGTGCCTTCGACACACCCGCGGCAACCGTGCCCACACCGAGTTCGCTGACGAGCTTGACGTGTATGCGCGCCTGCGGATTGGCGTTCTTCAGGTCGTGGATCAGCTGCGCGAGATCCTCGATCGAATAGATGTCGTGGTGCGGCGGCGGCGAGATGAGGCCGACGCCGGGCGTCGAACCACGCACCTCGGCCACCCACGGGTAGACCTTGTGCGGCGGAAGCTGGCCGCCCTCACCGGGTTTGGCACCCTGCGCCATCTTGATCTGGATGTCGGTGCAGTTGCTCAGGTAGTGCGAGGTGACGCCGAAGCGTCCCGACGCGACCTGCTTGATCGCGCTCCGTCGCCAGTCACCGTTCTCGTCGTGATGGAAACGACGCGGATCCTCGCCGCCCTCACCGGAATTCGAGCGTCCGCCGAGGCGGTTCATGGCGATGGCCAGTGTTTCGTGCGCCTCGGCCGAGATCGAGCCGAAACTCATCGCACCGGTCGAGAAGCGCTTGACGATCTCGCTCGCGGGCTCGACCTTGTCGATCGGAATCGGGTCGCGGTCGCCGAAGTTGAAGTCGAACAGCCCACGCAGAGTTGCCATTCGGGCCGACTGGTCGTCGACCATCTTGGTGTACTCCTTGAACACCTTGTATTGCCCGGTGCGCGTGGAGTGCTGGAGCTTGAAGACCGTGTCGGGGTTGAACAGGTGGTACTCACCCTCGCGACGCCACTGGTATTCGCCACCCACCGGCAGCTCACGATGTGCGCGTTCCGAGGGACGCTCGTTGAACGCCAACGCATGTCGGGCGGCCACATCCGCCGCGATCTCGTCGAGCCCGACACCGCCGAGCTGGCTGTTCATACCGCTGAAGTATTCGTCGACGCACGCCTGGTCGAGGCCGATGACCTGGAAGAGCTGTGCGCCGGTGTACGAGGCGACGGTGGAGATGCCCATCTTGCTCATCACCTTGAGCACACCCTTGCCGGCGGCCTTGATGTAATTCTTGCGCGCGGTCTCGAAGTCGATGTCGCCGAGCATGCCGCGCTCGACCATGTCCTCGATCGACTCGAAGGCCATGTACGGATTGACGGCTGCGGCACCGAATCCCACCAGCGTGGCCACATGGTGTACCTCGCGGCAATCGCCCGACTCGATGATCAGGCCGACGCGCGTGCGCTTGCGCTCACGGACGAGGTGATGGTGCACCGCCGCGGTCAGGAGCAACGACGGAATCGGCGCAAGGGTCTCGTCGGATTCACGGTCGCTGAGCACGACGAGCGACACGCCGTCGTCGATGGCAGCACTGACCTTGGCGCGGATCTCGTCGAGCGCCTTGCGTAGGCCGGCACCACCGTCGGCGACCGGATAGAGGCCGTGGATCTGGATGCTGCGGAAGTCCGGCAGCGACTCGTCGTCGTTGATCCGTACGAGCTTGGCCAGCGTGTCGTTGTCGAGCACCGGTGAGGAGAGCGCGATCTGGCGGCACGATTCCGGTCCGGGGTGCAGCAGGTCGGCCTCGGAGCCGATGGTTCCGCCGATGCTGGTGACGATCTCCTCGCGGATCGCGTCGAGCGGCGGGTTGGTCACCTGCGCGAAGAGCTGCTGGAAGTAGTCGAACAGCATGCGCGGCCGGGCCGACAACACGGCGATCGGCGTATCGGTGCCCATCGAGCCGATCGCTTCCGCGCCGGTCTTCGCCATCGGCGCCACCAGGAGGTTGAGCTCCTCGGTGGTGTAACCGAAGACCAGCTGGCGCAACGTGACCCGGTGATGGGACATGTGCTCGTGCGGCAGCGCCTTGACCTTGTCGATGTGGACGAGACCCTTCTCGAGCCACTCCGCATACGGGTGCTCGGCGGCGAGTTCGTCCTTGATCTCCTCGTCGTCGACGATGCGGCCCGCCGCGGTGTCGACGAGGAACATGCGGCCCGGCTGCAGCCGCATCTTCTGGACCACGTCGGCCTGGTCGATGTCGAGGACACCGACCTCCGACGCCATCACGACGAGGCCGTCCTTGGTGACCCAGATGCGGCTGGGACGCAGGCCGTTTCGGTCGAGCACCGCACCCACGACGGTGCCATCGGTGAAGCACACCGACGCCGGTCCGTCCCACGGCTCCATGAGCGCCGCGTGATACTCGTAGAACGCACGGTGCTCGGGTTTCATTGCTTCCTGACGTTCCCAGGCCTCCGGGATCATCATCAGCACGGCGTGCGGCAGGCTGCGGCCGCCGAGGTGCAGCATCTCGAGTACTTCGTCGAAGCGTGCGGTATCCGACGCGCCCGGCGTGCACACCGGGAAGATCTTCTGCGCCGCCCCGTCGCCGAACAGCGACGTGTCGATCAGTGCCTCACGGGCGCGCATCCAGTTCTCGTTGCCGGTGACGGTGTTGATCTCGCCGTTGTGCGCGACGCGGCGGAACGGGTGTGCCAGCGGCCACGACGGGAAGGTGTTGGTCGAGAAACGCGAGTGCACGAGGCCAAGAGCGCTCTCCACACGGGAGTCCTGCAAGTCGAGGTAGAACTCGCGCAGCTGCGGGGTGGTCAGCATGCCCTTGTAGACGAATGTGGTGCCCGACAGGCTCGGGAAGTAGACGGTCTCGCGGCCGGGGCCGTCGGCGCCCGCACCCTTGTTGCCGAGTTCGTGCTGCACACGCTTGCGCACGACGAACGCCTTGCGCTCGAGTTCCATGCCCGACGCGCCACCGAGGAACACCTGACGGAAGGTCGGCATCGCGTCGCGCGCGAGCGCTCCGAGGCCGTTCTCGTTGGTCGGCACCTCGCGCCACCCGAGCACGGACAGACCCTCGGACTCGATGATCTTCTCGACGCCCTCGGCTGCGGTCGCCGCATCGTGCGAACCCTGCGGCAGGAAGGCGATACCCGTCGCGTAGCTACCCTCCTCGGGTAGCTCGAAGTCGACGACCTCGCGCAGGAAGCGGTCGGGAACCTGGATCATGATGCCCGCACCGTCGCCGGTGTTCGGCTCGGCACCCGCGGCACCGCGATGCTCGAGGTTGATCAGCGCGGTGATGGCCTTGTCGACGATGTCGCGGCTGCGCCGACCGTGCATGTCGACGACAAACGCGACACCGCACGAATCGTGCTCGTTGGCCGGGTCATAGAGCCCGACGGGGCCCGGAGCGTGCTTCATGTATTCGCCTCACTAGGTGCGCGACATTGCGCAGAGCTGTCACCCGTATTCGTCGTGGACAGCAGCTCGCCCGAACCAACAGAATCGACCCTCATCGTGGGCTGACCTGGGCTGATCCTGTGATCGCTCGGCGGCTGCCTCGTGCCAGCGCCGTTGCTGGCGGGGGTGCGCCGACCCTGCGATCGCGCTGACACCCCACTGCTTCATGAGCATTGTCAGATATTTTCTCACGGGGGGTACCCAGTATCGAAATCCGGCTACCACATTGCTGCTGAATGTGCAGGGTACGCGCGACAAATGCGAGTTCTCCGGCCGATATGGGTATCGCAGACTCGTAGCGACGACGGGCGCCTATTCTGGGCCGGTGGAATCGCTGGTGACGGCCGTGGTCGTCGATGATCACCCGTTCTTTCGTGACGGCATATCCCGCGGACTCACCCAGAGCGGGCGCGTCCGTGTGGTCGGCGAGGCGGGTGACGGCACCACGGGGCTCGAGCTGATCCGCGATGAGCAACCCGACGTCGCGGTCGTCGACTATCAGATGCCGGGGCTGACCGGAGTCGACGTCGCGCATGCCGTCACCCGTGACGGGCTGCCGACGCGCGTCCTGCTGCTGTCCGCAGTCACCGACGCCCCGATCGTCTTCGCCGCACTGGAGAAGGGTGCTGCGGGATATCTGAGCAAGGAGTCGGGACGCGACGAGATCGTCGGAGCCGTCACACGCGTCGCCAAGGGCGAGACGGTGGTCCCCGCCGAGCTGGCAGCGGGACTCGTCGGTGAGATCAGGGCACACGCCCGGGGAGACGGACCAGCCCTGAGTGAGCGCGAGCGGCAGGTACTCGAGGGCTTCGCGCGCGGTTTGTCTATTCCGCAGCTTGCGGGGGAACTCTTCATCGGCGCGTCCACGGTCAAGACACATGCGCAGCACCTCTACGAGAAGCTCGGGGTGTCTGACCGCGCCGCTGCCGTCGCCGAGGCGATGCGTCGCGGCCTGCTCGAATGATCATGCGGGGCACACGTGGGACGACGACCGCGGGCCCGCTCCTGCACCTGACCGAGTTGGTCGACGAGCCCGACATCTCCGAGATACTCGTCGACCACGCACTGCGCGGCATTCGCGTGCAGGTGGTGCTGCGCATGCTGCTCGCGGTGTTCGTGCTCGCAACGGTGTTGCTCGACCCGCCCGCCGACGGAGCCGCGTTCTGCATCGTCGTCGCCGTGCTCTATGCGATCTGGTGCGCGGTCGGACTCGTCGCGGTCTCGCGCATCCGGATCAGGATGATCCGGTTCGCGTGGCTCGCGCTCTTCGTCGATCTCGCTGTGCTGGTGGTCCTCGCCGTCGTCGCGAGCCGCTCCGACCAGACGAGTTGGACCTCTGACGTCCTCGTCAACGGGTTCGTCGTCGTGCCGATGATCGCCGCGACCCAATTGCGGCCGAAAATCTGTGCGCTGGTTGTCATCCCGACCGTCGTCGTCTACTTCGTCGCGAGCGCACTGGCCCGTGTCCCCAACGGGGAGCCGTGGTCTCTGATCGCGATGCGCACATTGGTCGTCGCGACTCTCGGTCTGGGTGCGGTGATGCTCTCGACGGTTCAGCGATCGAGGGTCTCGACCATCGGAACACTTGCGGCACAACGTGCTCGGCTGCTCGACGACACAGTCCGCATCGAGGAGCGAGAGCGTCGAGAACTGGCAGAGCATCTCCACGACGGCGCGCTGCAGTACGTGCTCGGAGCACGACAGGAGCTCGACTCGGTGCGCAACGGTAGCGACCCCGACGCACTCGACAGAGCTGACGACGCGCTCCGAGAAGCGTCGCGACTACTGCGCTCGACCCTCGGCGAACTGCACCCCGCCGTACTCGAACAAGCGGGGCTCGCCGCCGCGATCACCGACCTCGCGGCGGCGGTCGAACGCCGCACGGCGCTGCGTATCTCGGTCGACACAGTGGGCTGGCCCGCGGACCTGCGCACCACGTCGGACCCGATGCTGTTCGCCACCGCACGCGAGTTGCTCACAAACGTGGTCAAGCACGCCGACGCGCGCAACGTCGAGCTGTCCGTCGAATTCGACGACGGGATGGCCAGGGTCGTCGTCGTCGACGACGGGCGCGGCGTCGACGACGCAACGCTCGACCGCAGAGTCGCCGAGGGACACATCGGGCTGGTGTCGCGGCGTGTGCGCCTCGAACAGCAGGGCGGCTCCTTGACGGTCACCCGACGTCCCGGTGGTGGCACCGCCGCGATCGCCGAGGTACCGGCAACCAACGCGTAGGTCGCGGTACGTGCGCTCACTCGAGCGTCGAGCCGCGCTCCGACCCGTAGCCCTGTCGGTCCGATTCCGATGCCAGACGGCGGTCCAACGCGATCGGCCACTCGTGGCCGACCTGCTCATCGAGCGCCTCGAGCCGCGCGGCGATGGGCGGCTGCTGATCAGCAGAGCACTGTCGGGCCACGGTGACGAACAGTGCCCGCAGCCGACGGTGGACCTGTGCCTGCCCGTGACTGTGTCGGCGGATCTCGTCCGTGCCGATCGCGACGTAATCCGCCCAGGTGCGCCGGTAGCCACGCACCGCATTCGACCGCGTGATCGCGTCTGCGTGGACGCGCGGCGCGAGCATCAACAGCAGGTCCTCGATGTGGTCGAGAGCCAGGACGACGGTGCTCGGATCGTTGCCCGCAGTGGAGATGGCCTTCAGCGCGATATCCGAGATGGCCTGCAGCGCGGCGACCGGACTCACCGACGGCTGATGCAGATCGCCGAACAGCAGGCACCGCAACACTTTGTATTCAGCGACCGGACCGCCGCGTGGTTGCCCCACCACCGCGATCACGCCGACGTTGTGCGGCACGTTGTCGCCGACCATCACGAGCAGATCGAACCGCACGCCCCACGTCGCGGCGTAGCGTTCGAGCATTGGCACGTTGACTGCGAGAAGGACTCGGCCTCTGGACCCGAACTCGCGCAGCGTGATGACGTGCCTCGGTTCGTCGTCGAAGGTCCTGTCGCGCGTCGTCCGCGCTGTCGCCACCCGGGCGTGTGTCGCCGGATAGAGGCGTCGAATCGAGGCCCAGCCGTCAGCCGCAATCCATCTCATCAACTGTGCGACGTTGAGAACCGAACCGACCTTGGCGATCAGCGCGATGAAGAGGATCGCAGAGACCACGGTCAAGAAGGCAGCGATCGCGGTCGACGCGCCGGGAGTCCCGTCGTCGGGGCCCGACAGTGCGAGATCCATCGCGACGATCACGCTGAACACGAATGTCGCGAGAAAGAACCCGATGGACCAGCGCATCACCGGTTCGCGTTGCAGCATGGGGATGACACGTACCGAGATCTGCGACGCACCGAATTGCATCGCGAGCGTCACCGCGGTGAACACCAGACCGGTGAGAGTGGCCGTGGCACCAGCGATCACGCCCAGCACGGTCGCCAGTGTTCCCGAGTCGACATCGAGGCCGAGATTCTCGTCGATCGTGATGCACAGCACCGCCGCGACGATCGCGCACACCACGAGTACGACGGGAAGCCGCCAGGTGGGAACGACCCGCAGTCGACGCCGTGTCCGTCGCCACCGCACCGCTGTCGCAACCCTGCTGGGGACGGTGACCTCTGCAGGTGTGGTCACAGGCGATTCCGTGCCGATGCCTTCGGTCAGCACGTCCGGCGGCCGGTCGGGCACGCCGAATCTGCCCGCGAGCGCCTCCTGCACGACGATCTTCCATCGAATCAGCGGTTCACGAAGTCGCTGTTCACGACGTACCGCCTTGTCGTACTTACCCTCTCGAGTCCCGTAGAACCACCGGGCCCACGGGGAGGAAGGTCGTGCGATTCGAATGGCGCCTACCACCAGGAGAACCGGGATGAACATCCCGACCAGACCGGTCCACAGCTTGCCCTTTGCGAGCGTGATGGCCGCCAGGACAACGTTCACCGCGATACCCGCGACCACCACGATCCGTGCCGCAACGTTGGGATCGTCTCTGAATTCGTCTGCGGCCGAGGTGAGATCGAGTGGGCGGAACCCCATCAGAAACAGCGCCCCGATCGCGATGGCGACGAACACGGCGTCGACCGACGCCCTGCCCTCCTTCTCCCAGTAGACGTCTCGCAGATGCAGGATGAGTGCGAACTCGTCGAGGACGAGAGCGCACCCCACCCCGAATACTGCGGCCAGCACGCAGTCGGCGATCGGGGTGTCGAAGCGCGCCACAGCGATCAGGCCGAAACCTGACAACACCATGACGATCACGCCGAAGAACTCGTGGTGCAGATGGAGGCCACCCGGGGCGACATTGCCGGGCCACCAACTCACTTCGGCACGGATCAACCGCACGCTGATCCTGATGAACACGAAGGTCACGATGAACGCGATGAGGAATAGGAACAGCGGAAGACGGCCCGGCTCAACGATCGAATGATGGAACCAGGCCGTCATCGCAGTGCCTTCGCCTGCGCCCACAACGTCGTCTCGATGTCGATGAGCCTACTGCCCATGCTGCCGGCTGCAGGGGTGATCACCGGCAACCCGACAGCAAAACACGACGGCGAACAGAACGAGGGCCGCGACCACAGTGGTCACGGCCCTCGTGCGCTCGAGTCGCTCAGGCTGCCGAAGTGATCGTCGCCGACGAGCCGCTTGCAGTCGTCGGGGTCGACGGCTGAGCAGGCGAGACATTGTTCGTCGGAGTCGACGGCACAGCAGGCGAGACATTATTCGTCGGAGTCGACGGCACAGCAGGCGAGACATTATTCGTCGGAGTCGACGGCACAGCAGGCGAGACATTATTCGTCGGAGTCGACGGCACAGCAGGCGAGACGTTATTCGTCGGAGTCGACGGCACAGCAGGCGAGACATTATTCGTCGGAGTCGACGGCACAGCAGGCGAGACCGTACCCGTGCCGTTGGACGGCTGGGACGATCCGCCACTCGTCGATGAGGATGCGCTGTACGGCGCGGTGGCGGCGTGCGTCGAACCTCCGTGGCCGACCATCAGCGCTCCGGCGATGACGGCGATGACGAGGGCCAGGCCTGCGACGATTCCCACCACCAGCTTCCGGCGGCGGATGGGGTTCGTCGGAGCCACGGTGCCAGCGGTGGTGTTGATGCGGTCTTGAGCGGTGGTGAACATGGTGACTTCCTCGAATCTCGGTCCCGCGACCGATGCTGTTTCCTTGAACACCATTGAGTCTGCTGCCGAAATCCCCTGTCCCCCATCCGCTGTGCGGTTGATCCGATGGATGAGCGGTCATCCACCGATCAGGGGATGCGCGAGCGTGGATCACTGCAGCATCCAGACACACGACCTGAGATGCTGGAGGGCGTGAGCACACTCGTCTTCGTCCACGCCCACCCCGACGATGAGGGCACCGCCACTGCGGGAAGCATGATCCGAGCAGCGCGTGAGGGCCACAGAGTAGTCGTCGTCTACTGCACCGACGGCGATCCCGGCGACGTCCCCGACGATCTGGCGCCCGGCGAAACGGTGGTGAGCAGACGACGCGGCGAGGCGGAGGCCTCGGCGGCGATCACCGGCACCGCACGCGTGGCGTGGCTTGGGTACGGCGACTCAGGAATGACCGGCTGGGCACAGAACGACGCCGACGGCGTCTTCTCGCGAGCACCCCTCGACGAAGCGGCTCGTCGTCTCGCCGACATTCTCGACGAGGAGGACGCCGACGTCGTCGTCGGCTACGACTGGCACGGCGGCTATGGCCATCCCGATCACGTCATGCTGCACCGCACCACCCGAGCCGCGACAGAGCTCGCACACAAGACCCCTCGGTATCTGGAGGTCACGATGAATCGTGACCTGATGCGGCATTTGGTCGTTCTCGCGACTGAGATGGGCATGACCACCGGGATGGATCCCAGCGAATTGAACCCGGACACCGCCGGGGACGACGGCAATCCGATTGGAACGCCCGAGGCCGAACTGCACTGGGCTGTCGACCTCGGCGACGACGTCACAGCCAAACGCGAAGCGCTCGCCTGTCACGCCAGCCAGAGCGACGTACGTCAACTCCTGGCCCTACCCGCCGAGGTGTTTCCGTTCGTGTTCGGCACCGAGCACTACATCGAACCCGGTCGGCCGCCCGGCATGGTGCGGGGTTGGTGGCTCGACCGGGTCTGATGTCCGGCCAGGTGACCCGTACTGTGGGGCGCCCGGAGACTAGGAGGAGCCGAAGCTCGGCAGC
>NZ_BAFB01000188.1 GCF_000248075.1 Gordonia otitidis NBRC 100426 | reverse complement strand
CCATGAGGTGTTCGAGATTGGTGGAACGCGCTCCGAGCACCCGATCGAGATCGCCGGGACTCATGTGCCGCTGGGCGATTGTCGTCCCCAGGAGAACGGTCATCCACGCGAACGTCAGTGGCGCACTACGCAGGCAGCCGAGTACTCGGGCGGCCACGCGTCGGCGCGGTCGATCTTTCGTCTCACCCGGTACCTGCGTCATCGTGGTCAAGTGTGACGCACCGCCGACCGACACGCGCATCCATCACGCGAGCGTGCTGGTCCTCCCAGCAATGTCACAGTCCATGCAGCCACTCGGTCACCAGTTGCGGCACGGCCCGATCACGCGCCCAACGGTTGTGACCGAGCGGTGCGGCGATGTGTCGATGGTCGACGGCGCTGTGAGTGAACTTCGCCGTCAATGCGCCCATCACCGGAGGCGGTGCGTCGGAGTCGGCTCCGATTGTCACCGCGAGCACCGGAAGGTCGATCTCGGCGAATGCCGCCTCGTAGTCGATGTCCGCACCACGAGGGCTGAACCGGCCGTGGCGATTCAGGTACGTCCAATCTCGGATGAGCACCTGTGACTGTCTGCCGTAGCCTTCGACGACGGTTCCCGGCCAAAATCCGACGGCACGCGAGATCCGGTGCATCGCGAGCGGCCCCAGGGAGGCCCGCAGGCCCGAACCGCCGTGGTACAGCTTGTGGAACGGGACGCCGGACGCGATCAGGATGAGTCCGCGGAGGCGGTGCGCGTCGTCGGCGCCGAGGCGGGCCTGTCGCGCGGCGTAGAGCGACACGATGTGGCCGCCCATCGAATGTCCGGCAAGGAACAGAGCCCCTTCGGGGACGTGGTGCCGCGCGACAGCGATCGCCGAGGGCACGTCGTCGACGACCATCTGCTGCTGACCAAACGTGCTTGAGCGCGACGGGCGGGGTCTGCTCGCGCCCTGCCCGCGCAGGTCGGCGCACGCCACCGACACCCCGGCAGCAGCACAGCGAGTGGCGAACAGGTCGAAGTAGCTCGCGGGGGTTCACAGTCCGGGAAACAGGACAACCAGCGGCCCGGCGGTGTCGGCCTCGGCGCGGAAGATCCGCACCGGTGTACGGGTGCCGTCTGCCAACACCATGTCGTCGACGACATCTGGCGCACGCTGCGGAACGGAGAAGTCAATGGTGTTCGCAGTCACCACGCCGCCCTCGTCCGCCGAAGGCGCGCCGTCATCACCGTCCGCCGAAAGCGCGCCGTCATCGCCGTCCACCGAAGGCGAGCCGGATGATGATTCCGAACACCAGGATTCCGGCCCCCACGAGCATCGAGATGACGCCGGTCCACTGCAGTTCGTGCGAGATGGTGTCGATGACGACGTCGGCAACCGGTTTCGCGGTGTTACCCGACGACGAGAGGTCGTTTTTCAGATACGACCCGTAGAGCGCTGCGGCAGCCCAGCACACGAGACCCGCGACGACCGTCGCAATACCGAGCCATGCGATCACCGTCCCGCGCCGTCGTGCTACCAACAGAGCGATGATCGCGGCAACGATCCCCACGATCGCCGACACCTTGCCGACCGTCGTGATCTGCTCACCGGCACGGTGATAGGCGCCGGCGTGCAGACCCGTCTCGCCGTTGGAGACCGGAATCGTGATCGGACCCGAGACGCTGACGCCGACATTCGCGCTCGCCAACACTCGGTTGACCATAGACGTGATGTCGAGCTGCATCTCGGCGTTCGGGTCGGAGGCTTCGTCGAACAACCACTGGTGCTGCTGTCTGGCCACATCGGCGAAGTCCGCCGGGAACTGCGAGCTGTTGGTATACGCGTTGGCCAGCGGGCGGACAACAGACTGAGCTCCCGAGATCGGCGTGCGTGACGCGATCTCATCGGTGATCTGTCCTGCGAGGTAGTCCTTGACGGCCTGGTCGTGCCCCACCGGCTCGATCAGTGAGCTGAACCCGTCGTCGTCGACGATTCGTTCGCTGATCCAGACTGTCGGCACTGCAAGCACGATGGCCACGAACGCGACGATCGTCGCCAGACCACTGAGGAAGGTTCGCACGGCTACGACGCTACCGGTCGATGCTGACCTCTCGATGAGTGCTCAGCGCACGTCACTCCCCGACCAGATCGCGGGCACGCCCGACGATGAGGGGGTCGGGCTGACCCACGAATTCCTCGTCCTTGCCCTCGTAGTCGAACAGCGACAGTACGTAACGCATCGCGTTGATCCGGGCACGCTTCTTGTCGTTGCTCTTCACTACCGTCCACGGGGCATGGTCGGTGTCGGTGCGCTCGAACATGTTCTCCTTGGCCGCCGTGTAGGCGTCCCACTTGTCGAGCGAAGCGAGGTCCATCGGCGAGAGTTTCCACTGTCGCACCGGGTCGATCTGCCGGATCGCGAATCGGGTTCGCTGCTCGAGGGGGGTCACCGAGAACCAGAATTTCACCAGGCTGATGCCGTCGTCGACGAGCATCTTCTCGAAACCCGGGGCCTGCCGCATGAACTCTTCGTACTGTTCGTCGGTACAGAACCCCATGACCCGCTCGACCCCCGCACGGTTGTACCAGGAGCGGTCGAAGAAGATGATCTCGCCACCTGCGGGGAGATGCTGCACGTACCGCTGGAAGTACCACTGGGTCGATTCGCGCTCGCTCGGCTTCTCCAACGCAACGGTGTGGGCGCCGCGCGGATTGAGGTGCTCGTTGAAGCGTTTGATCGTGCCGCCTTTACCTGCGGCGTCGCGACCCTCGAACAACCACAGGTGGCGTTGTCCGGTCTGCTTGGACCACTTCTGCATCTTCAACAGTTCGATCTGCAGGCGACGCTTGGTGATCTCGTACTCACGGCGACTCATGCGCTCGTCGTACGGGTAGTCCTCGCGCCAGGTGTCGACGACGTTGCGCTCGGGGAGCGTCAGGAGGATCGGGTCGTCGTCGTCATCGTCGTTCACCGTGAACTGCGTGGTGTCTTTCAGATCGACGAGCTGTTGGAGGGCCTCCCGGCCGTTCAACTTGCTGAAATCGGGGCCGACGGCTTCGAGATCGTGTAACTCGGTCACTACCCAACGATATGCGTATCGGGCAAACACTGCGTAGCAATGAGGTGAACTGGGCATGGTCGACACCGTTGCCGAGGCCACATGACGATGTGCGCAGCGAACGAGGCACCCGAACGACGACTGCCGACGTTCAGTGTTCCGAACGTCGGCAGTCCTCGCAGCGATCACACGTCAGTTGCGCAGGCTGACCGACCCGGAGCGCAGGCAGGCCTTGCCACTGCCCGAGTCTGCTGCTGCCGCGAACCCGCCCGTGCACGCGACGCCCTGCGGTGTGGCGACGGCCTGGCCACCCCAGCCGCCGACGGCGACGGAGTTGCTCCCACGATGCGCCTGTGCGATGGACATCGCGCCCGGTCCGGTCGTCACCGAGTACGCGTTGCCACCCGAGTTCGCTCCCGCCAGGGCGGTGGAACCGGGCTGCAGGTTGTGTGCGCGGGCGTGGCCGCCACCGTCAGCGACGGCCACTGCGGTGCCGCTCGACGACGCGTCGGTGGCGCTGGCCGAACTGCCGGCGCCGGCTCGTGCGCCGCAGCCGCTCGTCCCGGAGATGTGCTGCACCGACTGTCCGTTCGCCGCATTGCAGTCGGTGGCCGCGTGCGCATCACCACCGCCGAGCGTGAACCCGGCGAGTAATCCGGCGCCTCCGCACACGACAGCGAAGACACGGACGGCAAAAGTGTTGATACGCAATTTATTTGGCCTCCAGGCGAAGTGATGGGGCGTTCCCGCGGACGCGGACAGCCCTGTCAGGGTACCCCGCGTTCGCCGCGACGAATACCGCGGAGCGCACGTTCTCAGGTAACGGATAGAAAACGACGCCGGAACCCGCGATACGGGATTCCGACGTCGTCGTCGAAGCGGCGAAAAGCCGTGCGGTTCAGGCTTTCGCGCGACGCTCCGCCTCTGCGGTCAGACCCTTGCGGGCGGTGTCGACGGCGACTTTCTGACCCCGCTTCACGATGAGTCCGGGCAGCTTGATCTTGAGGTCGACCTGCAACTCGAACTCGACATGGGTGCTGTCACCGTTGTCGGTCAACGTGTACTTTCCCTGTTGCTCCGACAGCGTCGTCGACTTGATCAAAGTCCATTCGCATGTGGTGTCGGTCCACGAGTAGTTGACGCTCTGGTCGTCGTTGATGCCCGCCGCGTTGACGGTCATCGACACCTCGTCGGGCGTGCCGTCATCGTGGGTACTCACGATTTCCGCTGCTTTGTGGGGACCGGACCATTCCGGAAGTGACTCGATGTCCATCAGGACTTCCATCACGACCGATAGCGGTGCGGCGATGTCGAATTCGGTCTTTGCTGAGACGGCCATGGTGAGCAACCTACCCTGTGCCCGAGGCCGAGACGACGTCAATCCTCATACGTCAGTCCTCGCGCTCGACGAGGTGCAGTGGCCAGGCCTCATCGGGAATGTCCCGTAGACCGCAGGCGACGTCGACCGCGGTGAACCAGCCGCGGAAATGGATGATCTCGCCGAGCACGGGATTGCGCACCGTGGCGTCGCAGCGGAAACGCTCGTGTTCGTCGTCCCAGCCCTCGATGTATTTCATCTGCGAGGCGAACAGGCCCTTCATGCCCACCTTGGGGCCGCGACCGAGCCATCGCATCGGCCCACTCTCGAGCAGGAGTTCGCCGGCGCGCGTCACCGACGGTTCGATGGGCCACAGAAGGTCGGGACCGTCACCGAAGTAGTCGACGAGCCCGGAGCGACCGTCGACGAGGAGTGAATTGAGCGCGCGGTCGCCGTTGGTGTACGAGAAGGTCCGGAGCACCGCCAACGATTCCCGACCGAGCTCGTCGACATAGCTGTACTGATTCTGGCTGAACGGCACCATGCGACTCGACCTCGCGGGGAACGCATTGCGTTTGGCGTAGAACCAGACGAGCGGAGGCGGCAGAGCCGACGATACGTAGACCGACTCGTAGATCCCGCTGCCGAGTTGGGCCACGCCTGACGTCGAGTCGATCGAGTAACGCCAGGCGATGTTGGGGTGCAAATTGTCGAAGTCGGAACCCAGCGCCTCCCGATACACCGGCGTCACGATTCCACCTCCCCTGGCCATGCCGACGGCAACCCCTGCCCCCGTGCTTGTGGGAGAACCTACTATGTGGCCCAGACCACCGTGTAGAGACCTCTTACCTCACGTGGTCATCACGGCGTCGCGGTCGCTGCGTCGCGGGTCGGTGATGCGGGCGTCAGCCGGCGACGACAGCGGATTCGCACAACCGAGCAAGTTCGGTGATCACGAGATCGAGAGGTTCGACGCTGCGCTGGGTGATCGACACGCTCACCGCCCCCTCGACAGCGGAAATGATCAGATTGGCCAAGGAGTCGGCGCGCGCGTCGTCGACCCCCTCGTAGACCAGGCGTGAGGCGATCTGTCGGCGCCAACGTCCGAAGATCTCGTCGGCTTCGTCGGCCACGGCAGGCTCCACGCGTCGGGCAAGACCACCTGCCAGCACAGGGCAGCCGCGCTGGAAATCGCTGTTGACCAGCATTTTGCGCCAGACGTCTCCGATGGACGCCACCGAGTCGGCTGCAGATCCCTCCCGACTGGCGGCGATACGGGAGGAGATGAAGTCGCCCGCGTAGCGCACCGCCTCGGTCATCAGTTCAGACTTGCCACCGGGGAAATGGTGGTAGATCGATCCCCTCGGCGCGCTGCTGGCAGTCAACACGTCACCGATCGACGTTCCGGGCAC
>NZ_BAFB01000189.1 GCF_000248075.1 Gordonia otitidis NBRC 100426 | reverse complement strand
GCCTCGGCGCCTCGGCGATCACGGCGCTTGCCCTGACGCTGAGCAGCGCCGACCTCGCCCGCCGAACAGCGAACGTCAACACTGCCGCGGGCGCCGCCCTGGTCCCGTATCCACTGTGGTGCGCCTTCGCGACCAAGCTGTCGACGGACGTGTGGCGGCTCAACCGCTGAGCTCACAGGCGGGGCTCCTAGACTGGCGTCGATGAGAGACGACGACGCGCGACCGCAGATGAGTACGGGCGCAACGTCGGACACGGTCACCACCCCGCAACCGGTCCAGTCGACCGGCACGTTCGCATCGCTGTCGGTGCACAACTACCGGCTGTACTTCGGTGGGCAGGCAGTGTCGCTGGTCGGCACGTGGATGCAGGCCACGGCCCAGGCATGGCTGGTGCTCACGCTGAGTGGCTCGTCGTCGATTCTCGGCGTGATCGTCGCACTGCAGGCATTGCCCATCCTGATCATCGGGCCGTACGCTGGCGTGGTCGCCGACCGCGTCAACCGACGACTGCTCATGATCTTCCTCCAATCGATCATGGGTGTGCTCGCTCTGGTGCTGGCGATCCTCACGCTGGGCGGCTGGATCGAGGTGTGGCAGATCGCGATCCTCGCGCTGCTTCTCGGACTCAACAATGCGTTCGAGAACCCGGCGCGCCAGGCGTTCATCCATCAGATCGTCGGCGAATCGCTCATCCGCAACGCGGTCACCCTCAACTCTGTGATGGTGAACGCCGCCCGTGCGATCGGCCCTGCGGTCGCAGGTGTGCTCCTCGCCGCGGTGGGGGCCGGCTGGTGTTTCGTCATCAACGCGACGAGTTTCGTGGCCGTCGTGGTCTCCCTGCTGGCGATGCGGACCTCGGAGATCTCCCATGAGATCCCCGTCCCCCGCGCCAAAGGGCAACTCCGCGAAGGTCTGCGTTATGTGCGGAGCAAGCCCGTCCTGTGGGTGCCGCTGGTCATGATGGCGCTGGTGGGCACACTCGCCTACGAGTTCCAGGTGTCACTTCCCGTTGCGGCGCGCGATGTCTTCGACGGCGGTCCGCAGGCATTCGGGTTCATGACGTCGTCGATGGGCGTCGGTGCTGTGGTCGGCGGGCTCATCGTCGCCGCACGCGGTACGACCGGACTGCGCACCCTGATCCTGACCTCCACCGGATTCGGAGTCACCATCGCGGTGACCGCCGCGGCACCCACCCTGTGGATGGCGATCGTCGCTCTGTTCTTCGTCGGCTGGCTCAGCGTGTCGTTCATGTCGACCGGCAACGCGACGCTCCAACTCAACTCGCGACCTCAGATGCGGGGGCGGGTGATGGCCCTGTGGTCGGTCGCGTTCATGGGGTCGACGCCGATCGGCGGGCCCTTGATCGGCGCGATCACCGAGGCGGCCGGGGCACGGACAGGACTTGCGGTGGGCGCGGCATCGTGTTTCATCGCGGCTGCCATCGGGCTCGCGGTGTGGCGCCGCACACGATGAGCGGCAAAAGCCGAATACCACGTAATCCGGGCGCCGACGAGCCGCGACAGCGGTCTCACAGGAAGAATCACAGGATCAGGGAGTACCGTTCCCCGAGGCACTACACCATTAGAGCGACTCATGATCTATGAGCGTCGGGTTAACGGAGGGTGAGCAATCGTAAGCCAGCAGACGACGCCACGGCTTCCAGAACCCGAGGGACGCCCCAAAACCGGCAAAAGCGACACCGCCGTCGGTGCTGACGATTCGACTCAGACGGCGCCGGCGACCTCAGCCGGCGAGACGAAGCCCCGACGCGACCGCCACCTCTATCAGATCGACCTCGTACGCCTGGTGACGTTCGGCGGCGTGATCCTCGATCACGTCATGATCGGCGTCACGGCCGCAACGAGCGTGGCTGCGGGTTCCGTCGAGGTGTTCCTGCGGTACACCCGCTACGGGTTCTTCGCCCTCACCGGTTTCGTGCTGACCTACCAGTACCGCAATCGCTCACTCGAACCGATCAGTTTCTGGCGCCGACGATTCAAACTCATCGGGCTCCCGTTCGTGGCGTGGACGCTGTTCTACTGGGTGTACGGGCGATACCGGATCGGCGGCCTGGAGACGCTCAGAGGCATTGTCGCCGACCAGCATTCGATGGTCACGGCCGCCAAGAGCATCGCGTATGACCTCATCACCGGCAACGCGATGTATCACCTGTACTTCTTGTCGGTGAGCATGCAGATCTATTTGTTCTTCCCACTGATCCTCGCAATCCTCAAGCGCACGTGGGGTTCTCATCGCTACCAGTTGGTCGTGAGTTTCGCGATCCAGGTCGGGTTGATGTACCTCATGGTTCGTCCCCCACTCCACTTCTTCACACACGGCGCACCGGGTGTGGTGTGGACCCACCTGGTCATCACCATCCTCCCGTACCAGTTCTTCATTCTCGCCGGTTGTGTAGCCGCCATGCATTACGAGGCTTTCCAGGCGTTCGTGATCCGTTGGCGCTGGCCACTTCTCGCGGCATGTATCGCCACCATCGCAGGCACCCTCGTGTACTTCCTGCACATCACGTCGACCGGGACGAGCGTCGCCCGGGCCACTAACGTGTTCCTGCCGCACAACGTGTACGCGTTCATCGCGATCATCATGATGCTGTACTGCTTCGGCACGATCTGGCAGCAACGTCGAATTCCCGGTTCGGTCCCCGACAAGGTGCTGCGGACTGCGTCGGACCGCTCATTCGGCATCTACCTGGCACATCCGCTGGCCCTGAGCGCGTTGCTGCCGACCATCGCCCCCGCATCGTGGCCGGGTTTCCCGCGGGTGCTGTTCGCCTATGCGATGACCGTCGCCGGGACGATCTTCGTGGTCGAAGTGTTGCGCCGCAGCCCGATCAGCCTGATCACGACGGGCCGCAACCGCATCGACTGGCGATCACAGAACGCGGGCAGGTCGCTGATCGTGGCACTTGTCGCGATCGTCGGCGGCGTGATCGTGTCCGGGGTCTTCGACGTGTGGGGCGGGTACCTGTTCATCGCGACCGGTGCCCTGCTCGTGATCTCCGCACTTCTCGTCGCCTGGCACCAGTGGCGCAACCGCGACCACGAGTTCACCGAACAGCAGGTCTGACCAGCAGTTCACTGACGCGAGAAGGCCCCGACGATTCCGTCGGGGCCTTCTCTACCGGTGTCTGAAAAGATCAGAGAGCGGTCACGTTTGTCGCCTGGAGTCCCTTGGCGCCCTGCTCGACGTCGAACTCGACGCGCTGCTGCTCCTCGAGGCTGCGGAAGCCGCTGCCCGTGATGGCGGAGTAGTGGACGAACACATCCTGTCCCTGGTCATCGGGAGCAATGAAGCCGAAGCCCTTCTCGCCGTTGAACCATTTGACGGTGCCCTGTGTCATGCAATTTCTTCTTCCTATTGAAAAGCCGTCAGTTCGACGACTCGTTGTCCAGTGTGTCACACATTCGGCCGTCGCTGCGACCCCACGATCACAGGAATCTGAATTGCCTGTGAAGACTCGCCGTCGTCGACGCGCGCGCCGTCAGCCTCGGATGCGGGGCGCTGTCGTCGGATCAGGCGGTGGGACCACCAAGCGAATCGACAACAAGATCCGCGACGCCGGTCTTGCCGCGCGTCGTCGGGTGATACGGAATCGGGGGCGCGAACCCACGGAGCCACGGTTGAGCTGAGCAGACCGTGTGGCCGGCGCCCGCGACCGAGGCCTGCACGAGGTCGGTTCCGGTCAACCGCGCGGCCCGCGCGGTTGCCGCAGCCAGGTTGTCGAACACCCGGATTGTCAGTTCCGTTTCCTGCTGACTCAATGGCAACAAATCGCAGGGTGTCTCGCCCGCGACCACGACCGGCGGATAGTCGACGAGCACCACCCGCGCCTTCGGCGCGCGGAGCCTGATCTCGAGCACCGTCTGGATCAGCGTACGGGTGACCCTGTCGTAGTCGGCAGTCGTGGGTTCTGGTGCGACGTGATGACCGAGGTGGCAGCTGCGCGCCGCTGGGCCGAGCGCCTTGTCGATCCCGGCGGCGACGTTGTTGCAGCTCATGGCGAGCAGACGGCCGATGTAGTCGACGTCGTTTCCACCACTGGTGATGGTCACCAACGACGTGTTGCGGGTGACGGAGTCGATCTGCTTGTGCGCGAGGAAGCGTTGCGGTCTGTCGACGATGTTCTCCGTGGTGGCCCCCGAACACGTCGCGTCCACCAACCTCAGACGCAGCGCCCGGGCAACCTGGTTCGGATAGTTGTTGCTACTGCGGAAGCACACGTTCAGCCGCGTCGGCACCGCGTCGGGGCCCGCCGCGTACGAACTCCCCAACGCCACGTAGGTCGCCGGGGTCTCCGCGGACGCACGCACCATGGGCTTGATCGTCGGGCCCGACGGGTTGTCGTCGCCGCCGACCCCCGGCACCACCACTGCGGCGGCAGCGATGAGCACCCCCACGGCAATACCCGCGCGGCGAAGGAGACGTCGAGACACGACTGCGATCTTCCCACATGCGCGGGTCATACCGTCAGATGCCGCTCGTCGACCCGATCACACAGACGACAGCGCCCGCCGTTTTCAGCGGTTACGGAAGGTCGGGTCACGCTTCGCCACGAAAGCGGCCATTCCTTCTGTCTGGTCCTCGGTGGCGAACGTCGAGTAGAACAGGCTGCGTTCGGCCCGCACGCCCTCGGTGAGTGTTGTCTCGAATGCTCGGTTCACGGCATCCTTCGCGAGTCCCGTCGCGACGGACGACTTGTTCGCGATGGTTTCGGCGATGTCCTTCGCGGTGGCGAGGCATTCGGCGGCCGGCACGACACGCGAGACCAGACCTGCACGCTCGGCCTCGTCGACCTTCATCTGGCGCCCGGTCAGGATGAGGTCCATCGCCTTGGCCTTGCCGACGGCGCGGGTCAGTCGCTGCGAGCCGCCGATCCCGGGAATCACACCGAGAGTGATCTCTGGTTGGCCGAACACGGCATTGTCGCCCGCGACGAGGATGTCGCAGAGCATCGCGAGCTCGCAGCCGCCGCCGAGCGCATACCCGGTCACCGCGGCGATGGTGGGGGTGCGCAGTCGCGAGAGTTCGTCCCACGCACCGAAGAAGGATTCGGTGACGACCTCGCTGAACGTCTTGTCGGCCATCTCCTTGATGTCGGCACCGGCGGCGAACGCACGCTCGGAACCGGTGATGACGATCGCACCGATGTCGGGATCCGTGTCGAATGCCGTGGCAGCGGCAACCACTTCATTCATCAGAGCGGTGTTCAGGGCGTTCAGCGCCTTGGGTCGGTTCAGTGTGATCACACCGACGCGTCCCGAGGTCTCGACGATGATCGTCTCGTGGTCAGACATTCGACTCCTCCATGATGTCGAGCAAAAGTTCGGTATCCGCAGGCAACGCGGCGAAGACGGCGTCGATCGACGCGAGCGCCGACTCGTGGTCTGAGGTCCACACCGGATTACGGTCCTTGTCGATGACCTGCGCACGGATTCCCTCGGCCATGTCGGGGTGCTGCAGGAACCGCAGCGACACCCGGAACTCCCGACGCAGCGTGTCTGCGAGATCGGATTCCTTGTGACGCAGTGAGTACAGGGTCGCCGCGAGCGCGATGGGACTCTTCGACGCGATCCTGTCCGCGGTGCGCTGCGCCGACTCGGTGCCGACAGCGCGACACCGCTCGATGATCTCCGACACCGTGTCAGCGGCGAAAGCCTCACGTATCCACTCGCGTTCGACGTCCAGCGCGGACTCCGGCGGCTGCACCGCGTGGGCCGCCAGCGCGGCGTCGACGCCGTCGGTGACCACGGCGTCGCGGAAGGCGCCGAGATGCTCCGACGGCATGTAATGGTCGGCCAGACCCATGACGATCGCATCAGCTCCCGACAACGTCCCGCCGGTGAGCGCTGCGTAGGTGCCGAGCTCGTCGGGCACACGCGCGAGCAGGTGTGTTCCGCCGACGTCGGGCACGAATCCGATGCCGACCTCGGGCATCGCCAGACGGGTGCGATCGGTGACGATTCTGGTGTCGCCGTGCGCAGACACTCCGACGCCGCCGCCCATCACGATCCCGTCCATGATCGCGACATAGGGCTTGGGGTAGGTCGAGATGTCCAGGTTGAGCCGATACTCGTCGGCCCAGAATCGGCCGGACGGACTGTCGGCGGCAGCGGCATCGCCGCCTGCACCGTCGGCCGACAGCGTCGACGCGTCGCGGTGGATGGCGGCGATGTCGCCACCCGAACACAGACCCCGCTCGCCCGCACCCGACACGACGACGGCGTCGACAGCCGGATCGCTCGCCCAGGCCCGCAGCGCCGCGTGCATCGCACGCGCCATGTCATGGTCGAGCGCGTTGATCGCCGACGGGCGGTTGAGGGTCACCTGCCCGATCCGCCCGACCACCTCGGCGAGAACCGTCGGTTCGTCCGTCATGAGTGCCACTCCTCGCTCTGCTGCCCGGGACCTACGTGCGCGTCGACGCCGTTGGATACCGCGCCGCCGCCCTCCAGATACTTGCACATCCTAGTATCGGGATGCCAGCGAGGTCAGGGCACTCGATACCCCGCGACGCGGAACAGTTCGTACCACTCCGGACGGGTGAGGGGAATGTCGGAGCCGGCCGCGGCAGCCGAGACGCGCGCCGGCGTGGTCGTGCCGAGCACCACCTGCACCTGGGCGGGATGGCGCGTGATCCACGCCGTCGCGATCGCGATCGGCGCGACGTCGTACTTGTCGGCGAGCCGGTCGAGCACGCCGTTCAGCTCGGGAAAGCGGTCGGAGCCGAGGAAGACACCGGCGGATGCCGATTGGAACGGCGACCACGCCTGGACCGTGATGTCGTTGAGACGGCAGTAGTCGAGGACTCCCCCGCCGTCGAGCGTGTACGCCTGTTCCTCGCCGACGATGTTCGCCGCGACACCCTGCGCGACGACTGGCGCGTGCGTGATCGACAGTTGCACTTGGTTGGCGACGATTGGCTGTGTCACCGACTTCCTGAGCAGATCGATCTGACGTGGCGTGTGGTTGGACACGCCGAACCGACGGACCTTGCCCGCTTGCGCGAGATAGTCGAAAGCACGGGCCACCTCGTCGGGTTCGACGAGGGGGTCGGGTCGGTGCAGGAGCAACACGTCGAGGTGGTCGGTCCCGAGTGCCTGCAGTGACCCGTGCACCGAATCGACGATGTGGTCGTACGAGAAGTCGTAATAGGGACCGTCTTTCACGATGCCCGTCTTCGACTGAATGGTGACCTCGTCGCGTTGCGATGGCGAGAGCCGCAGCGCCTCGGCGAATCGTCGTTCACAACCGTGCGCAGGCTCATCACCGTAGATGTCCGCGTGATCGAAGAAGTCGATCCCGGCATCGCGCGCGGTGTGCACCAGTTCGCGAATCTCATCGTCGGACTTGTGTTCGATACGCATCATGCCGAGCGCCACGTTGGGCACGGTGACATCGGTGGCGCCGAGCGGGATTCGTTTCACTCAGCCGATCGTAGGCGCACCGCGGGTCACGCCCCGCCTACGCGTGGTAACTGGTGTCGGCGTACCCGTCGCCGTCGGTGTCGGTGTACTGCACGTCGACGTACCCGTCACCGTCGGTGTCGTAGGACTCGACGTCGGCGTAGCCGTCACCGGTGGTGTCGGCGTACTGCACGTCCGTGTAGCCGTCGCCGTTGGTATCGCTCTCCTGCACGTCGGCGTAGCCGTCGCCATTGGTGTCGGTGTACTGCACATCGGCGTAGCCATCACCGTCGGTGTCCTGCAGTTCGACGTCGGCGTAGCCGTCGCCATCGGTGTCGGTGAGCTGCACGTCCACGTAGCCGTCGCCGTTGGTGTCGTAGCCTGCTGTCGTCATGATCTGGGTCCTTTCGAGGGAATCTGTGGTGTCGTCAACGCTCGTTCTGCGTTGTCATTACATTGGATGCACCCCGACCACCGCAATGTTCCCCCGCATCGAATGTATTTTTTTCGAGCGGGACACCACCGTCACGGCCGGCAGCGGCGCGATCACCACGCGCGGTCGACGCTGACACGGTCCATACGAAGAACCCGGCACCTCGAGGTGCCGGGTTCTTCGTATTCAGTTCTTCGGTCGGCCTGCGATTAGCTCGCGTCGCCCTGGCCTTCGCCCGCCTTGGTCAGCTCGACAGGAGCGTCGGGCAGTTCGCGGGGCTTGTCGGAGCCGGTGAAGGTGAACTTGGCGTCTTCGCCGTCTCCTTCGCCGTCCCAACCTTCGACGTCGACGAGCACGATCTGGCCCGGGGTCAGCTCGTTGAACAGGATCTTCTCCGAGAGCTGATCCTCGATCTCGCGCTGGATGGTGCGACGCAGCGGACGTGCACCGAGGACCGGATCGAAGCCGCGCCTGGCCAGCAACGACTTGGCCCTGTCAGTGAGCTCGATCGCCATGTCCTTGTTCTTCAGCTGCGTCTCGACACGCGCGATCATCAGATCGACCATCTGGATGATCTCGTCCTGCGTGAGCTGGTGGAACACGATCACGTCGTCGATACGGTTGAGGAACTCGGGCCGGAAGTGCTTCTTGAGCTCGTCGTTGACCTTCAGCTTCATGCGTTCGTAGTTCGACGTCGAGTCGTCGCCCTTCGTGAACCCGAGTCCCACGGCCTTCGAGATGTCGGAGGTACCGAGGTTCGAGGTGAAGATCAGGACGGTGTTCTTGAAGTCGACCGTGCGACCCTGGCCGTCGGTGAGACGTCCGTCCTCGAGAACCTGCAACAGGGTGTTGTAGATCTCCGAGTGGGCCTTCTCGATCTCGTCGAACAGGACCACCGAGAACGGCTTGCGGCGCACCTTCTCGGTGAGCTGGCCGCCCTCTTCGTAACCGACGTACCCGGGAGGGGCACCGAACAGGCGCGACGCGGTGAAGCGGTCGTGGAACTCGCCCATGTCGATCTGGATGAGAGCGTCGTCCTCACCGAACAGGAAGTTCGCGAGCGCCTTGGACAGCTCGGTCTTACCGACACCCGACGGTCCGGCGAAGATGAACGAGCCCGAGGGACGCTTGGGGTCCTTGAGTCCGGCACGCGTACGGCGGATCGCCTTGGAGACGGCCTTGACAGCATCCTCTTGGCCGATGATCCGCTTGTGCAGCTCATCCTCCATGCGGAGCAGACGGGTGGTCTCCTCCTCGGTGAGCTTGAACACGGGGATACCGGTCCAGTTGCCGAGGACCTCGGCGATCTGCTCGTCGTCGACCTCGGCCACGACGTCCATGTCGCCACTGCGCCATTGCTTCTCGCGCTCGGCGCGCTCGTTGACGAGCTGCTTCTCCTTGTCGCGCAGGCTTGCGGCCTTCTCGAAGTCCTGCGCGTCGATCGCGCTCTCCTTCTCCTTGCGGGCGTCGGCGATGCGCTCGTCGAACTCGCGCAGGTCCGGCGGAGCGGTCATCCGACGGATGCGCATGCGCGCGCCCGCCTCGTCGATGAGGTCGATCGCCTTGTCCGGAAGGAAGCGGTCGTTGATGTAGCGGTCGGCCAGAGTCGCGGCGGCGACGAGTGCACCGTCGGTGATGGACACGCGGTGGTGCGTCTCGTACCGATCGCGCAGACCCTTGAGGATCTCGATCGTGTGCTCGACCGACGGCTCGCCGACCTGCACCGGCTGGAAGCGACGCTCGAGCGCGGCATCCTTCTCGATGTACTTGCGGTACTCGTCGAGCGTGGTGGCACCGATGGTCTGCAGCTCACCGCGCGCCAGTTTCGGCTTCAGAATGCTGGCGGCGTCGATCGCGCCCTCGGCGGCACCTGCGCCGACGAGCGTGTGCAGCTCGTCGATGAACAGGATGATGTCGCCGCGGGTGTTGATCTCCTTGAGCACCTTCTTGAGGCGTTCCTCGAAGTCGCCGCGGTAGCGGCTGCCCGCGACCAGCGAACCGAGGTCGAGGGTGTAGAGCTGCTTGTCCTTGAGTGTCTCGGGCACCTGGCCGTTGACGATCGCCTGGGCAAGTCCTTCGACGACGGCGGTCTTGCCGACGCCCGGCTCGCCGATCAGAACAGGGTTGTTCTTGGTGCGGCGGCTGAGCACCTGCATGACGCGCTCGATCTCTTTCTCGCGCCCGATGACGGGATCGAGTTTGCCCTCGGCGGCGGCTGCGGTCAGGTTTCTGCCGAATTGGTCGAGCACGAGCGAGGTCGACGGTGTGCCGGACTCGCTGGACCGACCTCCCGTGCCCGCTTCCTGCGGCTCCTTGCCCTGGTAACCACTCAGCAGCTGGATGACCTGCTGGCGGACCCGATTGAGGTCGGCGCCGAGCTTGACGAGCACCTGAGCGGCAACACCCTCGCCCTCTCGGATGAGGCCGAGCAGGATGTGCTCGGTGCCGATGTAGTTGTGTCCGAGCTGCAGCGCTTCCCGCAGCGACAGCTCGAGAACCTTCTTCGCACGCGGCGTGAACGGGATGTGCCCCGATGGCGCCTGCTGCCCCTGGCCGATGATCTCCTCGACCTGGCTCCGGACACCTTCCAGGGAGATTCCCAAAGATTCGAGTGCCTTGGCAGCGACGCCCTCACCCTCGTGGATCAGCCCCAGGAGGATGTGCTCGGTGCCGATGTAGTTGTGGTTGAGCATCCGCGCCTCTTCTTGGGCCAGAACCACAACCCGGCGTGCGCGGTCGGTGAACCGTTCGAACATTGTTCTCCCTCACATTGCTAGCGCCCCGGCCGTCGATGTCTTCAAGCCTCTTGGCGACAACTGCGGTGGTGCCGATAATCCAACTGGATATGCCAACCGGATAGACGACGACCAGCCTGGCTTCCACTGTAGTGGTCAACAGGAGTGCACCTGCACTTAACGTCTGCACAGCGTGCAACGAAAACGGATGTCGGCGGGGATCTGACAGCTACAACTCCGCAGGACACGAGCATGTTCCTGGCAGGGGTGACGTGGGCTACGCCGAGAGCGAACGAGATCCTGCCGACGGGCGGACCGGCTCGTAACGCAGCACGACGATGTCGACGTCGAGTTCGGAACGTTCGACCAGGCGCAGGTCGACATGGTCGGAAAGCCCCTCGAAGATCCTCGGCCCGTGGCCGACGATCCGCGGATGCACGATGAACTCGTAGGAGTCGATGAGGTCGAGTTCGGCAAGGCCAGAGGAAGCGTCACACCTCCGGTGACGATCCCGTTGCCCGGCTGTGCCTTGAGCTCGCGCACCGTCGACTCCAGGTCGTCACGACGTATCAGTTCTGCGTTCCAGTCGACACTGGTGAGCGAGTCGGAGACGACGAACTTCGGCGCGCGGTCGATGACGCGGGCGAAGGGCAACATCCACTCGGGTCGGCCGTCGAGCAGCTCGTCGTTTCGCGCGACCTCACGCCAGCCGGCGTCCATCATCTCGTAGATCACCCGGCCGAACAGCAGCGCGTCGGCAGCGGCAAGGAGGTCGGCCGAATGGCGATGCATCGCCTCGGTCGGCGTGACGGCCGTGTGGTCGACGCAGCCGTCGACGGTGATGTTGATCGAGTAACGCAGGGGCCGCATGGCGCGAGAGTACGACGAATCCGGCGTCGAACGCGGGGTTGTCACCGGTCTTGCTCCATGAGTGCGATGACGTTTCCTGAGGGATCGGCGAACCAGGCGATGTCGGGCCCGATGCCATGGCCGTGCGCAATTCCACGCTCGTCCTGATCGAATCCGTCGTAGCGCAGGAATTCGACGCCGCGCGCTGTCAGCTCGTCGATGCGCGTGGGGAGGTCGGGGACCGGGATGTTGAGGACGGTGTACGAGGCAGGTTGATGGTCGGGCTTCGGGTAGGCCAGGACTGTCGTGCCACGGTTGATGCGGATACCGAGGATGTCGCTGTCGCCCATGGGGAAACGCAGGACACGCATGCCGAGGACCCCGCGGTAGAAGTCCTCCGTCGCTGCCGTGTCGCGGACCGCGAACCCCGAGTACGCCGACGTCGGTCGGCTCATCTGTGCCTCGTGCTCGTCGGAGAGTCGGACGAGTTGTAGCCAGTTGCCGTCGGGATCCTCGACGGTCGCGAACTGATTGCCGTCGCGCTCCTCGAGCGGGCTGATCCAGGTGGCGCCCAGCGAGTCGAGCCGCGCAGCGGTTGCGGCCGGATCGTCGACCTCGACATTGAGCAGCATCCGCGCGCCCTGCGGAGTGCGCCCGGAGACGTCGTCGCGCTTGTCGAACATGAGGTAGAAGCCGTCGAGTTCGACGACGATGTAGCCGGGACTGCCCGGTGTGGTCATCGGCTCGGCCTCGAACGCCGTGGCGTACCAGTGCGCGAGCCGCTTCGGGTCGTCGGTGGACAGGAGCATGGAGGAGATCGTTGCTGTTGCCATGCGGATATCGACCGTCCGGGAGCGGAGAACTCATCGGTCGTCACGCGTCCCACCGATGAATGACCCTTGCTAACGACCTGTCCCGCCTTCTTCGATCACACCTGCAGCGGGCCGATCGCACGGTCTGCGACCAGCATCGACTGGTTCCTCGATCGGAAGGCACCACCATGCACTCTCTCGCCACCCGAATCACCCACCGAACCCGACGTCTCGTGGTCCTCGCTCTGACCCTCACCGGTCTGATCGCGGGAACGCTCGGCGCAACCGCACTCGGAACCGGCGAGGCGTCGGCCGCCCCGCCCTACGGCAGCGGCCACGGCCTCTGCTTCGACATCAATTCCGGGCTGGCGCAGTCGTCGCTGTCCAAGATCGGTCGCGACGCCAACGGCGGCGGTTGGACTCCGGCCTCCGCGAGCGACAATCCACTCCAGAACGGGTGCAACCTCGACTGGATGTTGGTCAACGGCAACGGAATCGGCGATGCCACCTATCAGTCACGCGTCCTGCTGTTCAAGCACGGTCGATTCATCGGCACGGTCGACCCCAAGCCGTACTCGTACACCAGCGTCGCGAAGTACACCAAGAACTCGGTGACGGTTCGCTACCGCTGGCTCGAGCCGTCCGACCCGTTCTGCTGCGCAAGCGGCGGCCCGACCTATGTCACGGCGTCCACGGTGGGCACTCACATCGTGCGGGTGGGTCACTTCCCGCCGCACCACTGATCCCCTGACCACCCGGCCCGAGCACCGCCCCGCTGCGTTCGCGCTGCGGGGCGGTGTGCTGTGCGGAGAAAGTTCCCCAACGGCCGTCGGGTTTCGGCCACCGCCGACGATGATGACTGTGTGAGCGGCGAACACACCGGCCCCGAGGGCATTCTCGAGGTCTACGACGAGGCGCTACCCGCCGTCTACGGGTACGTTTTTCGACGCTGCGCGGATCGACGGATTGCCGAAGACGTCACCTCGGAGACGTTCTTGGCCGCGATGGACACGATGCGCCGCGACCAGACCGCGCCACCGAGCGTCGGCTGGCTGATCGGCGTCGCCCGGCACAAGCTCGCCGATCACTGGCGACGTGCGCAACGCACCCCGGAACCGGTCGACGAACCGCCCGAAGTCGTCGACGACGACTGGGACGCGCACCTCGACCGCATGGTCGCGCACGCGACGCTGGCCCAGCTGGCGCCGATCAACCGCGCGGCGCTGACGCTGCGCTACGTCGACGATCTCCCCGTCGCCGACTGTGCGCGCATCCTCGGCCGGACGGTCGGCGCCACCGAGGCACTGCTCACCAGGGCCAAGCGCGCGTTTCGCGAAGCCTATCCGCTGGACAGGTCCGCGAAGGGAGGGCTCTCATGAACACCGACGACACGGCATCGCCGCCGCACGATCCGTTCACCGTTCTGCGTGCCTCCTCGACGCCGGGCTGGGACGAGCCCATCGAGCCCACAACCGATTTCGCCGACAGACTGCGTCGACGACTCGAGCGTGGGGCTTCTCTACCCGAAGGAATCGAGATGGACACCATCGAACTCGAACACGAACTGACCCCGCAGGACTCGACCCATTCGGGCGTTCCGAGCGCGACGCCATCACTCGTCGAGCGTCCGGGAGCGCTGCCGTACCTCACGGTGCGCGACGCGCGGTCGGCGATCGACTGGTATGTCGAGCATCTCGGAGCGACGCTACGCGGCGAGCCGATCCTGATGGACGACAACACGATCGGGCATGCCGAGCTCGAGATCGGCGGCGGCGCGATCTATGTGGCCGAGGAGTTCCCGGATATGGGAATGCGTGCGCCCGCACCTGGCGCGGTCTCGGTCAGCTTGATGCTGGCCGTCGGAGACACCGACGAGGCGTTACGCCGAGCACAACGAGGCGGTGCAGCCGTCACGCGCGAGCCATACGAGGCCTACGGAACACGCACCGCGACCGTCGTCGATCCCTTCGGACATCGGTGGATGCTGACGGGACCGGTGCTGACGGCTGCGCCACCCCACAGTCGAATACGGCACGGCGACATCGGATTCATCTCGGTCAACACCACCGACGCCGCACGCGCTCGCGCGTTCTACGGTGCGGTTCTCGGCTGGCGATTCGATGCCGACGACCGGCACGTGATCACGGTCGACCGGCCGCTGATCGTCTTCGAGACCGACGGGCCGCAGACACTGTTCTGCGGCTACGCCGTCGACGACATCGGCGAGGCGCGAGACCGGATCGTCGCAGCGGGAGGACGGATCACCCGGGAGCCGTACGACCACAACGGCCGGATGACCCTCGATGCCGTGGACGATGCGGGCGTCGAGTTCTGTGCGTACGAACCGGCACCGGAGGAGACACGTCCCGACCAGCATCCGACCGGCGTCGGCGACATGTCGTATCTGACCGTTCACACCCCCAGTAGCGAGCGTTTCCGCCGGTTCTACGGCGAAGCACTGGGTTGGACGTTCACCCCGGGACGCATCGACGACGGCTGGGAGGTCGACAACGCGCACCCGCAGGTCGGAATCGCCGGCGGGTCGGATTCCGCTGTGGCCGTGCCGATGTGGAACGTCGACGACATCGGCACCGCCGTCGGACGCGTGCGCGAGGCAGGCGGTCGAGTGATCACCGGACCCGATCGGCAGGCGTACGGCAACGTGGCACTGTGTGCCGACGACCAGGGAGCACAGTTCTACCTCGGACAGCTGTTCTGATCGTCCGAACCGAAGTTGCGTGGGATCCACGGGTACAGAATCGCCCCCGTGGATCCCACGCGACTCGGCGACCACACCCGTGATTGACTGATCCGCATGTCTGTCCGCTCGGCCATGAGGCGCGTCCGTGCACACGTCCCGTTCGGCATGGGCACGGTCACGGTCGTCTCGGCCGCACTGCTCGTCGCCTGCGTAGGGATAGTCCTGTCCATCGACACACCAACGGTGGCACGAACGTATGAGAATGCCCAGTTGCGTGGCTACGACCGCCAGCCAGAGGTCGCATGGACAGCGTCGAGCGGCACGCTGCCCGGCTACAACCAGCTCGGGGACATCGAGGTCGCCGACACCCACACCGACCAGTGGCTGCTGTCGTATCCGCGCGGTATCGGACGCGCGTATGAGATGGTCGACCGCTACACCGGACGTGCACTCTGGTCGGAGCCGGTGGTCGCGGGATTGGGCTCGTGCGCATTCGACGCCGCAGGGAACGTCGGGTGCGCACTCAAACTCGGCGACCAGCCGGACGGCTTCTACATGGTCGACGATGCGGGCAACCTCCACTCACGGTCGGCACTCGACGACACCGCTCAGGTCGTCGGGGTGGGGTCGAACTTCGTACGCGTCGATCAGGCGGGTTACGAGGTCTCGATGCGGACCGCAACCGGTAAGCGCGTGTGGAGCCGCACGTTCGCGTCCGCGGCGCACGCCACCTACGAGCGTCAGATACTCGTCGTCTCCACCGCTGACGGCAGTCGATTCGTCATCGATTCGCGAGGCGCAGACGCACTGAGGTGTCAGGACTGCGACGTGTTGACCTATTCGTCGGGCCTCGCCGTCGTGCAGCGTGGTGACGCACGTCGATCGGTCGAGACCTACGCGGTCGTGGGCGGCACACCCACGCGAGAACCGACGTCGGAGTCGCCGTCGGCGCAGGTTGTCGACGGTCCGTCGACGCTGCCCGTGCTGACCACGGTCGGCGACGCCGCGATGCAGGCGACTCAGGGCTTCTACCAGGTCCGCGATCCTGCACGCAGCGATGCGCTCTGGCAGATCACCGATCCACAGCTGTCGAAATCCAACACACGACCATGCGGCTCCATGGTGGCCTTCGCGCGAATGGACCGCTCCCGCGTCATCTACCGCCTCGACGACGGCAAGCGCGTAGGAACCCTGCCCGTACCGAGCATCGACGATCCCGACACCAACCTCGACCTGGTGCACTGCGTCGGATCGTCCGGCGACCACCTCGTGTTCGGCAGCAGCGGCCAACTCTCCGCGTTCGACGTCCCCTCGGGAACGGTCTCGTGGACCAGGCCGATCCTGGGGCGCGCAGCCGACGTCGACGGCTTCATCGTGCTCACGGAGGGCACCACGCTGTCGGTGTTGCGACCGAACTGACTCGCTCGGACGGGAGGGTCCAAGGACCCTATGTGTCGGACGTCACAGACGATGAAACATCCCCGTAACGACCAGCGATATCGCAGCGCGAGTTCAGCGATCACACAGTTTTCGATAACGCTCAGATAACAGTAAGGACACGCCCACATGTACGGTCTCTTTCGGTACATCCACCGAGGTACGTGTGAGGATCAGTTTTGGGCAAGCATTCGAAGCCGCGGCAGACCATTCTGCCGCACGCGTTCACCAGGTCTCGGGGGCCGCTGATCGGGGCAGCCCTGATACCGATCGTCGGCGCCATGACCGTCGCAGCCGGCGCCAACGCAGACGAGGGCGCTCTCGGAGCCGCTCAGCCGACGCCGACCCACACCCAGGCCGCCGCCAGTCCCAGCACGGCCGATAAGGCGCCTGTGGCCCACACCGCCACCCACGCAGAACCTGTCGTCGCGACCCACGAGGTCACCGCGACGCCCCCGCCACCCCCGCCGCTGCCCGCCAGTGTCACCGACGGCGCGGTCCCGCAGGTGGCATTCGAGGCGTACCGCCACGCCGCGGACGCCATGGCGCACGATCAGCCGCAGTGCGGCATTCCGTGGACGCTCATCGCAGGCATCGGCAAGGTGGAATCGCACCACGCCAACGAGGGTGACGCCACACCCGACGGCACACTGAAGTCGCCGATCTACGGGCCTGTCCTCGACGGCTCACTCGCGGGCAATCAGGTCATCACCGACACCGACGGTGGACGACTCGACGGCGACTCGACGCACGACCGCGCCGTCGGCCCGATGCAGTTCATTCCCTCGACATGGGAGAAGTACGGTGCAGACGGCAACGGTGACGGCAAGATCGACCCGCAGAACCTCTTCGACGCCGCGCTGACCACCGCCCGCTATCTCTGCGACGGACACCTCGACCTGCGCAACCAGGCATCGGAGGCGACGGCCGTGCTTCGCTACAACAACTCGATGGACTACGTGAACAACGTCCTCGGCTTCGCACGCAGCTACTGACCGACTTTTCGCCCCGCCGAGTGATCCGCGCTCGAGCCCACACCTCGTTGATCGAGCTTGTCGAGATCACTCCCCGCTCAGGAACGCCTGCAGCGCGGCGGAGTACATCGGCACATCGGCTGCTCCCATGAGTTCGCGTGCGCTGTGCATGGCGAGTTGCGGTGCACCGACGTCGATCGTCAGCAACCCTGTGCGCGTCGCCGTGATCGGCCCGATCGTCGAGCCGCACGGCAGATCGGCACGGTGGATGTAGCGCTGCATCGGTACGCCGGCGGTGTCGCAGGCAAGCGCAAAGATCGCCTCCCCCACCGCGTCCGACGCGTACCGCAGATTCTGGTTCACCTTGAGCACGGGGCCGCCGTTGACGGCGATGCGGTGCGACGGCTCGTGCCGCTCGGGATAGTTCGGATGTGTCGCGTGGGCCATGTCGCCGGACACGCACACGCTCGAGGCCATCGCCCGCAGGTAGTCGGCGCGAGAACCACCCTGCGACAGCACGATCCGTTCCAACGTCGTCGCCAGGAAGTCCGACGCGGCTCCGCGTTCCGAACCACTGCCGACCTCTTCGTGGTCGAACAGTGCGAGCACACGCGTGTGGATCGATGGCTCACCGTCGAGCAGTGCGTGTAGACCCGCGTAGCACGTGCCCTGATTGTCGAGCCTTGGCGCACTGAGTAACTCGTCGTCGACGCCGATCACCCGCGACGGCGAGACATCATGCGTCATCAGGTCCCAGCCCAATACGGCACCCGGGTCGACGCCCGCGTATTCCGCCACCCAGTCGACGATGGGTTCGCTCGTCTCGACCCCCCAGATCGCGTCGAGGTGTCGCTGCGGATTCAGCGTCACGCCCTTACGGTCCTCGGAGAGGTGAATCGCCAACTGCGGCACACGGAGAATCGATTCGGTGACGTTCACCAGAACGCTGCTGACGCTGCGCCCGGAGCGGTACGCCAGACGCCCGGACACTCCGAGATCCCGATCCAGCCACGAGTTGAGCCAGGCTCCCCCGTACGGTTCGAGCGCAACTGTCGCGAGTCCGGCCGACTCACGGTCGGGGTTCTGCTTGAGCCTGAGATTGGGGCTGTCGGTGTGGCCGCCGACGATCCGGAAGGCGTCGCCGTCGCCGCGGTCCCACGCGATGATCGATCCACCGCGAATGACGTAGAAGCGACGACCGGCGTCGTCGGACAGGCCCTCGAATGCCATGTCCTCCTGAGACGACCAGTCCTGATCCTCGAAAAGGCGTTGGAACCCCGCCGATTCGAGCTCAGCGGCCACGGTGGCACAGACATGGAACGGCGACGGTGAGGCGTCGATGAACTCAGCCTGCTCCTCGGCTGTGGCAGACGTTGCCAGCGACGGGGTCGGCATCGGCCTCAGACGTTGGCGAGCACGGCGTCGATCGCGGAGTAGAACAGTCCGAGCCCGTCGTCACTGGGTCCGGTCAGCGCTTCTGTCGCATGCTCGGGGTGTGGCATGAGTCCGACGACGCGCCCGTTCGGGCTGGAGATACCCGCGATGTCGAGCACCGAGCCGTTGGGGTTTCCTCCCGCATAGGTGAAGACGATGAGGCCCTCGCCCTCGAGTTCTTCGAGTTTGCGTTCCGGCGCGACGTAGCGGCCTTCTCCGGACTTCAACGGAATGAGGATCTCTGCGCCGGCGTCGAACCGCGACGTCCATGCTGTCGCGTTGTTCTCGACCTTCAGCCACTGGTCCTGGCAGATGAAGTGGAGCCCCTCGTTGCGGGTGAGGGCGCCGGGCAGCAGGCCCGCCTCACACAGGATCTGAAATCCGTTGCAGATCCCCAGAACCGGCATGCCCCGCTCTGCGGCCTCGATCACAGATCCCATCACCGGCGCGAACCTGGCGATGGCACCGGCGCGCAGGTAGTCCCCGTAGGAGAAGCCGCCTGGCACGATCACCGCGTCGACGCCCTTGAGGTCTGCGTCGCCGTGCCAGAGTTCGACGGCCTCCGCGCCCGCGATACGCACCGCGCGCGACGCGTCGACGTCGTCGAGTGTGCCGGGAAAGGTGATGACACCGATACGTGCAGTCATGTGGTCCTACTCGACTCGATCTCGGGCCGTCAGTCGGCGATACGGGAGATGTTGAAGTTCTCGATCACCGTGTTGGTGAGCAGTTCTTCGGCGATCCGTCCGAGGGCGACGTCGTCGACCGAGTCGTCGACCTCGAGCTCGAACCGCTTGCCCTGCCGCACCTCCGAGACGCCGTCGAAGCCGAGCCGACCGAGGGCTCCGACGATGGCCTGCCCCTGCGGATCAAGGATTTCGGCCTTGGGCATCACGTCGACCACCACTCGTGCCATCGGCTAGCGCTCCTCTTCTCATGGGATCCGCGCGTCACGCTCACACAGCGGATTTCCGACGGGTCTCACCTTACCGTTCAACCTGCAACCTGCCGCGACAGGTTGCAGGTTGCCCTTCAGAGGACGGCTTCGATGGCCTCGATGACGACCGGATCCGTCGGCTCGGTACGCGGTCGGATGCGCGCCGTCACGGTGCCGTCGGAGTCGACCACGAACTTCTCGAAGTTCCACTGCACGTCGCCCGCTTCTCCGTCGGCGTCGGTCGCCTTAGTGAGCTCGGCGTAGAGCGGATGCCGATCCTCGCCGTTGACATCGGTCTTCTCCAGCAGCGGGAAGGTCACGCCGTAGGTCGTCGAACAGAAGGTCGCGATCTCCTCGGCGGTGCCCGGTTCCTGTCCCATGAACTGGTTACACGGCACCCCGACGACGGTGAGGCCGCGGTCGGCATACTTCTCGGCGACCTCCTCGAGGCCCGCGTACTGGGGCGTGAGTCCGCACTTGCTGGCGACGTTCACGACGAGCAGCGGCCCGGAGAAGTCGGTCAGGCTCAACGGCGACCCGTCGAGCGCGTTCACAGGGATGTCCTTGATGCTGGTTTCCGCCATGGTGTCGACCCTAGTCACCCCAGCAGGCACTGTACCTCAGTGTCGCGAATCACACACCTGTCCGCAGATGTTGCATCTCACAGACAGTTGCATTGGCGAGAAGGTTGCATGGTCGTTAGCATTTCCCAGTGTCCGCACCCTCCCCTGTCCAGAACGACGCAGCTTACGATGCGCTCGGTTGCTTCCTGGAACGTCTCTCGTGTCTCGGTACCGCAGAGGCGATGGACACCCTCGCGGCGTCGGAGTTGACGTTCACGCAGTTCCGAGCGCTGTTCGTCGTATCGATGCACGATGCCCCCATACCCGTGCACGAAATCGCTCATCGAGTAGACCTGTCGATCGCGACAGCGGGCCGGACCGTCGACCGCCTTGTCCAGGCGGGCCTCGTCGACCGCCGTGAGGATCCCGGTGACCGACGGGTCAAACTCATCACGATGACCGACTCCGGCCGTGTGGCGGTCGAAAAACAGTTGGACATCAAGCGCGACCTCATCGGACGATTCATCGACGGGTTGCCCGATGAATTCCGGGCCGCGTTGACGTCTGCACTACGAGACATCGTCGACGCCGACGTCGACTACTTCGATCTCGACCGCAGGAACCTCGACCGCAGAAGCACTGCTGCGCCACCGTTGACCTCCGAGATGTCCTCCGGGGCGTCCATCACCGAATCGTCCACCACCGAACCGAAAGCGAAAGCATCCTCATGACGAGTTCATCCGCCGGGGCGCCAACGCACGCCCCGGACACCAAGCTCGATCGCCACGTGCTGGTCATCGCCGGCGTGGTCGTGCTCGGCGCGATCATGTCGATCCTCGACGTCACCGTGGTGTCGGTCGCGCAGAACACCTTCCAGAACGAGTTCAACACCGACGCCGCAGGTGCCGCGTGGACCATGACCGGCTACACGCTCGCGCTGGCCGCGGTGATCCCGTTGTCGAGTTGGGCCGCAGCACGTTTCGGCACCAAGAACGTCTACATGATGTCGCTGATCCTGTTCACCATCGGATCTGCACTCTGTGCGCTGGCGTGGAACATCGGTTCACTCGTGGCGTTCCGCGTCGTCCAGGGCCTCGGCGGTGGTCTGCTCATGCCGATCGGCATGATGATCCTGACCAAGGCTGCCGGACCTGAGCGTGTCGGCTCCGTGATGGCCGTTCTCGGTATCCCGATGCTGCTCGGCCCCATCGCGGGCCCGATTCTCGGAGGCCTGCTCATCGAGAAGGCCAGCTGGCACTGGGTGTTCCTCATCAACGTGCCGATCGGTGTTGTCGCGCTTGTCTATTCGTGGTTCGCGCTGGGCAACGACGACGAGAAGTCGAAGCCGAAGATCGACATCGTGGGCCTGTTGCTGTTGTCCCCTGGCCTCGCGTTGTTCCTCTACGGCATCTCGTCGAGTACCGAGGCGGGCACGTTCATCGACACCAAGGTCTTGACCACGTCGATCATCGGGCTGATCCTGATCATCGGATTCGTCTGGCACGCACTGCACACGAACCACCCACTGCTCGACCTGCGTCTGTTCAAGAACAAGACACTCGCCATCGCCGTCATCACGATGACGTTCTTCATGATCGCCTTCTTCGGTGCGGCGCTGCTGTACCCGCAGTACTTCATCGGTATCCGCGGTGAAAGCACCCTCGCGGCAGGCTTGCTGTTGGCCCCGCAGGGTATCGGCGCGATGATCACCATGCCGGTGGCCGGCAAGATGACCGACAAGATCGGACCCGGCAAGTTCGTGCTCGTCGGCATCGTCCTGATGGCCGTCGGCATGGGCACGTTCATGTTCCTCGGCGCCGACACCCCGTACTGGCTGCTGTGTGGCGCACTGTTCGTCCAGGGTCTCGGCATGGGCATGACCATGATGCCGATCATGTCGGCCGCGCTGGCGACCTTGAGCAACAAGCAGGTTCCCGACGGTTCGACGCTGATGAACGTCGTCCAGCAGACGGCCTCGTCGATCGGTACCGCGGTGATCTCGGTGATCCTGGCGACCAACCTCAAGGCGCACGCGGAATCGCAACTGGCGATCGCGTCGAATGCCGCGCCCGAGAAGTACGACCTCCTGGTCAAGGCCGGGCAGGCGCCACAGGACCCGCCGGGCCAGTGGTTCAGTTGGGCCGCCGAGGCGTTCGGGGCCACATTCATCGTGGCGGTCGCTCTGATCGCGGTGACGATCATCCCGGCGTTCTTCCTGCCGCGGAGGAAGATCGCCTCGCCGCTCGTCGAAGAGGACGTCGATCGCGCACCGATCGTCATGCACTGAGCGGAGCCCCACCGATACAGGTTGCCCCTGGCTGCGATATCCGCGGCCAGGGGCAACCTTTCGTTCTGCGACCGC
>NZ_BAFB01000190.1 GCF_000248075.1 Gordonia otitidis NBRC 100426 | reverse complement strand
CCGGTGGGGAACTGCTCGCCGGGCACCGACAGACAGCCCTCCTCGTCGTCGTCGGGGTCTGGCATGGTCTCGGGGATCTCCGACGTCTCGAGGACGGGGTTGATCACTTCGCCCCGACGTCGCGCCGACGCCCGTCCCGCCTCGCCGTCGGGGCAGTCGTAGACGAACAATCGCTTGCCGACGCCGACCTGGTTGGCGGCCAGCCCGACGCCGTGGGCGGCGTCCATCGTCTCGTACATGTCGTCGAGAAGGGTGACGATCTCGTCTGAGGGGCGACCCTTGTCGTCGAGTTCGACCAACTCGGTGGGCCGGTGCAGTACCGGCTCGCCGACGATGCAGATCGGAAGCACAGGCATGAGAGAAAAGAGTACTGCGCGGTGTGAAGGCCGACGGCGCTGGCCCGTCACGGGCAAGCCGGAACCGGGCGAGTCACGCACGGTCGTCGGGTACCCGGCGTGGTTAGATGGTCCGTGAACCACATCGGTGTCATTCGATTGCGTCGCACGCACACGTCGCTCGCATTCGTGCCGCCGTCGGTGGTACGCCGATTGACCCGGTCGAGAAGTCGATTCGGGTAGGGCCGGAGGCGAGCGTGAGGGAGCAAGATGGACGGCGCAGCAGCGCGTAGTCAGAAGCACGGCGAACAACCCGAGAACGCACCCGAACCGACGCAGAACTCGGCCGGACATTCCGTCGATCCCCACGAGGTGGGTCCGGATGGCCTGTCGCGTCGCGAGCACGACATCCTGGCGTTCGAACGCCAGTGGTGGAAGTACGCGGGGGCCAAAGAAGAAGCGATCAAAGAGCTCTTCGGACTGTCGGCGACTCGGTACTACCAGGTGCTCAACGCGCTCGTCGACCGACCCGAATCGCTTGCCGCCGACCCGATGCTGGTGAAGCGTCTGCGCAGGCTGCGTGCATCGCGCCAGAAGGCGCGCGCCGCGCGGCGACTCGGCTTCGACATCACGTAGCGCTGAGCGCGGTTGCCCGCCGCGCGTGCGTTAAGGTCATCGGTGATGAATGCTGATCGCGAGCCCAATCGCCTTCCCCTGCGGGCTGGGGCAATGCTGCTCCTCGCGGTGGCTGTCGTGTTCGTCGGACTCGGTTGGCACTCGGCGGCGACGTCGGGTCAGAGCCCCGACGAGGGGCTCCGCGACGCCGAGGCCAGTGTCGCCACCACGTCGGCTCCTGCGACGTCGTCGGCCACGGCGTCGGCTGGCGATGCCCGACTGTGCGTGATCAACGCCGGCTCCATCTCGGGTCTGGCCTCCGAGGTCACCGACGAGCTGAAGGCGAAGGGGTTCACCACAGCGGACCCCGCCAACTACAACGGCGGCAGTTTCACAGAGAACACCATCCTCTACCGTGATTCGTCGCAGAAGGCGGAGGCACAGAAGGTGGCGACAGCACTCGGCTCAGACGCCAGCGTCGAGCAACGCCCCACGTCGTTCACCATGTGCCGCGATGGCATCGCGGTGGTGGTGGTCACCCGGTGAGTTCTCGCTGACAAGATTGTTCACCCCGACGGCCCAACCGATCACTAGGAGCGTTTCATGACCGGCAGTTCGACACTCGGCTCGAAGACCGTGCGCAGCGTGCTCGCGCTGGGTGCTGCGGGCGCCATCGCAGCGGCCCTCGCGGGCTGTACTCCCGACGAGCCACGGTCGGACACCCCTGGAACCACCCCCTCGGTGGTGACCGGTAACCAGGCGCCTCCGGGAAGCGTCGACGACGCCGACAACATCCCGAACTCGACGAAGGAGTCGGCCACCGCCGAACTCAAGGACACCAAGGGGCAGACCGTCGGAACCGCGACCTTCACGCCGAGTGGGTCGTCGCTGCGCGTCGACGTGCGGGTGACCGAGGGGATTCCGGCGGGCTTCCACGGGATGCACATCCACGAGAACGGCGTCTGCCAGGCGAGCGGTTCGACACCGTTCTCCTCGGCAGGCGGTCACCTGCAGGTCGACGGGCACACCGGTCACCCGTCGAGCGGCGACCTCGTCTCCATCAATGTGTTGGCCGACGGCACGGGCGAGACCGTGACCACGACCGACTCGGTGAATCTCAATCAGGTGGCGGGCAAGTCGATCATCATCCACGAGAAGGCCGACAACTTCGCCAACATCCCCACCAGGTATGCGCCGGCACCGGACGCCGAGACGATGAAGACCGGCGACGCGGGTTCGCGCCTGGCGTGCGGTGTCATCTCCGTCAAGGGCTGACGGAGGCAACGATCCCGCCGACAGGGTGTGGCAGCGTTCGGCGACCTGATCGCGTACGGAAGGCGTGAGCTGTGCCGAAGATCATCCCGATCGAATTCGCTGGGTCGCCCACACCGACGCTGGGGGTCGAATGGGAGTTCGCGCTCACCGACAAGGTGACCGGTGACCTGTCGAATTCGGCGGCCGAACTGTTCGGACGGGTCGCCGACCGCGCACCCGACCGTGCGGGCAAGGTTCACAAGGAACTGCTGCGCAACACCGTCGAACTGGTGACCGGTGTGTGCCGCACGACGGGCGAGGCGATCGACGACCTGTCGGCGACGCTCGATGCCGTCCGTGCGATCACCGACGACATCGGCGTCGACCTCTACGGAGCGGGAACGCACCCGTTCGCCGAATGGTCGACCCAACTGTTGACCGAGGGTCATCGGTACGCGGAACTGATCAACCGGACCCAGTGGTGGGGCAGACAGATGCTGATCTGGGGCGTCCACGTGCACGTCGGCATCGACCGGCGTGACAAGGTTCTGCCGATCCTCACCTCGTTGCTCAACTACTACCCGCACCTGCTGGCCCTCTCGTCGTCGTCGCCGATGTGGTCGGGTCAGGACACCGGTTATGCGAGTAATCGCGCCATGATGTTCCAACAGTTGCCGACGGCGGGGCTGCCGTTCCAGTTCCAGACGTGGCACGAATTCGAGGCGTTCGTCGCCGATCAGAAGACGACCGGGATCATCGACCACATCAACGAGATCCGCTGGGACATCCGGCCCTCGCCGCATCTGGGCACCATCGAGGTGCGGGTGTGCGACGGCATGACCAATCTCGTCGAACTCTCCGGTGTCGTCGCACTCATCCACTGTCTTGTCGTCGACCTCGACCGCCGACTCTCGGCGGGCGACGAACTTCCGCACATGGCGCCGTGGCTCGTGCAGGAGAACAAGTGGCGTGCTGCGCGTTACGGTCTCGACGCGATCGTCATCCTCGACTCCGACTGTGACGAACGACTTGTCACCGACGATCTCACCGTCCTACTCAAGCGTCTCGAACCCGTCGCCGAAGATCTCGGCTGCCTCGACGACCTCGCGCGCGTCGTCGACATCGTCGATCACGGGGCGAGCTACCAGCGCCAGCGCTCGGTACACGACCGCACCGGGGACATGCGTGCCGTGGTGGCCTCTGTGGTCGCCGAATTGGACTGATTTTTCCCGACGATTTCTGTTGCGGGAGATTCCGCAACGAAGCGGTTTGATCGCGTAATTGTCGTTGGGCTAGCGCTGTGGCGATTGTCTATTCGACAATTCGGGGTAGTTTGCCTGCACAATCAGATGTCCCCTCCATCTTCACTTTCTTGTCGAAGGACCCACTATGAATTCTGTCGTCGCCATGCCCAGCCCTGCACCGATCATCATCGATCACGCCGCACCGATCGTTGTGCCGGACTCGGTGAGTGATCTGACGCTTGTGGTGGCGTCCCCGGAGTTGATCCCCGGTCTGTGGGACGAGTACCTCGACGGTGCGCGGGCCGCGTACAGCGCGCGCGGCGTCGAGGAGGCCCTGCAGTACGAGGACATCCGCGACGGAACGGGCACCCGGGTGTTCTGTGCGGTGATCGACGCGGCCGATCGTGTGGTCGGTGGGTTGCGGGTTCAAGGCCCCTATACCCAGGCACGTGAATCCCACGCGGTCAGCGAGTGGGAAGGCCAGCGCGGCCAAGCAGAATTGATCGCGGCAATCGGTCGCAGAATCCCGAGCGGACTGATCGAAGTGAAATCTGCGTTCATCGACGCCGCGTCACACGATGCCGCGGCGGGCGCAGGCCTTCTCGCCAGGACACCGTTGATCCTCATGGCGGCGACCGGGACCACACACATGCTCGCAACCGCGGCAGACTACGTGCTCGCGCGCTGGGAGTCGGGTGGTGGTCGCGTCGATTCCGCGATCCCGTTCACCCCGTATCCGGACGACAGGTACCGCACGCAGGCGATGTTCTGGGATCAGCAGACTCTTGCCGGTTTCGCCGAACCCGAGGTGTGGGCAGCGATGTGTGCCGAGTTCGCGTCTGCCGGGGGCCTTGTCGAGCGCGAGTCGGCCGACGTTGCGTGAGGCGGGCACCCGGAAACCATCGACGGCCCTGCCCGCCGGTGGCCGGGTGCCAGTCGGTCGCGCTACGGGGTGGACTGTGCGCTACGGGGTGGACTGTTCGGAACCGTCGGCGCCGAACACCGCTGCAAAAACGTCCGGAGCGAGCTCGTTCCACTGGAACTCGCCGTACTCGCTGGGCAGCAGCAGCATGCTCTCGACGTCGATGACGTAACGCCCGGAGGCGACGCGCCCTCGTCCGCAGACGATGTTGCGGGCCGCTGCCGCGGCGAGCCCACCGGATATCGACGCAGTCGACCCCAGCTGCGGCCACGACGCGAGACTGCGACCGACCTGACTGGCCGAGAACGCCATGCGTGAGGTGAGGTTGTCACCGACGATCGACATCGCCATCTCGAGGCGCTGTGCGGGATCGGCGGCGTCGGCGGCAGTGAACTTCTCGCCCCGGCCGTGGAAGATCGGGTAGTCCGGCTCGAGGTCATATCGTTCGACGTCGAGCATGACGTTCTCGCCGATGTCCGTCACACTGACGACGGGAATGCGTGCTGCTCGTGCGCGTCTACGCATGTCGATCTTCATGGCGATGTCGTCGATCTCCTCGATGACCACCGAGACCGGACGACCGGACGAGATCCCGAGGAAGTCGTCGGCGACCTCGGTCGAATAGCCCTGTGGGTACCGTGACACCGACGAATACGGATCGCCCTCGAGGATGCGGCGCTCGGCGAGTTCGATCTTGGTCACCCCGACATCGCACACCGAACCGACCATGCGGTTCAGATTGGTGGGTGACATTCTGTCGGCATCGGCGATGTGGAAGTTGCGCACTCCGGTCACCGCGCAGGCGGTCAGGGCCGACGATCCGACGCTCAAACCGGCCACGGCGACAGTGGCGTCGCGCCACAGATTCTGTTCAGCCGTGGTCAGCAGGAACCTGTTTCGCGCCGTCTTCAACCGGTAGAACAACTCGGCGTCCGGCATACGTGCGACCGTGTTCCGCCATTCGAAGTGGACATACCGGGTGTGGGCGTCGACGACTGCCGGGTCGGAGAGATCGAGCCGAGGCGCGGGCGTGACGCCGGGCTCGACAGGCTCCAGGGCGTCGAGGGTACGCAGTTCCTCGCCCGCGTACGGCCACAGATCGACGAGCTGCATGGTCGGCCCGTCGGTGAGCTGGGCGATCCTCGCGGTGTCGTGGTAGGGGTGAAGGATCTCGACCATCTGCTCGTCTCTCTGGTGTTCGGCCGGTTTCTGTGCGTTACCCGGGGTGCTCAGTGGAAGAACTTCGTCGTGGAGCGCACCTGCATCAGCCGCTCCCGATGCGTCATGTGAGGTTTTACGGCCTGCTCGCCACGTGAAATCGGGCGCCGTGCTCACCACCGCCCGGTTCCTGCCGAGGTGTTTCGCGGCGTAGAGCAGCCGGTCAGCCGGTGCGACGAGGTGGTCGATGCCGTCGCGTGAGGCCAGGTCGTCGCGCTCGTCCGGGTTCTCGTGCGAGAAGGCGACCACACCTCCGATGCTGATGGTCACGCCGGCGCTCGCGTCAACGGTCAGACACAGGCGTGAGGCGATGTCACGGAGTTGTGCCTCGTCGTCGACGACCAGCAGGACGGTGAACTCTTCGCCGCCGGTGCGCGCGACCAGCGAGCCCCGTGGCACGTTGTTCTCCAGCAGCGACGTGACCTCGACGAGCACGGCGTCTCCTGCCGCATGGCCGTTTGCGTCGTTGATGAGCTTGAAGTTGTCGATGTCGATGACCAGCAGCGCCGTCCGTTTACCTGCCCGCTCAGCGTCACGGAACATCAGCGGCGCCCCGTCGAACAGGCCGCGCCGGTTGTAGGCCCCGGTCAGTGGATCTGTGACGATCAGGCGCGCCTGATCTGCCAAGAGCGTCGACAGTGTGCGCCGCAGCATCGTGACCATCACGGTGGGGACAAGGATGGACATCAACACGGCGCCCCCGCCCACCGCGAGAGCCGTGATCGAATGTGCCCTCGGTGCGACGACCGCAATGGCGAACACCGCAGCGGCGACGAGGAAGCTGAAGACGATGCGTTGCGGCGATGCCATCGCGGCGAGGGCCGGAATCGCTGCGAGGAGGACCACGACGGCGATCGCCGACGCGTCGTCGGCGACGACCGCCGCCGACGCCGCAACCCCGAGCATCCCGCCGAAACCGACTAGCGCGAACCAACGGTCGTCGAGCCTGCCGGCGCGTACCGTGACCACGATCGAGAAGAGTGTGTAGACGCCGACGAGCGCGAGGACCCAGTGCATTCCCGGGAAGATGAAGGTGTTCGAGGCCAGACCGAGTGCCAAAAGCGGGACGGCGCCGACCTGGCTGCACAGCATCGCGAGTGAACGTTGGTCAAAACGCTCAAACACAGGCGGGCTCCTGATCGTAGATGTCCCCCGACAATGCTCCAGGTAAATGTAACTGTTCACTGAACTCCGCGCGAGCCGCAAGTTCCGACGTCAATGCAGGCTGAACACGGTGTTTGCCGAAGAACGCCGGCGCATTCCTACCGCATCAGTCGATGTCGCCGCGATCCATTCTTTCCTTGGCGATCAACCCGTCCTGTGCGCGTTGTTCCTGATACACGAGGCGTCCGATCCGGTGTGCAATCACAGGTGCAGTGATGATGGCGAACAATCCGGCGAGAATCAGCATACCGACGTCGACATTCTTGCCGAGTTGGATGATCGCGCCGACGAGGATCTGCAACAACCCGAACGTCTGCGGTTTGGTAGCCGCGTGCATTCGGCTCAGGGTGTCGGGGAAGCGGAACACGCCAAGAGCCGCGGTGAAGGCCATCACCGAACCGACGATGAGGAACACCGAGCTCACGATGTCGACGATCATGATCGCGGCCCCCTCATGTCTGGTCGTCCCGGACACGGAATCGGGCGATCGCGATCGACCCGACGAAACTCAGCAACGAGAGCGCGACGATGCCCGGCACCACGGTCGTGTCACGGCTGTAGGCCGCCCAGGCCGCGAGACCGCACATCGCCAGCGCGATGAGCGTGTCGAGTGCAACCAGACGGTCGAGCGTTGTCGGGCCCATCAGCGCACGCGCCGCGGTGAGCACTGCCGCAATGAGCAGCAGCGCGGCGACGATTACCCAGACGACGCTCATCGCTTCTGCTCCGCGGTGATCGCCGCGCGTTCGGCGTTGCGCACGTGGTGGTAGTCGTCGTCGATGCCGTGGTACGGGCTCGGGTGCCATTCGCTGTCACGCTCGAACGCCTTGATGAACATGCGCTCGACGAACGCGACCTGCTTGTGGAAGGCGCGGACCTTCTTGTCGGACCGGACGTCGAAGACGTGCACGTAGATGAGTCGACGACGGTGATCGATCTCGAGCACCATCGTGCCGGGCACGAGATTGAGATAGTCGACGGCGAGCGTCAGGACCATGTCGGACTTGATCGCGACCCTGACGCGGATGACAGCACCGAGTGGCCGATAGCCAGGTCGGATCGCCGCCCAGGCCACCTGCGCGCTCGACACGAAGAAGTCGATGATCAGCCGGACGAGGAGCCAGAGGACCGAGACGGGGTGGATGCGGCCCTCGACGGGCACACGTGGCAGCGGCAGCAGGATCGAGATGGCAAGCGCGAGCACCACACCGCCGATGATGTTGGCCCATGACACCGTTCCCCACAGCAACACCCACACGAACGTCAGCCACGCGACCACCCACAGTCGGACGGCCAGTTCGCGGCCGTCGCCCGCGATACGCCCTGGGATTCGGACGTGTTCACGGATCCATACGAACACGCGGACGACGTTCCAGAAGATGAACAACAACGAGACGCGCCAGGCGTTGACGAGGAAGGATCGGACGGGCCCCTTCCCGGGTGCACGGACCGCACCGGCTCGGGTGTTCTGTGTGGCTGGATCGGGGTTGTCGTCGCTCATCAGTCGTCACTTCCCAGCACGCTCATGATGTAGTTACCGCGGTCGGTGATGTTGTCGGACGCACTGTCGGTGAAGCGCAGGATCGGCCCTGCCCAGAACGTGAGCACCAGGCCGGCGGCAACCATCAGCGCCGTCGGTATCACCATCGAGACCGGCATCCGGCCGACATCCTCGCGGTCGTCGAAGGAGATGTCCGAGCGCTCGTCTATGAGAGCAGACGGCGCGCTGTCGGCGAGTTCGCCCTCGGGTGCGTCGGCGCGGGGCCTCCAGAACGCCTTGGTCCACACACGGGCCATCACGTAGAGCGTCAGGAGACTGGTGATCACCGATCCCGCGACCAGGAGCCACGCGAGCACCGATCCGTCGCGGGTACCCGCTTCGAGCAAACCGACCTTGCCGATGAACCCGGAGAACGGTGGGATGCCACCCAGATTGAGTGCCGGGATCAGGAACAGGCCCGCGAGCAGCGGGCTGGCGATGAGCCCACCGAGGCGTCGCAACGACGCCGAACCCGCTTGTCGCTCGATGAGTCCGACCACGAGGAACAGCGTGGTCTGCACCAGGATGTGGTGCGCGACGTAGTAGATCGCCGCGGACAGACCGAGCTTCGACGACAGCGCGATGCCGAAGATCATGTAGCCGATGTGCGAGACGAGTGTGAACGACAACAGACGCTTGATGTCCGACTGGGCGATCGCACCGAAGATACCGATCAGCATCGTCAGCAACCCTGCGACCATGAGGACCGAATCCATCGAGCCGCCAGGGAAGAGCAGCGTGTGGATGCGCATGATCGCGTACACACCGACCTTGGTGAGCAACCCGGCGAACACTGCGGTGACCGGTGCAGGGGCGGTGGGATAGGAGTCGGGTAGCCACGACGAGAGCGGGAAGACCGCTGCCTTGATCCCGAAGGCGACGAGCAGCACCGCGTAGAGCGCGTTGCGGGTGCCGTCGGCGACGGAGTCGAGCCGCAGGGCCATCTCGGCCAGGTTCAGTGTGCCGGTCGTCGCGTACGCGAATGCGATGCCGGACAGAAAGACCAGCGACGACAGCATCGAGACCATGACGTACGACGCGCCGGCGCGTACCCGCTCGCCGCTCGCGCCCAGTGTCAGCAGCACGAAGCTCGCCGACAGCAGGATCTCGAACGACACGAACAGGTTGAACAGGTCGCCCGCGAGGAACGAGTTGCAGACGCCAGCGCAGAGGATGAGGTAGGTCGGCAGGAAGATCGACACCGGCTGCTGCGACGTTCCGTCGCGGATACCCTGACCGATCGCGTAGCTCACGACGCACAGCAGCACGACCGTCGACACGACGAGCATCAACGCTGCGAGCGGATCGACGACGAGCGTGATCCCGAGCGGACCGTTCGGATACCCCTTCGACCCCCAGCCGCCGATGTGCACTGAGAACGTCCCGTGCTCGTCGGTGAGGTAGAGCATCATGCCCGATGCCACGAGCGCGGTGCCGATCGCCACGAGCGCGACAGCACGCTGGAGGATCGGACTGCGTCCGGCGAGCAGCGAGATCGCGGCACCGAGCAGCGGTACGAGCGTCGGCAGGGTGATGAGTACGGGAATCCATGAGGGTTGGGGAGTCATCGATCATCCCCCTGCCCCGCCGGCGGGCCCGGCTCGTAGCGGCCCGCGTCAGGCGGGGGCTTACGCGGATCCGCGGTACCGGGGTAGGGCTTGTCGGGGTCCTGGAGGTCGTTGCCGAGCGTCCAGGTCATGTCGACGACCTCGGCGTCGGCCTCGGCGAGTGCTGCGTCGACCTCGTCCTCCTCGCGCGAGACCTCGTCGATGACGTCGTCGTCCTCCGGCATGAGGTCGGTTTCGATCTTGGCCCTGTGCAGCGCGGCGTACTCCTCCGGGGTGAGCGGGTTGCCCTCGTCGTCGAAGAGGTCGCCCAGCGGTGTGTCGGCACCCGTTTCGGGGTTGTCGCTGCGGTCGCGGTCAGGCGCGTCCTTCAGACTGGACTCGAGCACCTTGCGATCCTCGAGATCGTCTTCGACGTCGTCGTCGTCGCGGTTGAGCACGAAGAGCCGGTAGACCATCGCGAGGATGAACGCGCCGACACCCATCGTGATGACGATCGCCGTGAGCACCATCGCCTGCGCCAGCGGATCGGCGTCCTGGGTGCGGTGATCCGACGTCCTGCCCATGATGGGCGGGTTCCCGGGTGGTCCGGCGAGAGTGATGATCAGCAGGTTGATGGCGTTGCCCACCAGCAGCAGACCCAACAGCATGCGGATCAGGCTGCGCTCCATCAGGAGGTAGGAGCCGCAGGCGGCGAGGACCGCCACGATCGCCAGGAGTCCGAGGTTGACGCTCATCGTCGCGCCTCCTCGACGACCGGCAGGGTGGTGCCTGCCGGGATCGTGTTCTCGACGTCGAGTCGTGCGCCGAGACTGCGCAGGATGTCGAGGACGAGCCCGACCACGATCAGGTAGATGCCGAGGTCGAAGAAGAGTGCGGTCACGATCTTGACATCGCCGAGGAGCGGCAGGGTGACCTTGAGGACGGCCGACGACAGCGCCGGGGCGCCGAGCAGCATCGACGTCGCGGCAGTTCCCGCGGAGATGAGCAGTCCCGCGCCCAGGAACTTGCCGGGTTCGACGGGCAGGGCCTCGCCGAGTTCGTAACGTCCGCCGGCCAGGTAACGCAGCACAAGCGCCAAGCCCATGGTGAGACCGCCGGCGAATCCGCCGCCGGGTGCATTGTGGCCTGCGTAGAAGAAGTAGACCGACAGCACGACCATCGTCGGGAAGATCAGACGCGTCGTCGCCTCCAACACCATCGACCGGTTGCGCGGATCGCGGAACTCGCTGCCGCGAAGCCATGTGGTGCGGTCGGGCGGGATCGGATCGTCGTCCTCGTCGCCGTGTCCGTTGGCGAGCAGGCGCGCGGCGTCGGAGACACGGGGGGCCGCGCCGAATCGGCGGTTGCGGAACACCATCGACGCGACGCCCGTCGCAGCGACGATGAGAACACTCACCTCGCCCATCGTGTCCCAGGCGCGGATGTCGACGAGCAGCACGTTGACCGCGTTCGCGCCGTGACCCCACTTGTAGGCGGCCTCGGGGATGTCGATCGACACCGGCTGGGAGTTGCGCGCGGCCGCGGCGAACAGGCCGATCACGACCAGGCTCACGCCGACGGCCGCGCCGATCAGTGCGCGCAATGCCTTGAATCCCGTCGCGTGCCGGGGTTCGGGTTCGGCGGGGAGCTTGCGCAGGACGAGCACGAAGATGACCAGGGTGAGCGTCTCCACCAGGAACTGGGTGAGCGCGAGGTCGGGAGCTCCGTACAGCGCGAACAACACGCCGCAGCCGTAGCCGGTCACGCCGACGATGAGTGTCGCGGCGAGTCGGTTACGCAGGATGACCGCTGCGACAGCGGCGGCGACCATGATGCCGCCGATGACCAGTTCGACTGCGGAGTCGAATCCGCGAACCGAGAGTCGATCGCGGGAACCGAGGAACAACACGGTGATGGGCAGGATGATCGCGGTGCACATGATCACGCCCTGCGTGATCGGCAGCGAGCCTCGCTGGGTGTTTCGGGTCAGCGTCAGCGACAGCGTGTCGGCGGCGCGCAGCGTCGCGTCGTAGATGCGGTCGGCGTTGAGGAGTGGGCGATAGCGGAACAGGAGATCGCGCAGTCGTCTGATGAGCAGGAACAGTGCGGCGCCACCGACGATCACGATGATCGAGAAGACCACCGGCAGACCGAAGCCGTGCCACATGCCGAGGTGTTCGATCTCGTGACCGTACGACAGCAGGCTCTCCGCGTACGGCTCGAAGACCTCGCCTATCAGCGGGCTCAGGAAAGCGGTCACGACGCCGAGTGCGGCGAGGATGGCAGGTGGGGTCTGGAAGGCGACCGACGGTGGATGCATCTGCGCGACGACACGACTCGGGAACTGCCGTACCTTTCGACCGAATGCTCCCCACAGGAAGCGCGTCGTGTACGCCATCGTGATGATCGAGCCTGCCACCAGCACGTAGTCGACGGTCTCGGCCTGCCAGTGTTGCATCGAACCGGTGTCCCAGACCGACGCGAATGCCGTCTCCTTGCCGACGAAACCCATGGTGAACGGCAGACCGGCCATGCTCGCACCCGCGACGGCTGCGATGGCCGCGAGCCAGGGGAGACGATGACCGAGTCTTGCCAGTTTGCGGATGTCGCGTGTGCCGGTCGAGTGGTCGATGACGCCGACGACCATGAACAGCGCAGCCTTGAACATCGCGTGTGCGACGAGCATCGCCAGCGCCGCCATCGCCACGTTGGCGTCGCCCATGCCGAACAAGACCGCGAGAAAGCCCAGCTGGGAGACGGTACCGAACGCGAGAATGAGCTTGAGGTCGAGTTCGCGCAGCGAACGCCAGCCACCGAGCACCATGGTGAAACAGCCAAGGCCGATGGTCATGACCTGCCAACTGGTGAGGCCCGAGAAGCCGGGCGCGAGGCGACCGATCAGGTAGATGCCCGCCTTCACCATCGCGGCTGCGTGCAGGTATGCGCTGACGGGTGTGGGCGCCGCCATCGCGCCCGGCAGCCAGAAGTGGAACGGCACGATCGCCGACTTGCTGATGGCGCCGATCAGTACCAGCACGATCGCGACGTCGACGAAGACGCCGCTCGACGGCGGGTGCGCCACGAGGTCGGAGAGCAGATAGGAACCGGTCCGTTCGCCGAGCATGATGATGCCGACGAGCATTGCCAGTCCGCCCGCGGTGGTCACCAGCAGCGCCTGCGTCGCCGACCGCCGCGAGGTGGCGCGGACGTGATAGAAGCCGACGAGCATGAACGACAACACCGTGGTGAGCTCCCAGAAGATGTAGAGCATCAGCATGTTGTCGCTGGCCACGAGCCCGAACATGGCTGCGGCGAACGCGATCATCTCGCCGCCGAAGATGGCGACGCGGGGACGGGCGTCGTCGAAGTAGTTGGCGCAGTAGCACAGCACGAGCGCGCCGACACCGAGGATCAGTACCGACATGATCGCCGTGAGGGTGTCGAACCGCATGACGAAGTCCATGCTCAGCGTCGGTGCCCAGGAGACGGTCTCCACGCGGGGAGCGTGGTGGGCCTGGGGCCAGTTGAGGAGAACCCAGACGAGGGCGCCGAGCGGAGCGAGCGCGAGGACGTAGAACCCCTTGGTGCCGAGCGTACGGACGATGGCAGGTGCGATGAGCGCACACACGGCCAACGCGGCCAACACTGAGATCAAAGGGCACTCCGTCTTTCGTCGATTGGCGGGGTGTCACGGAGCAACTGCCCGCTTGTTTATCTTACCGTTGCAGTCATGTCGCGCTTAGTCAGGTTCACCGTCGTCCTGTTGACGTGTGCGCTTGCCCTGGTCATCGGCGGTTGCTCTGCGGATAAGGACAGCGGTCTCAAAGGAGTGGCACTACCGTCTGACTTTCCGACCGATCAGGTCCCGCTGATCGACGGCACTGTGCTGAGTGCTTCTGGTGCTGCGGGAAAGGGATGGTCTGTGACGGTGCAGGCTCCCGCGAGCGACTCGAACGTCCTGGACTCCGCGGTCAAGAAGCTCACCGATGCCGGGTACACGGAGTCACAGCGGACATCGCAGAACGGGCAATCCGTGGTGGTGTTGACCGCGGACAAGAGTGGCACCACCTACTGGGTCAGCGCGGGTGTGACACCTGCTGCGGCGTCGGGCGGGTCGTCCGTGTTCTACACGATCACGACCAGCTGACCCGCACAGCCGATTCCCAGAGGGCGCGCAGTCGGGCGCAAGGCGTCGTCGGCACCGTGGACGGCACTGTTGATGCGATGTGAGCGCGTGCCGGAGGTCGGTGCTCGCTCACCGCGCACCCGAGATGAGGGAGAACCCCGCGATGTCCGCACCCACCACCCCCGAGAATTCGATCAACCCCGAGAACTCCGGCGGTCCCGCGAATGCTGCCGGCCCCGGATATTTCGAGAACACCGAGCGCGTGGGCGCCCGGGCCGCAACCGCACCCGTTCAGCCGCAGGTCGCAGGTCAGCCGCCGGTACAGGAGGGCGCAGAGCCGGTGACCGCGGGCTCGGCCGCGCGGCAGGTACCGCCGAAGGTCAAGAACGCGATCATCGCCGGCGGCATCGGGCTTGCCGTCGGCTTCGGTCTCCTCGGTTTCGGCGCGGGTTACGTCGTCGGCCACGACAACTCGTCCGGCCAGAGCCAGATGGGTGGCCCCGGCGGCAACGGTGGCGGCATGCCGGGTATGAACGGCGGTGGGATGGGGCAGAACGGCGGTGGGATGGGGCAGAACGGCGGTGGGATGGGGAGCAACGGGCAATCACCGTTCGGACAGCAGGGCCAGGCGCCCAACGGTCAGACGGGTCAGCTTCCCAACGGCCAGGCGCCCACCGGGCAGCTTCCCGGTGGCCAACAGGGTCAGACCAGCCAGCAGGGTCAAACCGGCCAGGCGGGCACACAGACTAGTTGATCGCGGCTGTTCGCCGGGCGGGCCGTGCGGCGACCGATCATTCCTTACGACGGTCGGCGTAGGCGCGTAGGTTCTCGACCTGGGCAGCGTCGAGCGACGGTCTCACGCGTTTCCGCGCGTCGGCGACGTCGTCGGCAGTGACGGTCGCCGCGTCGATGTCCCGGCGCATGGCCGCCAGCGCCGCCTCGCGAAGCAGTGCCGAGCAGTCGGCTGCCGAATAACCCTCGAGGTCGTCGGCCAGCGCGTCGAGGTCGATACCGTCGGCAAGCGGCACCTTGCGGCCCGAGGTCCGCAGGATGTCGGCGCGCGCCTGTGCGTCCGGCGGCGGCACGAACACGAGTCGCTCCAACCGACCCGGGCGCAGGAGTGCCGGGTCGATGAGGTCGGGCCGGTTGGTCGCGCCGAGGACGACGACATCCTGTAGCGGTTCGACGCCGTCGAGTTCGGTCAGCAGCGAGGCCACCACGCGATCGCCGACACCCGAGTCCGTCGACTGGCCGCGGCGCGGTGCGAGGGCGTCGACCTCGTCGAGGAAGATCAACGAGGGTGCCGACTCCCGCGCCGCGGCGAACAGGTCGCGCACTGCCTTCTCCGACGAACCGACCCACTTGTCCATCAGTTCGGCACCCTTGACCATGTGAACCGAGAGCATGCCCGACGCCGCGAGTGCACGGACCACGAAGGTCTTGCCGCACCCGGGTGGCCCGTAGAGGAGTACGCCGCGCGGTGGTTCGACGCCGAGTCGGGTGAAGGTGTCGGGATGCTGGAGCGGCCAGAGCACGGTCTCGGTCAGCGCCTGTTTGGTCTCGGTCATGTCGCCGACGTCGTCGAGCGTGATCGATCCGACGGCCACCTCGGGCGTCCGAAGACGTGAAACCGGACGGATGACGTCGAGTGCGCCGACGAGGTCGGCGTCGGTCAGTGTGGGTGCCGTGTCCGTCGAGCTTGCCCTGGCCGCAGCGCGCAGTGCCGCCTCGCGCGCGAGGGCCGCGAGGTCTCCCGCGACGAAACCCGGCGTCCGAGAAGCGATGTCATCGAGATCGAGCGCGCCGTCCGTGGGTACCCCGGTGAGGATCACGCCGAGTATCCGAGCGCGACGTGCAGCGTCCGGCAGGCCGATGACGAGCTCCCGGTCGCACAGGTCGGGTCCGCGTAGACGTTCGTCGAGGCCCGCAGGTTCGGCACTGGTCACGATCAGGGCGAGGTGGTCGGGCTGCGTACCACCGGCGTCGGCGGTGACCGGCGGCGCGATCGCAGCACGCAACTCGTCGAGGATCAGTGTCGAGACCGGTTCGGGTTCGACGGGCAGCAGCGCGTCGACGTCGGTGATGAGCAGTACGCCCGACCCGGTACGACGAAGGTTTGCGATCGCATCGGTCACCGCTCGCAGGCGCGCCGATGCCTCCAGCGAGCCGACAGTTGGGCCGTCGATGGTGGTCAGTGTTCTTGCGGCACAGACGGATCGGACCAGTGTGGCCTTTCCGGATCCCGCCGGACCCGAGATCAGCACGCCGAGACGTGGTGTGGCGCCGAGAGCACGCAACACCTCGGGCTCGTCGAGCGTGATGTCGAGCCACTCGGTGAGCTTCGCGACCTGCGTGTCGACCCCGACCAGCTCCGAGGCCGGCCGCACGCCGTGCCCCGGTGACGGGATGCCGGGCAGCGTCGTACCCCAGCCCCGCCCTGACCCGCCGACGGCACCGGGTTTCCCGCCGAGGGCACCGGGATTCGCGCTGACGGCACCGGGATTCGCGCTGACGGCACCAGGATTCGCGCCGACGGCACCGGGATCAATGCCGAGGGCATCGTCGGATCCGCCATCCGCCCAGAGCACAGCGGTAGAGGGTTGGACGCTGACGGGCGAGACCGGGGCGGTGGCGGTCACGGTCAGCAGCTCGTTGGTCCACGTGATCCCGACCGACAGCGTCAGCGCGCGCGTCGTGGCGCTCGCGGTGAGTTCAGGGCCGAGGTCGCGCGGCAACAGCGAGACCGCGTCGCCGACCGACAACACCTTTCCGAGCAGCGCGCGTCGCAGCGTCGCCTCGTCGACGCCCCTGCTTGCGACTGCCGAGCCTGTCACGATCACCCGTGACGCGCCGGAGACCGTGACGGCGGAGATGACCACCGACGCGTTCTCTTTGATGCCCGCATTCGAGAACGTGATGTCGTCGAGCAACAACGTGCCGGTGGGCGTTCCCGACGGTGCTGCGGCGACCACGGCCGCGGTCACGCGTGCGCCGGTGATCGACACCGCGTCCCATTCACGTAATCCCAATGCGGTCAACGCCTCGGGATGTGCGCGGACGATGCCCCGACGCGAGTCGGCGGCGGACGTGTTGAGGCGCGCGGTCAACGACAATTGCGCGCTCACCGGCTACCCCCGGTTCCCGAGTCGTCGGTTGCCCCCGCCCCGGCCGCGGGAGGCTCGCCGATCGTCGTCTCCGGGATCGTCCCTGCTCCCGGTTTGTGCAGGCCGAGCCTGGCGGTGGATTTCCGCGGCGGCAGTACACGTCGGGGCTGGCTACGTGCGATCGCCCGACGTTCGGCTCGACGTTCGGCCGGCAGCGCGTCCCAGTGCTCGGGCCTGGCTTGTACCCAACGCCGACTGCGCCACGCGAATGGGATATGTGCGACGTAGGCGGCAACCAACACGATCATCAACACGTACGGGTAGGTCAACAGCAGCGCAGCCCCGATGGCCACGAGGATCAGCAGTCCGGCGAGCATCCGCGGATGCACCGACGATGTCTTGAGCGATGCCGTCGGGATGCGGCTGACCGCCATGAGCGCGACGATGATCAGCCAACACCCCACGATCAGCGGTGACGTCCACCAGCCGTCGCCGAACTGCTGGGCGAGACCGATCGGGAGTAGTGCGACGAGTGCCGCAGCCGGCGCGGGAACTCCGACGAAGAAGTCGCGGGTGTAGCGCGGAGCGTCGGTGTCGTCGAGCAATGTGTTGAACCGAGCGAGGCGCAGCACGATCGCGCAGCAGTAGATGAGCGCGAATCCCCAGCCCAGGTCGTGCCCGCGGAGCAGGTAGAGATAGACGATCAGGGCGGGAACCACGCCGAAGTTGATGGCGTCGGCGAGTGAGTCGATCTCGGCGCCGATCTTGGTGGTCGCCCCCATGAGTCGGGCCACCCGCCCGTCGATTCCGTCGAGCAGGGCCGCCGCGACGACGAGTGCCATGGCGAGGTTGACGTTGTCGTCGATGACAGCACGCACCGCCGTCAGGCCCGCACAGATCGCGAGAATCGTCAGCGCCGACGGCACGAACATGCGGCCGGCGGCCGCTTGGCGTCTCAGGCTTCTCTGCTCGACGTCCGACTCGGCGCGATTCGGTGTGCGACGACGCGTCGATCGGATCGACGGATTGCGGTAGTGCAGCGGCGTGCGGTCGACACCGACTCGATTGGTGTTCGGCATGTCACCCGCCGTCGCCGACAGGTGTCGTCCCCGACCCACCGAGTACCGCGAGCGGGGTCTCGGCGCCGACGGTGCGCTGCCCGATCAACACACGCTGCTGCGTGTTCGGTGGAAGGTAGACGTCCACGCGCGAGCCGAATCTGATGAGCCCGTACGTGTCGCCTATGGCGAGGTGGTCGCCGACCTCGGGCTCGCACACGATGCGACGTGCGAGCAGACCGGCGATCTGCACGACGGCGATGTCGGTGTCGCGCGGGGAGGGGTCGTCGGGCGAGGGTGTGCCGTCGGGTCGCAGCACCATCGTGGTGCGCTCGTTCGCCGAGCTCGCCTCCGGAAGGTCGGCCGAGACGAACGTCCCCGGCGTGTGGGTCACCGACAGCACCGTGCCGCCGATGGGCACGCGCTGCACATGGACGTCGAAGATCGACAGGAAGGTCGACACGCGTGGCCGGGGCTGTAGTCCGAGGCCGGACTCCGGTGGCGGGACGGCCTCGTCGACGAGGCTGACGATTCCGTCGGCCGGGGCCACGACCACGCCCGCCTCGGTCGGCGGTACTCGTGAGGGATGTCGGAAGAATGCGGCGCAGGCACCGGCCGCAGCGGTTGCCGGTACGGCTACCCACCGTCGCCGTCGCCCGGCGAGCGCCACCGCCGACGCAGCCGCCACGAACGGCAAACCCGCGGGATGGATCGGGGGAAGGGTCTCGCGCGCAAGGGCGAGTAGATGCGTCGGGGTCAGGCCGGAGCGCAACGGGCCGTCGGATTCGGTTGCCGGATGTTGCGCTGATGCGTCCGGTCGCGGGCGCCTGGCCACCTGATCATCCTCCCGGGTCGGTCGCGTCGGGCTTGTCCGTCGCGTCCGTTCAGCTTAGCGACGCCCGACCCGGCCGACTCGACGCAGCCACTCTCAGAGAACGACGACGTCGACGACCGAACCGGCAGGCAACGACGTGACCTCGGCAGGGATGTCGATGAGGGCGTTGGCCCCGGCGAGATATCGCAGGTGATGTGAGCCGGGGGGCCCGATCGGCTCGACCACGGGTGGGACGTCGGACGCATCGTGTACGACGACGCCGCGCAGAAACTGTCTCTTGCCCTCCGGCGAGCGGACGTCGGAGCCGAGCCGGGCGGAAAATCCCGGCCGGTGGGCGGGCAAGCCCATCGCCGCGCGCAGCGGAGGCCTGATGAACACCTCGAACGACACCAGCGAACTGACCGGGTTTCCCGGGAGTGTGATGATCGGAACCGGACGCCCGGTCGGGTCACGGTGATGGCCACACCCCTGCGGCATCCCGGGCTGCATCGCGACCTTCACGAACTCGACGCCTCCGTCAGTGCCACCGAGTGCGTCCTTGACCACCTCGTAGGCCCCGGCGCTCACACCGCCGGACGTGATGATCAGGTCGGCGTCTGCCGACGCCTCGTCGAGGCGCTCGAGGAAGTCGGTGACGTTGTCGGCGACGAAGTGCACATGCCGCGCTCGTCCGCCGGCCTCGGTGACCGCCGCGGTCAGCATGGCGCCGTTGGACTCGTAGATCTGCCCGTGCCGCAGGGGTTTTCCCGGTTCGACCAGTTCTGATCCGGTCGAGAGCACTACGACGCGTAACTGGCGTGCCACCTCGACGTCGGCGATGCCGAGTGCCGACAACAAACCGATCTGCGCGGCGCCGAGCACCGTGCCTGCGGGGAGAGCGATCTCACCTCTCGCGATGTCGGAGCCGGCTCGACGGATGTGCTTGCCCGCGTCCACGGCCGAGGTGAACCCGACCGTCGATTCCGCCGCGGCGTCGACGGCGAAGTCGCCGTCGGTGAGCTCGACCTGCACCACGGCGTCAGCGCCGTCGGGCAGCGGTGCGCCGGTCATGATCCGCGCCGCCGTGCCCGGCGCGAGTGTCACCCGCCCGGTACGGCCGGCGGGGATGTCGTCGGCGACGGGCAGCCGGATCGGATCGGTCGGCGTTGCGGTCGCGATGTCGGCCGCGCGCACCGCGTAACCATCCATCGCGGAATTGTCGAAGGCGGGCATCGCGAGGTCGGCAAGGGTGTCGTGGACGGTGGGCATTCCCAGCGCGTCGGGGACTGCGACCCGGACTGCTTCGGGTGGTCCGAACAACTCCCACACGATCGAACGATGGTCGGCGACGGAACGCATCAGCTCAGCATGCCACGCGAATCGGACGCCGATGAAGCAGCTGTGTCGGTGGGGCGTTCCCCGCTCTGCGCTCGCGCTCGACCCGCACTAGATTCGGAGCATGGCGCTGGGTCTGCTGCTCGACATCGACGGGGTGATGGTCACCTCGTGGCATGCGCTGCCCGGCGCCGTCGAAGCGATCGAGGATCTCGCCGAGCGTGGGTATCCGCGAATGTTCTTGACCAACACCACCTCACGATCTCGTTCACAGATCGCCGAGGCGCTCGCCAACACTGGATTCGACGTCGAGCCGCACGAGATCCTGACCGCGGCCAAGCTCACCGCCGAGTTTCTCGCCCGGAACTATCCGGGCAAGCTCACCTGGGTACTCAACGAGGGGCCGATCGCCGAGGACATGACCGGTGTCCCACTGACCGACGACCCGGCAGAGGCCGAGGTCGTCGTACTCGGGGGCGCCGGTCCGGTTTTCACGCACTCCGCTCTGTCGACCGTGCTGGAGAAGATGCTCTCGGGTACGCCGGTGGTGGCGATGCACCGGTCCATGATCTGGTCGACCGAGCGGGGGCTGTCGATCGACACCGGCGTGTACCTCGAGGGTCTGGAGAAAGCGTCGGGCCGCAAGATCCGTGCGATCGGCAAGCCGTCACCGTTGGGATTCCGCGCCGCGGTCGAGTTGATGAATCTCGAACCGACCCAGGTGGTGATGGTCGGTGACGACATGCACAACGACGTCCTCGGAGCCCAGGCGTCTGCGCTGATCGGCGTGCTCGTCCGGACCGGAAAATTCCGTGAGGAGGCCCTGCGGGCGCTGCAGCGCGACGAGTTCGGTCCGGTTCCCGATCACGTGATCGGCTCCGTCGCCGACTTACCGGCCCTCATGGAGAAGCTCGACGGCTCGTGAGGTGCACAGTCGACGCCAGGGGGCGCCCACTCGACGCCAGGGAGTGCACAGTCGACGCCAGGGGGCGCCCACTCGACGAGTGACCCCGCCGACTGTGCGCTTCTGGTCGTCGACTGTGCGCTTCTGGTCGCCGACTGTGCGGGTCAGGCAGCCCGCACGGAGCTCGACTCGGCCGCGCGCTTGATCTTGCCTAGCGTCTCGGCCATTCCGACCTTGAGTTCTTCCTCGAACGAGTCGGCCCCGCCGAACACGGCGTCGACCAGGGTGGACGACACCTTGGTTGTCTTCCCGCCCGCAGCTTCCCGACGCTCGGTCACCGTCACGCCGCCGGCCTTGTTCGGTTCGATGGTGTAGCTCCACACCGTGTGGTTCTCGGCGACGCGGAACCCGATCTCCTGATTCGGTGCGAACCGCACGACCTTCGCCGTCGTCGGCCAGACGAGCGGTCCGCGACGGTTGATGTTGATGGTGCGGGTGCCGAGCTTGACCTGGCCGCCGAGGATGAACATCTTTGCGCACTGCGGGCTCCACTCGCCCATGCGGGCGAGGTCGGAGATCACCGCCCAGACCTGAGCTGGCGTCGCGTCGACGTCGATGGACTCTTCGAGCAGTGCGGCGGTCATGGTTCCCCCGGGTTCTGTGGTGGCGGCAGAGAAGACCGGTCGACGGTGTCGCCGGTCACAGGTCTGCATCACCCTAGAACGCCTATTGTCGGACAGTCAATAAGCGCTCACACGATCAGCACGGTGCCGAACACCGCAGCAACGCCGACGAAGACCGCCGCCGAGATCCAGCCCGCCGGATGTGTGTCGTTCTCGAGGAGGATCGTCCCGAGCTTGCCGGGGGTGAGCCAGTCGATCAGTACGAACGACCACATCATCACCGCGATGGTCAGCACCACGTAGGCGAGCGAGTAGAGGAGTGCCTTCCACAGCACCATGCCTGCGGTGTCGACGACGGACGCGACGAGGACGAACGAGATACCGACGACCATCGACGTCGTGAGGATCATCGCGTTGCGGTTGTTGTCCACCCAGACGAGCTGCCGAAGCCGCCCCGGTGTCACCAGATCGAGGGCGCCGAAACCGACGACCAGCAGGGCAACACCCATGATGCTGAACGACGCGCCCCAGGCCAGATTGTCGCCGAACACTGCGTCCACCTGTGATCTCCCCTCGTCGCCGACGCGTGGTCGGTGAGGTACTCAGAGGTGCACGCGGGCGCGACACCCACGAGAACCCTAACCCGCGACGACGTCGGCGAGTCCGAGGTTGTGCCGCAGTGTCCCGCCGGGGTAGGCGGTCCGGTACACCCCGAGGTCCTGGAGCTCTGGGATCACCTCGTCGACGAAGCGGTCGAGTCCGCCCGGAGTGAGGTGCGGGACCAGGATGAATCCGTCGCTCGCGTCGTGCTGGACGAAGCGGTTGAGCTCGTTCGCGACGGTGCGCGCCGATCCGACGAACGCCTGACGGCCGGTGACCTCGATGATCAGTTCGCGCGTGCTGAGGTTCTTCGACTCCGCGAGGGCTCGCCAGCGAGCTGCGACGTCGCGGGGATCCTCGCGGATGCGCACACTCGCGCGGCCCTTGGCGATGGTGTTCTCCCCGGGCAGGGGGTCGACGGTGGGCAGGGGGCCGTCGGGATCGTGGTTGCTCAGGTCGCGATTCCACAGCTGCTCGAGGAACTTGATCGCGGTCTGCCCGCTCACCTGCGCGAGCCGGATCTGGTGGGCGAGGTGGGCCGCGTCCTCGTCGGTGTCGCCGACGACGAACGTGGCCGCGGGCAGGATCAGCAGATCGTCGGGGCTACGTCCGTACGCCGCGAGACGCCGTTTCACGTCGGTGTAGAACGTGCGGCCCTCGTCGAGTGTGGAGTGCCGCGAGAAGATCGCGTCCGCGCGTGCCGCGGCGAACTCGCGCCCCTCGTCGGAGTCTCCCGCCTGGAAGATGACCGGACGTCCCTGAGGGCTCCGCGGCACAGGGAACGTCCCGCTGACGTCGAACTGCGAGTCGACGCGTGCGAACCGCCCGGCCTGCGGTCGGCGCAGGAACTCACCCGACGAACGGTCGGCGATCACGTCGTCGTTCTCCCACGAACCCCACAGCTCGACGGCGGTCTCGAGGAACTCTCGAGCCCGCACGTAGCGTTGATCAGCCGCGAGGTATCCGCCTCGGCGGAAGTTCTCGCCGGTGAACGCATCCCACGAGGTCACGACGTTCCAGGCTGCTCGACCGTCGGACAGGTGGTCGAGGGTCGCGAATTGTCGTGCCACTTCGACGGGTTCGTTGAACGTCGAGTTGATCGTGCCCGCGAGTCCGAGATGCTCGGTGACCGCCGCGAGGATCGTGAAGGTGTCGGGTCTGCCGACGACGTCGAGGTCGTAGATCTGTCCGTTCTGTTCCCGCAGTCGTAGCCCCTCCGCGAGGAAGAGGAAATCGAACAGCCCGCGTTCTGCTGTCTGCGCGAAGTGGGTGAAAGACGAGAAGTCGATGTGGCTTCCGGCGGCGGGGTCACTCCAGACGGTCGTGTTGTTGACCCCGGGAAAATGTGCTGCCAGGTGAACCTGTTTGGTCATCGGACACCGCCTCCGACGGCTGCGCGTGCATAACGGTTGGCCGGGCGCACGAGTCCCTGCCGGTCTCTGAGGCTTTGTGGGCCTGCAGGATTCGACGCCGCGTCCACGACGAGGCTGCGACGGAGGAGTTCGGGCGCCAGGTCGTCGGCGATGCGAGCCAGATCGTGGGTGATCGCTGCCGGATGCAATCGGATTCCCGACGGTCGGCCCCCCAGCTCGTTGCGCTCCTCGATCAGGTCGGCCAGTCCGGTGGCGGTGCCGACGAATGTCTGCGTTACGTCGTCGAATTCGGCACCGAGCCAGTCGTCGTAACACGCACGACGGTCCGACGCCGCCTGCTGCGTGTCGTCGAGGTACACCACGAGATCGTCGTAGCGGCGCAGACCCTCGCGGTCACTGTCACCGGCTGTCGTGTCGGACGCCGCGCGGTCCTCGGCATTCGGAAAGAACCCGATGTCCGCACTGCCATCGAGGAATTCACGCGACGACCGCTCGCCGGCGGACGCCGTCGCCGCGATGGGAGGTCGGCCCTGCGGTGGCCGCGGTGTGATCGACGGCCCGCGAACAGCGAAGAATTCGCCGTCGAAGTCGATGTGGTGCACCCGATCCCGGTCGATGAAGCGACCGGTCGAGGCGTCGCGGATCTCGGCGTCGTCCTCCCACGAGTCCCACAGCCGACTGAGCACCTCGGCGTAGTCGGCGGCTTCGCGGTGTAGCGCAGACCTGTCCGAAATCGTCTCCGCATCACGCCGTCCGAACAGCCGGACGTTGTCCGGACTGTCGTCGACGGCCAGCAGGACTCCTGCGCGACCGCTGCTGACGTAGTCGAGCGTGGCGATTGCCTTCGACGTGTGGAACGGCTCGCTGTGCGTGACCGTCACGGTGGGCAGGAGACCGATCCGCGTGGTCAGCGGCGCGATGCGCGCCGCGACCAGCACGGTGTCGAGTCTGCCGTTGACGAGGTCCGTCCGCACCGGCCGACCGCTGGTCGACAGCTCGTGGGGAAGCGGAGGCCGTACCCCGAAGCCGTCGTCGAGGGTCACGAAGTCGGCACCGGCGCGTTCGGCGGCGACAATGGCCTCACGCCAGTATCGCGCGGTGAACAGTGCGTCGGGGCGCGCCTCGGGGTCTCGCCATGCGGCCGGATGTCGACCAGCGCCTTGCAGTCCGATGGCCAACGACAGCGACGTTGAATCACTCACGAGGAGTCCTAACGGCTGCGTCGCCGGCACATCTTCCCGACCGGCGGTCAAAAGATCAGCGTGAGTGCAACGGTTCTCCGTACCGACGAACGGGTGCTTACTGGGAGATCGCGGCTCGAAGACCGTTGGGCCGCACCAGACGGGAAGACGACCTGTCGGGGATCAAGCCATGGGAGTGACGATGAGTTGGTTGTCCAGGGTGAGCGCGGTGTCGCAGCTGGTCGACACGCACCATCAGATGCTGTTGCGTGCAGCAGCAGGTCTCACCCCCGAATCGTCTGCTGCGATGTACGCGTGGTCGGATGACTCCGGCGTCACGTCCGCTCACGGGTACGACGGTGCCACCGCTCTGTCCACCCGCGAGACGGGCCGATGAGCACGGGACGGGCTGCGCCGCTGCCGCTCTCGGTCCTCGACCTCGCCCCGATCAGCGCGGGCTCGTCGCCCGTGGAGGCGATCCGCAACAGCATCGCACTCGCACGCGCGGTCGAGGAATGGGGCTATCGGCGCTTCTGGCTCGCCGAGCACCATTTCGTCGCGGTGGGTTCGTCGTCGACTGCCACCCTGATAGCACTGGTCGCTGCCGCGACGCAGTCGATCCGGGTGGGTAGCGCAGCGGTCCAACTCGGTCATCACAGCAAGGCATCGGTCGTCGAGGCCTTCGGGACCGTCGACGCCGTCTTTCCCGGCCGCCTCGATCTCGGACTCGGCCGCTCGGGGCAGCGTCGTACCGAATTGCTCGACGCCGCACGCACACCCACGGCGCAGCGGCCATCCGCGGAGCCTGAACGTGTCGTCGACGGGCTACTCCTTCCGCAGCCGTTCGCCGCCGCGGAGGTACTCTCGTCGCCCCTGATCGGTGCCACTGCAGCAGCGCTGGAGTTCGACGGTGCGATCCAACCCGATTTCGGTGACGCGGTTTGCGACGTCCTGGCATTCCTCGACGGCGGACTTCGCGTCGGCGACGTCGAATTGCATGCAGTGCCCGGGGAGGAGGCCGACGTGCAGGTCTGGGTGTTCGGCAGTAGCAAGGGCCAGAGCGCCCAGGTCGCCGGTGCCGAGGGGCTGCCGTTCGTCGCGAACTATCACGTGAGTCCCGCAACCGTTCTCGAGGCCGTCGATGCCTATCGTGCGCATTTCCGGCCTTCGGGGCGGCTGTCGCGGCCGTACGTGGTGGTGTCCGCCGACGTGGTCGTCGCTGACAACGACTCGGCGGCAACACATCTCGCGTCTACCTACGGCCACTGGGTGCACGACATCCGCACCGGTCGCGGGGCGCAGCCCTATCTCGATCCGACGACAGCGTCGCCGCTCACGGCCGAACAACGCGCTGTTGTCGACGACCGGATCCGCACCCAGTTCGTCGGATCGCCGTCGACGGTCGCCGAACGGCTCGACACACTGGCCCGGGTGACCGGCGCCGATGAACTGGTGATCACTAGTGTCACATACGATCTCGAGGACAGGCTGCGCTCCCACCAGCTCCTGGCAGCAGAATGGGGGCTCACCGACTCGAGTCGGTGAACCCCCACGCCGCCACGCTCTGACGGTCAGCTCAGTTGACCGTCACCATCTCGTACTCGCCGAGCCTGCTCGCGAGAGCGCTGACGTGTTCGTCGGCGTCGCCGAGCGTGCGTGATATCGCAGTGAGACGTGCGACGTAATGTCCCACAGGGTATTCCGCGGTCATGCCGATGCCGCCGTGCATCTGGATGGCCTCCTGGCCGACCTTGCGTGCGGAGCGGCAGATCTGGAGCTTCGCACGGCTGTAGACCGACGGATCGTCGACACCGTCGTTCAGTGATGCCGTCGCGTACAAACTCATGCTGCGCGCCAACTCGAGTGCCACGTACACGTCCGACGCACGCTGTGTGAGCGTCTGGAACGTCTTGAGTGGAACCCCGAACTGCTTGCGTGACTTGAGGTAGTCGGTCGTCAGTTCCATTGCACGCTCCATCGCGCCCACGGCCTCGGCGCACTGGGCGGTCTGCGTGAAGATCTCCGCATAGGAGAGCGCAGCGGACTGGTCACCGTCGGCGAGTTCGACGGCTGGGGTGCCCGCGAACGTGACCCGCGCGCCACGACGATCGTCGTAGGTGCGGAAACCGTCGACAGTCACCCCGGACGCGTCGGCGTCGGCGAGGAACAGTCCGACGGTTCCGTCCTGACGTCGGGCGCTGACCACGAACTTCTGTGCCACGTCGCCCGCGAGGACGGGATACTTGACGCCCTCGAGGGTGACTCCGTCGCTCGCGCCGGTCGCCGTGGTGGTGACCCCGGCTGCGGGCCAACGATCTTCGGGCTCGGCGTGTGCATATCCGAGCAGCAGTCTTCCCTCCGACACCTCGGTCAGCAGACTGGTCCGGCGATCACCCGACGCGACGCGGTCGATGACGACACCAGGAAGCAGCGCGCCGTACAGGACAGGCTCCGGCGCAAGACTCCGCCCTATCTCGCCCATCAGTGAACTGACCTCGACCGGTCCCGCGCCCGTTCCGCCGGCATCCTCGCTGAACGGCAGCCCGAGAATGCCGATCTCGGCGAGCGACGCCCAGATCGAGGGCGACCATCCGCTCTCGGTCTCCGAGACCGCGCGGATCTTCTCGATGTCATAACTCTTGAACACGCTGCGGACGGTGTCGCGCAGCAGTGCCTGCTCTTCGGTGAGCTCGAAATCCATTGTGTTACTCCAGGTTCTGCTGGGCCGACTACAGGCCGAGGATCGACGACGAGATGATGCTGCGCTGTACCTCCGACGACCCTCCGTAGATGGTGACCTTGCGGTAGTTGAGGTACTCGGGTACGGCGAGCTGGGCCCATTCCGGTGTCCCGACGCCGGGTGCGTCGACGGCAAGGCCGCGCGCACCCGCGACGTCGGCGAGCAACTCCGTCGCCGACTGCTGCAGTTCGCTGCCGCGCAACTTGACCAGCGACGAGATCGGGTTGGGCTTGCCGTCTGCCGAACCGGCGACGACGCGCAACTGGGTGACCTCGAGTGCGAGCAGTTCGGTCTCGAGTTCTGCCAGGCGTGCCGCGAACAGCGGGTCCTCGAGCAGAGTGCCGTTCGCGGTCTTCGTCGCGGCGGCGAGTTTCTTGGCCTCGGCGAGCTTGGTCTTGGTCCAGCCGACGCGTGCGATGCCGGTGCGCTCGTTGCCGAGGAGGAACTTGGCGTAGGTCCAGCCCGCATTCTCCTCGCCGACGAGGTTCTCGACGGGCACCTTGACGTCGTTGAAGAACACCTCGTTGACCTCGACGCTGCCGTCGATCAGCTTGATCGGGCGCATCTCGATTCCCGGGGTGTCGAGGTCGATGAGCAGGAAGCTGATGCCTGCCTGCTTCTTCACGTCAGGGTTGGTGCGGACGAGGCAGAATATCCAGTCGGCGTACTGCCCGAGGGTGGTCCACGTCTTCTGACCGTTGACGATGTAGTGGTCGCCGTCGCGCACCGCCCTGGTCTTCAGCGACGCGAGGTCGGAGCCCGCCTCGGGCTCGGAGAAGCCCTGACACCACCAGATGTCGAGGTTGGCCGTCGCCGGGAGGAACCGCTCCTTGATTTCCTGTGAACCGAACGTCGCGATGACCGGGCCCACCATGTTGACGTTGAACGTCAGCGGATCGGGGACGAAGTTCAGGCTGAGCTGATCGTGGTAGATGTTGCGCTGGATGGGGGACCAGTCACGGCCACCCCACTCCTTCGGCCAGCCCGGCGTCGCCAGGCCATCGGCGTTGAGAATGCGCTGTGTGGTGACGATGTCGTCGGGCAGGTTCAGCGTGCCTGCTGCTGCACGCTGACGGATCTCCTCGGGGATCTTCGTCGTGAAGAAGCTCTGGAGTTCTTCGCGGAACTTCTGTTCATCTGAATCGAACTTCAAGTGCATGTAACCAGTCTTACCCTTTAGCACCTGTCGTGCGAAAGTACGGGCACGATGGTTGGCGCCCGATCGTGCCCTAGTCGTGCGATCCGGCGGAGGCTGACGTGGCCGTCGAGAGTTTGCGGTTGTCCGGTAGTTCGGCCGTGTCAAGCGTGCGGGAGTAGTACTCGCGGAACCTGCCGCCGGTCTCGAACGTCGACAGGATGCGCATCGCATTCGACTCGACGTAGTTGAAGCTGAACCTCGCGGCAAAGATCGTGAGAGTGAGCACGACGGCAGCCGAACCGATGAAACCGCCGATCCCGAGGTCGCCAGGGAGCAGTACACCCACCCACCGTGCGAATCGCATGAGTGGTTCGTGCAGCAGATACATCCCGTAACTGAACACGCCGAGTGCGACCAACGGTCGCCAGGTCAACCACCGCGGTACCTGACCGGTCGTCATCACGATCGAGGAGATGAGTGCTGCTGACGCCACTCCCAGTGCGAGGCGCCACAGTTGGTCGGAGGTGTTCAGCGGGTCGCGGAGCGTGGCGACCAGGACGAACACGCCCAGCGCTCCGAGGGCGAGTGATCGACGAACCCACGCGCTCCGCAATTCGACGCCTCCTGCCACCGCGACCGCCAAGGCCATGCCCATGGCGAAGATGGACATCATTCCCAGTGGGCCGAACCACACACTCCAGCGGTCGTGCGAATAGGTCCGCACAGCCCACATCAGATAGACGACGCCCGCGACAGCGAGGACCGCTGGGAATGCCGACATCCGTGCGATACGAATACGGGGCGAATGGCTCTGGATCGCCCATGCCGTGGCGAGGGGCGTCACGATCGCCATGAGAACGTAGAAGTGGAACTCGACGGCGAGCGACCACGCGGGGCCATCGGTCCAGAAGATGTAGCGGTCGCTGTAAACGTGCAGCATGGACATGTGTAGCAGGAGGTCCTGCCACGTCCCTGGAAGCCGGGTGTTGGTTGCTGACCACACGACGAGCACCACGATGAAGTACAGCGGTAACAGACGCACGATTCGGCGCAGCAGCATGTCCTTCCACGTCGTCGAATTCCTGCCCGCCATCGCGGCGCGGGCGGCAGGCAAATACAGCACGAATGCACTCAGGACGAAGAACACCGTCACCGACGCGTCTGCGAACACTTCGAGCGTGTGATTGAGGCGGACCTCACCATCGCTCGGATGGGTGATGGTCAGCAGTTGGTTGCTGTGCACATGCGTCACGATCACCACCATGGCCGCGATCGCGCGCACCGGATCGAGCGGGAACCGTCGGCGGTGGGCCGGGGCGACCGGATCAAACCGTGCGACGAAGGGTATCGCACTCCTGGGTGACCGATGACGAGCGAAAGCTGTTGCGTCCGTGGTTGTATGCTGGGTCATGCGAGGCTCCTGTCGGCGGTCACAGGTGCGGTCACCGCGCCTGCGATGATCTGGCGATGTGGCGCCACACCGGTCGAGCCCGACTGCGGATCACCGGCTGTCGACGGTACGAATGCCCGCATGGTCCCTCGAGGAGTGACATGCCATTCGTGTTCTCCCATGATCTCTTTCACCTGTGCGACGCGTGCGACGAGGTTCTTCCACTCGTTGTAGATCGGAGACGCGATGAGCAGATACCAGACGAACCACCACTTGCGTTCTCGTACCTCCGGCACCGAGAGCCGCCAGGCGAACATGATCTGGATCGGTCCGGCGGCCAGCGTGTACAGGGTGGTCAACAGGAACAATGGCGACGACCATGACAGGCTCCCGTCCCGCCACCAGAGGAAGGCGAGTACTCCGATGATCATCGGTGAGATCCACGGGTAGACCTCACGCCACGCGAACAGCACGAACATTCCGAGCCGTTGACGCACACTCACCGAACGGCACGTCATCGCCGATGGGAGTTGGCGCATGGACACCTGAAACCAGCCCTGTGCCCAGCGCATCCGCTGCCGCCACAGCGCAGAGAGCGTGACCGGGGCGAGTTCTCGACTGATCAGCCCGGGATCGCTGACGATACTGGCGCCGGTGAGGATCGAGCGGATGGACGCGTCGATGTCCTCCGTCAACCGGTCGACCCGCATACGCACCCGGCGAAGCGTTGTCGCACGCCAGTAGCCATTCGAGCCACCGAAGATGCCGAAGTCGTGCAAACTGCTACGTCCTGGATGGCTGACCGCGTAGATCTGCTCGAACTCGATGGTCACTGCACGAGCGATGAGCGAGTCGTCTCCGTTGCGCACCACACAGTGGCCCTGCACGACATCGGCGCCGTCGGCGATCCAGTGCCATGCGCGAGTAAACGATCCGGGGACGGGATGATGATCGGCATCGAAGACACCGATGAACTCGCCGCGAGCGATCTGCAACGCCGCGTTGACATTCTGCGCTTTCGACGTGCTGTCACCTACCTTGAGGATCTCGAGCTCTGGGTGGACTCGCACCAGCTGTCGTAGTTGCGCTTCCACCGGGAGCTCTACTGGGGAGTTGTAGGCGAGAATCACCTGTAGCTCACCCGGGTAGTCCTGTCCCAGGACGTGTGCGAGTGTCTCGACGATGGTGTCCGCCTCGTTGGGGAGGTAAGCCGCAACGATGGCTGTCGCCACTGGCGGCCGGGTCTCCGGAGTCGGTGGCAGCGTCATCGGCGTCAGTGCGTGTAGCGATTCCGTCCAGATGAGAATTGCGGTGAAGGCAAGGGCCACAACGACTCCGACGTAAAACAATGTCGCGCTGTCGAAGCCGAACGCATAGGTCAATCGCATGATCAGGAACGGTCCCACAGTGCTGAGGCAGAGCACTGCGATTATCTGCAGCGGAAGGCGTAAGCGAGATGGGAGGAGCGTCCAATGGTGTGCCGTCCGTTGCGGACCGAGGCATACCAGATCGCGCCGGGTGAGTGACTGCTGAGCGGATTTGGCAGTGGTGGAGGCTATTTCAATTGCACGGTCGGCCGTGATCGTGTCCGGAATCCGGGAGTAGCCCGCTCCCAGGTCTACCCGATGAGTGCTGCCGTCGGTGAGCGACCACGGGACATTGGTCAGTGAATCGCAGATCGACGTGACTCGTGTGCGCAGTTCACGAGCGTTCTTCGCCGACATCAGTGCCACGACGATGTGCTGCTCGGTGTCGACCCACACGTTCTCCAGGTGAAGCAGGCTCGCTGCCACCTCGCTGCGCAGTCCCTGAGCCAGCGCGCGGAGCAGGGCTGGGTCGCGCAGTGTGCCGTACTCGTCGTGGTCACCGGGAGTGAGGACGACGAGGAACCGCGGGCGTTCCCGTTTGTGGGAGTCGGAGACCACCGGTTGGCCCAGATGTGAGACCAGTGCCTCGACGACTTCGATTTCGGACTCGTCATCAGCGGGCCGATGATGGTGACGCGGCGGGCGTGCAAGCTCCGGCGGGGCCGGCATGGCATGGCTTGCCGGTGGCATCGCGACGGACGTCGCAGGTTCTTCGGGCATGGCGGATGGCCTCCGGATGAGTTGGAACTCAGCGGTTTCAGGGATGACGACGCTTCCGGGATGACAACGTTTCCGGGATGACAAGCGGAGCGCAGTGCGGACGGTCATCGGCATGTCTCGTTGGCGATGACGGACCAAGAGGGGGAGTAGATCGTGTGTGCCGATCGGCGTTGACCGTGGTGGCGGTCGCGGGTGGCCCCCCACGTCCCGTGGCTCGAGATTAGCGTTCATCAGACGCGTGTGCCATCAGGACTTGGTCGTATCGGACGAACGGAGGACAGAGCGCGTATACGCGAGTTACATTAGACGCCAGTATTTTTCGTCCGTCGAACGAAGGTCGTCGTCTGGACTGCGACGGTCGACCTACTGGGCGCTTTCGAAATACGCTGTGTGACAGCTTGTTCGGTGATCGACCTCGCGTTGGTGGTTCATCGGATTGCGGCGCTCACCTCTGGCGCCGTACCCGCAGGGGTGATCTGTCGATCCGTGCTGGCGCAATGTGATTGCGCTCACTCGCCTTCTTGGCCCCGCCTGCGCCGAGTCCATGCGGTGACGCCCGCGCCGAGCACCGTGACGACGAGTACGTACGCCACGTAGCAGACGACGGTTTCCTGTAACCCGATGTGCGACACAACGAGCCCCGCGATCACAGCCGGCACGCTGAACGCGATGTAGCTCGTGATGAAGACGGCAGAGAAGACCTGCCCCCGCTGATGCGGTGGCGTCTGATCGCTGATGCTGTCCAGCGCGCCGAGGAATGTTCCGGCAAAGCCCGACCCCGCGATGATCGACCCGATGATGTAGAGCGGGAGCAGCGAGGTGAGCACACCTGCCAGGGAGATGATCGCGCCGCCGGCGAGTGCCGGGTAGCCGAACGTGAGCTTCGTATCGGCACCCCAGGCTGTGATGGTGAGGGACGTGACCGCGCCCGAGGCGAAGAACACGAACAGGACTGCACCGGCGGCGCCGTGGTTGGCGATGCCGAACACACGTGCCACCACCGACGACCCGAGGGAGAGATAGAGGCCTCCCATCGACCAGGTGGCCACGAACGCGGGGATCGCCGTCAGGAACAGACGCTGCAGGGCCGACGGCACCGACGCCTGGGGGACGAGGGTTCGCCACATATGGCGGTGCGAATCGAATCCGACGCGTTGTGACGTCTCCGGGACGATCAGAAGTGCGACGAGCAGGATCGCGAATGCCGCGAGGGTCAGCTCGTACACCAGAAACCTCGGCTGGGGCGCGTACTGAACGAGTATTCCGGCGACGACGACGCCTCCCGCGAGTCCGACCGTCGGTCCGGCTCCGGTGATCGCCGAACCGAGGCGCTGGGACGGTTGCATGTCGACGACGGTCGCGGTCAGCGTGCCGATCGCCGCGCCGGTTGCCAGGCCCTGCAGTGCGCGGGCGGCGATCAGGAGTCCGACGCTGTCGGCGACGACGAACAGCACCATGCTGGCGATGAGTAGGACGAGGGCCACGGCGAGGACTGGCCGTCGTCCGATGTGATCGGAGAGTGAGCCGACCGTGAGCAAACTGACCAGCATCGTCGCCACGTAGACCGCGAAGACGACGGTGAGGGTGAACGGCGAGAAGTCCCACAGCTGTTGGTAGACGGGGTACAGCGGTGACGGCGCCGCGGAGGCGAAGAGCACCGTGATCATGGTTGCCGTGACGATCCAGAATGCGCGGTGGGGGTGCAGCGGACGAGCGCCGCGGCGTCGTCGAGTAGCGGTTTCCGCTGTGGCCGTCACGGTGCCTCCTAAAGCAATCCCGATTGCATTAAGCTCAATGTATGTGGGGCTTGCCCTAAAAGCAACAAACTTTGCAATAATGGTCGCATGGCTGGAACGTCGCAGGCAACCGCTCACACGCACGGCAAGCGCCCGGGTGGACGCAGTGCCCGTGTGCAGAGCGCGGTGTACACGGCGGTCGGTCAGCTCGTCGGTGGCGGTGAACGCGAGACCATGACCATCCCGCAGGTCGCAGAACTCGCCGGAGTGAACCCCACCAGCATCTACCGCAGATGGGGGACCATCGGCGACCTGCTCGAAGAAGTCGCGGTGGCTGCGCTGACGCAGGGGGAGGAACTGCCCGATCACGGCATACTCGCCGATGATCTCGGTGACTGGTCACGCATCATCGCTTCCGACATCGCTCGGCCGAAGCGCCGGGCCTATCTGCGTGCGATGGCGTCGGCACGTGACGGCATCGTCGAAGCGTGTCCGTGCTGGGAGATCAGGCGGGAGCAGGCGACGCGGATGATCGAGCGCGCCGCTGCGCGCGGAGAACAGACGCCCAGTGTGCGGCAGGTACTCGATCACATCATCGCCCCGCTCTACCACCATGCGGTCTTCGCGCTGCCGATCGACGACGACTACGCCACCGACCTCGCTGCAGATGTCATGGCTATGGTGCGGTGAGTAGACGCACCTGAGACCGGTTCTGTCGGTCCTGCTCTGCGGGCCGCCCTCCATGACTAGGCTTCGGCCCATGCAGCATGTACATGCCTTCCGCGACGACGCGCTCGGCGAACTCGACGGGGTGGGTGTCGGCGCGGCCATCGCGGCAGGCGAGATCTCGGCGGTCGAAGCGGTCGACGCCGCGCTCGATCGCATCGACTCGGTGAATTCCGCGCTCAATGCGGTCGCCTTCGACGACCGTGAGCGCGCCCGCAAGCGCGCCGTCGATGCCGACTTCGGAATGGGCTCCTTCGCCGGTGTCCCCTCGATCGTGAAGAACAACACCGGATTTGCAGGGATACCGACGCGCAACGGTTCTGCTGCGACGCCTGATCGATCAGCGACGGAGACCGAACCACTCCTCGAGCAGTTCTGCTCGACCGGCGTCAACGTTGTCGGTGCATCCACCCTTCCGGCGTTCGGGCTCACTGCGACAACGGAATTCGTGGACAGAGAGCCGACGCGCAATCCGTGGGACACCGATTACTCCTGCGGTGCGTCATCGGGCGGATCGGCGGCGCTGGTCGCCGCGGGAGCGCTGCCGATCGCTCACGCGAACGACGGTGGCGGTTCGATCCGTATCCCTGCGGCAGCATGCGGTCTGGTGGGATTCAAGCCGAGCCGTGGTCGGCTGCTGTTGACGGCGGAATCCGAGCAGATGCCCATCGATCTCATCGCCAACGGAATCGTGAGCCGATCGGTCCGGGACACCGCGCACTTCCTCGCCGATGCCGAGAAATTCCACCCCGCACGAGATCTCCCGGGAACTGGACTGGCCGACACTCCCATTCGTCGTCGCCTGCGCGTCGCGATGATGACCGAACCGATCACCGGACAACTTCTCGACCGCGACACCGAGAATGCGGTCGCGAGCGTCGCCCAGCTACTCGAGTCACTCGGCCACGGCGTCGAGCATGTGCCGGTTCCGGTGGACAGGCGCTACGTCGACGACTTCACCGAGTACTGGGCGCTGTTGGCATTCTTCATCGACCACTTCGGAAAACGTTCCTACGGCAAGGAGTTCGACCGTTCGAAGCTCGACGCATTCACGCTCGGGCTCTCTCGTAAGTACCTGCGTCGGATGTGGCACACACCTTCGATGATGCGCGCGTTGAAGCGATCGACCACAGCATTCCGAGAGCTGTTCACCCGATTCGACGTCGTGCTGTCACCGACGCTCGCGCACACCACCCCGGAGATCGGATACCTCGATCCCGCAGGCGACTTCGACGTCATCTTCGATCGACTCATCCGCTATGTCTCGTTCACTCCCATCAACAACACCTCCGGTACACCCGCCGTCAGCCTGCCGCTCGCGCAGTCGTCGACGGGCCTGCCGATCGGCGTGCACTTTTGTGCCGACCTCGGCGACGAGCGCACACTGCTCGAGCTGGCTGTCGAACTGGAGGCGGCCTGCCCGTTCGCGCGAATCCAGGACGTCCGCTGAATCGAGTGTCGAGATCGCCCGTCCGCCGATCACACGAGACCGCCGGGCACTCGAGTGTCTCGAGTACCCGGCGAGCTGTCACCGTCGAGGTCAGTGCGCCACAGCCTTTTCCGCGCCGATACCGGTGAGGGACCGTACCTCCATCTCCGCGTTGCGTTCGGGTGTGCCGCGGTCCTTCGGAGCAGTGAGGGTGCCGACGATCCCGAGCAGGAACGCGATGGGTATCGCCACGATGCCGGGGTTCTCCAGCGGGAACCACGCGAAGTCGGAACCGGGGAGCATCGATGTGGCCTTGCCCGACACCGCAGGAGAGAAGATGATCAGGATCAGCGTCAGCCCGAGTCCGCCGTAGATGCTCCACAGCGCGCCGCGCGTGTTGAACCGCTTCCAGTACAGCGAGAACAAGATCGTCGGCAGGTTCGCCGCCGCGGCGATCGCGAACGCGAGTGCGACCAGGAATGCCACATTCTGCCCGTTCGCCAGGATGCCGAGAACGATGCCCAACACGCCGAGCGTCACCGCCGCCACCCGGGACACGCGAACCTGGTCGGCCTCGCTTGCCTTGCCGCGCTTGATGACACTGCCGTAGATGTCGTGCGCGAACGACGCTGATGCCGTGATGGTCAAGCCGGCCACCACCGCGAGGATTGTCGCGAAGGCGACAGCGGAGATCACTCCGAGCAGCACCACACCGCCGAGTTCGAAGGCGAGCAACGGTGCCGCGGCGTTCTCCTTGCCCGCAGCGGACATGATGCGATCGGGACCGACGATGGCTGCGGCGCCGTAACCGAGGACGAGGGTGAAGAGGTAGAACGCACCGATCAGTGCGATC
>NZ_BAFB01000191.1 GCF_000248075.1 Gordonia otitidis NBRC 100426 | reverse complement strand
CGATCGGGAACCCGTCGATCCTTGCGCCGCGCGGGGGAGAGCTCGAACCCTGTGCGGCGACGTAGCGATGCAGATGCGCGAGCCCGACCTCGAACCGTCGGTCATCAGGACCACCCATTACAGGCCACCGATCGTGCCCTGAGTCGAGCTGGTTCGGATGGTCCACTGCCAGTCCGGGAACTCGGTCTCGATACGGCGGATCCGCTCGGCCGACAACCGGCCTTTGCGGTAGTCGGCGCGGCGGCTCTGGATCCAGGTGCCGATCGGGAATCCGTCGATCACATCACGCCGGGGGGCGTTGGGGGTGCCGTGCGCGGCGACATACCGATGCAGGTGCCCGATCCCGGTCTCGAACGCGGCCGCGAATACTGCGGTCTGAGGGGTCCATTGCCAGTCAGGGAATTCGCGCTCAAACACCTCGATCCGCTCCGCAGACAGTCGGCCTGTGCGGAAGTCGGCGCGACGATCCCTCGTCCACTGCCCCAACGGGAATCCGTCGACCACCTCGTCGTAACCCACGCGGCTCGTCCCATGGGTGGCGACGTAGCGGCGCAGATGCGCCAGGCCGACGTCGAACATCGCCTCCCGTACGTTCCACCGCCAGTCCGGGAACTCGGTCTCGATACGGCGGATCCGCTCGGCCGATAACCGGCCCCTGCGGTACTCGGTGCGCCGGCTGCCGACCCAACTCCCGATCAGAAATCCGTCGATCGTCGAACCGTGCGGCGGCGAGCTCGAACCGTGCGCGGCGACGTAGCGATGCAGATGCGCGAGCCCGGCCTCGAACCGCTCCTCATAACTACTCATTCGAAGCTCTCCAGCTCACTCGATCAGCACCCCGGATCAGCGTCATCGGTTCCAGTCCTAGAAGTACACGGAACGGACGATCACGAACGAGATCGCAGCGGCAACGCTGGGCAGCACGAAGATCGCTGCCAAGATCGCCACGAAACGGACGGTTGTGGCCGTCGACCGCATCGCCTGGCCGATCGTTTTCCATGCGTACTTCGACCACGTGTGCGGCGGCCACGGTGGCGGTGTGCTCGCAGTCATGATTTCGCCTCCTGGGCAGCCTTTTTGGACTTCTTGCGTTCGTTCAACCTGCGCTTGCGCCGCGCTACGCGTCGTCGCGCCGCCCTCTCCTCGGTGCTGAAAACACCCGTCAACCCATAGTGGTGATGCTTGACGTACCCGAGCTTCGCGGACAGGTCTTCCTCCCACCGCAGTCGCTCCTCTATCAGGCCAGCGGCCATCAGCTCCTGGATACCCTTTGTCACCGTCTTGCCTGAGATCCCGTACCAGTCCTGCATCTTCTCCCGGAGGAGCTCGACGTCAGGCTTCTTCGTTGTCTCCTTCAAGACGATCAGCAGCACCGCGAGGGCGGCAGGACTCAGCGTCGCGAAGTGCTGCTCTGTCCAGAACTCATGAGGGAGGGTGAAGTAGGCGTTGTACCAATCCTTCTTCTGACCAGCCGGTGCAACGTAGTCGTCCTTCCCGTCCTCGCGACGCGGGACGATGCGGGTCAGTCGCCCTTCCCTTTTACGTTCGACCAGTCCCAGTTCCTCGAGCTCGCCCCACGTTCGCGACAACGTAGACGGCGACCAGGTGAGCGCGTTCGCTGTCCCCGGCCCCTCCGCGGTCAGTGCGCGAACCCACACCTCGGCCGCCAGCGGAGTGTGTCGCAAGGAGAGCCACGGCCACCACGTCAGCAGCAGCAGATAGAGGACCAGCGCGCGGTGATGCCGACCCTTCGTCAGCACGCCCACCGTGCTCGGCCGCGGCTTCGTCTCATCAGGCTGTTGGACGAGGACAAACCGGTTGACTGAGTACCTGCGCGGCGACCAAGAGAGCAACTTCTCCCGCGTCGCACCTGGGCTCGGTGCGGGTGGGGGAGGCGAGGGGACCGTGCCAGATCCAGACGCCGGAATTTGCTTGTCCATGAGCGTCAGCTTGCCACGAAACGGGAACCTATCGAATCCGGATCGGAAGCCTGCCGATTGCGGTGCCGTTCCATCTCATAGGGAATGCGATACTTAGTGCGATGCTAAGTGCGACACTTATGCGACGCTGATGCGAGATGCCACACCTCGATTTTGCAGATACGCGTAGTCGCTTGTTTCGCGACAAGACCAGTGAGGTGATCTCAGATTTCTGTCGATCCGGCGTTGGTAACCCGGCGGATTGGGCATGTAGGCGTCCGGCGGTGCGCTTCGCGACTCGCTATCAGTGCGAGGAGCCGGTCGCCGATCCGTAGCTGATGTAGAGGCGGCGGGATCGTGTTGCGGTGGGAACCTCGGCAACGCGGCCGCGTCGAGCTGGCGACCTGGCCCTCATCGTGCGGGCGGCCACCCGGCCAACCCGCCGGGAGCTCCGTACTACACCGCTAATGAGCTCGACGAGGCCCAGGCCCAGGCCCAGGCGCACGCCGACCAGACCGGAGGACGGGTCGACCGGCTCGCGTAAGTCGTAAACCCGTCTCCGGTGCGCTCTGCCGCCCTCCCTCGACGGTCGGTTGCCGCAGAAGTGGCGTCGTCACGTCCGGTAGCCGTCTCGACGTTTTCAGGCCGCGTCGGACCCCTCGCATAAGGTTGTTCCCCATGCTGACAGCCTGGGCCGACGAAAGCGGGTCGCGGCCGGACATGGACCCCGGCGCGTACTTGATGTCGGCCGCCCTGTGCGATGAAGAAGACGTAGACGCCCTCCGTCACAGGATGGAAGCTCTACGCCTAGCCGAGCCTAAAGTGCACTGGCACGGCAGCAGCGAACAACGCCGAACTGAGCTCGTCACTGCGGTCGCGCAGCTCCCTCTGACCGGGTTCGTTGTTGTGCACGTTGACAAGGACTCCTCGGATCGGCGACACCGACGAAAGTGTATGGAGTTCCTACTCCCACATCTCGCTGATATGCCGTGCTCCACGATCACTCTCGAATCACGCGGTCAACAGGACGCCAGCGATATGGACATGCTGCAAAAGCTCCGCGCGCAACGCGCCGTGGCCTCGACACTGCGGATCGATCATGCTGTCGGTCGTAACGAACCGGCCCTGTGGGTTGCCGATATCGTGTGCGGCGCCGTCGTGCAACATCGCTGCGGCCGCGGGGACTACCTCGACATACTCGGCGCCGGAGTCGAAATACACACCATCGGCCCCTAAAAGACCGCGAGCCACAGGCCTCGTCGTCCGGCGAGTAATCCTGTGGCTCACTTCCAAACCCACCGCAATGGGCTGGCTACGGCTCCGATTGTAGCCTCACTACGTGGCTACACGCCACCCACGCCCGACGCCGTGAAGGCTTGTCACACCCTGTCCCTCCAGCGCTCGTTCGCCGACTGCCGTGTCATCCCGGCCGCTGCCCCGATGTCAGCCCATGACCGGCCCAAACGGCGAGCCCTAGCCACCGCGACGTCGAGTCGCGCGTCAGCCTCCCTGCGGGCATCCGCGGCGGCGCGGATCTCGGCCTCGACATCGAGAGGGTCGAGATGGTCACGCTGCCACACCGCGCGTGCGGCCTCCGCGACCTCAGGCCGATCGTCGGCATCGACGTCGCTGTCGGGGGCGAACACGCGATGCCGGGCGAGGTCCTCGAGGGACGCTGAGGGCACCCGCGCCCACTGCACCGGATCGGTCCAGGTCGACACCGCGGAACTGGACCGGCTGGCGCAATCGCACCGCAACAACCAGCCGACAATCTCGGCCGACGGCCGACGACGATCATCGTTCGGCCGCCGCTAGGCGCGGTAGAAGCCCCACGTTGCCGGAGGCCTTGAACTACGTCGATGGTAGTAGTGCCACAGTGGTAGTAGTGCCACAACGGTGCAGCGCCCCTGAGCACAACCATGGACCAACCGAAGGACGGCTGTCTACCGGTTACGGCCTCGAATAGCACTTCATTCTTTGGAGCCGATCGCCGCTGTCCTCCGTGATCTGGGCCGTGCAGACCGGGACGACGGTCAGAGGCCGAATGCGCCGCCGCTGACGAGGATGACGATTCCGAGAACGATCAGCACGAGCGGGAACAGGATGTGTTCCCACCGTTCCAAGATCTCGGCGATGGCCTTGCGGGTGGTGAGGAACTTCGCGGTGAACACCAGCACGGCGACCAAGAGCAGGAACACGACCGAGTAGGCGACGATCGCCGCTGTACCCACGGTCGCGAAGACCGGGACGTAGACGCCGATGTTGTCGCCGCCGTTGGCGAAGGTCACCGCCGCCACCGTCCAGACCGCGACCTTCTTGCCCTCGAACCGTTCATCGTCGTCGCCGTTGTTGCGCCATGCTCTCCAGGCGGCGAGCAGACCGAGCAGCAGAGGAATGAGCCCGAAGTAGGCGATGGCTTCTTCGGGCAGCAGCGCCGTGACTCCCAGCGCTACGAGGACCGACGCGGCGAGGATCGCTCCGAAACCGAGATATTGTCCGGTCGCGATGGCGGCCGTTGTTCCGCGGGTTCCCGCGCCGCGGGCGAAGAACAGCGAAAGCACGATGATGTCGTCGATGTTGGTCACCAGGAAGAGTCCGATGGCCTGCAGGATCGAGGTAACCATTCCGGCGGATGCCCTTTCTCTGGGAGTGCACTGCTGCTCGGCTGACACGCAGTTGTGTCGCGTGCCGTAGCCGCTGTCATGGGAGTGGCTATTTCAGTTTCGATCACGCGCCGGTGATGTCGGCGCGGGCGCAGGAGTGTGGTTGGGGAGTTTGGCGGCGATGGCCGCGGCCAGTAGTGCGCTGATGGCGGCGCTGGCAAGGAACACTGCGGACATGGCGTGGCTGTAGGCGTGGGCGCTGGACGCGGCCAGATCGGCGCCCGCTGGGCCGGGAATCTGGGTCGCGGCAAGTTGCGCTCCGGCGATGTTGTCACGCGCCGCGCTGACCACTGGTTCGGGCAGGCCGCTCAGGTGGGGGTCGAGGTCGCGGGTGTAAACGACGGTGAGCAGGGTGCCCAGGATCGCGACGCTGAACGCGGCACCGACCTGTCGAATGGCCATCAGCAACCCAGCTCCTGCGGCGCTGCGATGCTCGGGCAGGCTCGCCATGACCGCGTCGACAGCCGGCGCCAACGCCAGCCCGGCTCCCAGGCCCACGGTCGCCAGGCACACCGCGACGAAGCCGTAGCCGGAGTCGACGGTGATGCGGGATGCGAGCACGAATCCGGCCGCGGCGATCACCATGCCGGTGGCGATCGGGATTTTGGCGCCGAGTCGGGTCACGATCTTGTCCACAGCGGCTGCGGCGACGATGATCGCCAGCACCAGAGGCACCAAGCGCAGGCCGGTGCCGAAGGCGTCGTGGTAGCGCAGTATCTGCAGGTATTGCGGCAGCACGAACAGCACGCCGACCAGGGTGAAGGTGCCCGCGGTTGCGGCCAGGGTGGGCCAGGTGAAGGCCGGATTGGTGAACAGTGCCAGATCGACCAATGGGTCGCGGGCACGGCTTTCCCACACCAGAAATCCCGCGATCAGCCACACACCGGCCGCCAGAGCCGCGAGCACGACGGGATCGGTCCACCCGTACGCGGGAGCCTGGATGATGCCGAATACCAGCGCCGCCGTACCGGGCACGGCGGTGAGGATCCCGAGCCAGTCCAACGCCGGTGCATGCGGGTCGACCGATTCGGGCAACAGCACCACACAGGCAACCAGGGCGGCGACACCGACCGGGACGTTGATCAGAAACACCGAGCCCCACCAGAAATGCTGCAGCAGCCAGCCACCGACGATCGGCCCCAGCGGCAACCCGACACCCAGTGCACCGACCCACACCGCGATCGCGCGGCGACGCTGGTCGGGGCCGAACAGGGTCGGCAGGATCCCCAGCGACAGCGGCACGATGATCGCGGCCCCGATGCCCATGACCGCGCGGGCGGCGATCAGCGAGCCGGTGGACCCGCTGAAAGCGGCCCAGGCCGAGGCGGCGACGAAGGCGACCAAACCTATCAGCAGCAGCCGTTTGCGACCGTAGCGGTCACCGAAGCCGCCGGCGGGCAGCATGAGCGCGGCGAAGACCAGGGTGTAGGCGTTGACGATCCACTGCAACTGGGTGGTGCTCGCGCCGAGGTCTTGGGCCAGGGTGGGCAGGGCGACGTTGAGAACCATCAGGTCCAGCCCGACGGTGAGCAGGGCGACGACCAGCGCCGCCAGCCCTGCCCACCGACGTGACGGGCCCGGCTCAGTCCCGGTCGTCGGCGTGGTGTTCGGGTGAGAGTGGTTCTCGCTCATCGGAGTTTCCGATCAGAGTGGCGATGATGAGGGCGGTCGCGCCGAGCACGATGAAGGTGTCGGCGAGGTTGAAGGTGGGCCACCAGCCGGTGTGCAGGTAGTCGGTGACCACACCGTCGGGGGCCCGGTCGATGACGTTGGCGGCGGCACCGCCCAGGATCGCGGCGAGCGCGACGCGGGTGAGCAGGTTCGCGCGCGGCGCGACCACCCATCCGCCGACCGCGACCGCGGTGGTGATCACCGTGGTGAGCGTGAGCATCACCCAGCTCGGTGCGTCGGCGGCGATCGAGAACGCCGCTCCCGGGTTGAACGCCAACTTAAGGTCCACCGGACCCGCCTCGATCGGGGCCCCGGCCAGCGTGGTCTGCGCCCACGCTTTGAGCGTGAGGTCGATACCGGCCAGCGCGGCCGCGGCAGCGACCCACCGCAGTCGCCGCCCCCACCGCGACACGGTGGGAGCAGACGACGCGGTGGCGGTCACGCGGGCGCTCCGGCCAGTACCGGTGCGGGCTTTGCCGCCGAATCGGTCAGCGAGGCCAGGGGTTTGGTGCGTCCGGCGCGGACACCGTTGGCGATGACGACGATCTCGGCGAGTTCGTGCACCAGCACCACCGCCGCCAACCCGAGAATCCCGAACAGCGCGAGCGGGATCAAGATCGTGATCAACCCCAACGACAAACCGACGTTTTGCAACATGATCCGGCGAGCCCGACGAGCGTGCTCGAGAGCCCGCGGCAGGTGCCGCAGGTCCTCACCCATCAACGCCACATCCGCGGTTTCGATAGCGACATCGGTGCCCATCGCGCCCATCGCCACACCGAGGTCGGCGGTTGCCAGTGCGGGGGCGTCGTTGACGCCGTCGCCGACCATCGCGGTGAACCGGTCGCTGCGCAGTTCGCCCACGATGTGGGCCTTGTCCTCCGGGCGCAGATCCGCGTGCACGTCCTCGATCCCCGCCTCAGCGGCCAGAGCGGCGGCGGTGCGGGCGTTGTCACCGGTGAGCATCGAGACCCGGATTCCCAGCGCGTGCAATCGGTCGATGACCTCGTGTGCCTCGGGCCGCAGTTCGTCGCGCACAGCGATCGCACCGATCACCTGGCCGTCGAGCTCGATCAGCACCGCGGTCGCCCCCGCGTGCTGCATCCGTTCCACATCGGCGGCCAGAACACCCGGTTCGATCCAGCCCGGACGGCCCAGCCGCGCCCGGCGTCCGTCGACGCGGCCGGTCAACCCGGCACCGGTGACCGCCTCGACGTCGGTGGCGGGAGTGACGGTGTCGACGGCGGCGAGGATGGCGCGGGCGAGGGGATGTTCACTGCGCGATTCCAGCGCGGCCGCGACCGCCAGCACCCGGTCCCCGTGCACACCGCCGGTGGCGGCGATCTCGACGACGGCAGGCTTGTTCGCCGTCAGCGTGCCGGTCTTGTCCAGCGCGACCTCGCGCACCCGGCCCATCGCCTCGAGTGCGGCACCGCCCTTGACCAGCACACCCAGCTTGCTCGCCGCACCGATCGCGGCGACCACGGTCACCGGCACCGAGATCGCCAGCGCGCACGGTGAGGCGGCGACCAGCACCACCAGCGCACGTTCGATCCAGGTGACCGGATCCCCGAAGAGCGCGCCAATCACCGCGATGGCTGTGGCGGCGATCATGATGCCGGGCACCAGCGGTTTGGCGATCTTGTCGGCCAAGCGTTGAGCGTCGCCCTTGCGGGCCTGCTCGGCCTCCACGATCCGCACGATCCGTGCCAGGGAGTTGTCCTCGGCGGTCGTGGTGACCTCGACGGTCAGCACACCGGTGCCGTTGATCGCCCCGGCGAACACCTCCGCGCCCGGCCCGGCTTCTACCGGTACCGATTCGCCGGTGATCGCCGAAACATCCAGCGCGCTACGCCCGTCGACGATCACCCCGTCGGTCGCGACCCGCTCACCGGGGCGCACCAGCATCCGATCCCCGACGCGCAGCTCGGCAGGGGCGATGACGGTTTCGGTGCCGTCGCGTAGCACGGTGGCCCGGTCCGGTACCAGGTTCAACAGGGCGCGCAGCCCGCGGCGGGTGCGCGCGACCGCGTACTCCTCGAGGCCCTCGCTGATGGAGAACAGGAACGCCAGCATGGCGGCTTCGCCGACCTCGCCGAGGATCACCGCGCCGATCGCGGCGATCGTCATCAGCGTGCCGACACCGATCTTGCCCTTGGCCAGCCGTTTGAGCGTGGAGGGGACGAAGGTGTATGCACCGACGAGCAGTGCGGCGATCTCCAACCCCAACTCGACGGCGCGTGGGCCGCCGGTCCAGCCGACGATCAGTGCCGCGACCAGCAGCACTCCGGCGACCGCGGCGGCGCGCAGTTCACTGACTTCCCAGAGCTTTTCGGGTTCGCGTTCCTCGGCCTCGCCGTCACCGGCGGGTTCGTCGTGGCCGCAGCCGCATGCGTCGCTCATGCTCGTACCTCCGCGCTCTCCGTCTCGGTGGTGGAGTCGGTGCCGTAGTTCGGGCACAACGCCACCGCATTGCCTGTCGCCGCGAGCAAGGTCTCTGCCGAGGCGAGTAGGTCCATCAACTCCGGGCGGGCCAGGCTGTAGAACACCTGCCGCCCTTGCGGGCGGCCCACGACCAGCCCGCAGTCGCGCAGGCACGCTACGTGCGCCGATACCGTTGACTGAGCCAGTCCGAGCCCGGCCATCAGGTCCAAGACCCGCGCTTCCCCGCACGCCAGCCGGTGCACGATCGCCAACCGTGTCGCATCGGAGAGGCTGTGGAACAGGGCCACCGCCGGATCCAACCCCTGCGTCTCGACGAGGCAACCCCCGCCATCATTAATCGCCATAAAGCGATGATAGCGGCGAAAGCTATTGATATCGAGTGAGAGTGTGATTAATCTCGTTTCAACGATTACATCGTGATATGGCGATCAATTCGTGGTCGCTACGGAGGGAGAACGCGTGAACCAGCAGAAGTCCGCCGTCGTCGAGAACTCGCCTCAGCAACCATCGCCGCCGGGCTCGCCCGGAGTGCTATATCGGTGGGGCGTTCTGATGGCCCGGCGCAGACGTGCGGTCCTGGCGGTCTGGGGACTGCTGCTGGTGGTGTGCGCGGTGGCCTACCCGCTGCTCGAGAACCGGCTCGGTGCGATGGATTTCGGTGTCGAGGGCTCGGAGTCCACCGAGGTGGATCGCCTGGTTGCCCGGCACTTCCCGCAGTTCGGTACGGAACAGGCGGTCATCGTGCTGCAGTCTGGCGCGGTCACCGCCACCGACGCCGAGTTCCGTGCAGCGGTGGCTCGCACGATCACCGCCGCCACCGCGGTCGAGGGCGTGGTCGACGTCGTCGGCCCCTACGACGGGCTGCCCGGATCCCAGATCTCGGCCGACGGTCACGTCGCGATCGCGCTCGCCGGCATGGACGGCGACATGGCCGAACGCGCGAAAGTCGCGCGCGACCTGCAAGACGCCATCGCCACCACCGGCGACGATTCCATCGACGTAGGGGTCACCGGGTACTCGGCGGTACAGAACGCGGCCACCGAACTGCAGAACGCCGACCTGGCCCGCGCCGAGGCAATCGGCATCCCGGTCGCGCTGGTCCTGCTCGTCCTCGCCCTCGGCGCCCTGGCCGCAGCGGCGGTCCCGATCGCAGTGGCCATCGCCGGGATGCTGACCGCGGTCGGAGTGTTGTTCACCCTCACTGCTGTGACCGCGTTCGATTCGCTGACCGTGGCCATGGCCACCATGGTGGGCCTCGGCGTCGGTATCGACTACGCGATGTTCATCGTCAGCCGCTTCCGCGAAGAACTCACCCACCACACCGGGCCAGACCATGCCGCGATCAGCGGCGCCGTCGGTCGCTCCCTCGCCACAGCAGGCAAAACGATTCTGGTCTCGGGCTTGGTGGTGATGATCTCGCTGTGCGCGTTGATCATCATCCAGGCACCGATCTTCCGTGGCATCGCCATCGGCGTCGCCACCGCCGTCACCAGTATGCTCACCGTCGCCGTCACCCTGCTACCCGCCCTGCTCGCCGCCTTGGGCCCGGCTGTCAACCGCGGTAGTCTCCCGGCCCGCTGGCGCCCTGCCGACAGCGCCACCGACGCTCCCGGCGTTCTCGGTGGCCGCTGGGCGCGCTGGGCGTATCTCGTCATGCGCCGACCCGTCCTCTTCGGCACCGCGGCCGCAGCGGTGCTGGTCCTCGCCGCGCTGCCGGTATTCGGGATCCGCTACGGCCTCGACATGGGCACCACCGCCCTCGACGACACCCCGACCGGACGCGCCAGCACCGCATTGAACACCAACTTCCCGCCCGGAGCACTCTCCCCGGTCGAGATCATCGCCACCGGCCCCAGCGACACCCCACTCACCGCAGACGCCGAAGCACGGGTCAACCGATTCCTGACCGAGATCGACGGCGACGCCCGCATCGACACCGTCCTGCCCGCCCAGCTCAATGACGGTCGAATGCTCGCGATGGCGATCCCCTCGGTCACCTTCGACTCGATGGCCGCCACCGACCTCGTCCGCGACCTGCGCAACACAGCCGCCGGCGCAGCCGGAGCCGAGATCCGCATCGGCGGCAGCACCGCCGAATTCGTCGATCTCTCCGACGAAATGACCACCAAACTTCCGCTGGTCGTAGCCCTGGTGCTGACCGCCTCGCTGGTCTTCCTCATCGCCGCTTTCCGCAGTATCGCCTTACCCCTCAAGGCCATCGCGATGAACCTGCTCGCCACCGGCGCCGCCCTCGGTATCACCGTCGCGGTGTTCCAGTGGGGTCTGGGCGAGAACGTCCTCGACTTCACCAGCCCCGGATTCGTGCAGGTCTACCTACCCACCGTGGTGTTCGCGCTACTGTTCGGGCTCTCGATGGACTACGAGGTGTTCCTGATTCGTCGCATCCGCGAATACTGGGACGCCAGCGGCGACAACCAGCGCGCCGTCGCGGCCGGGCTCACCCACACCGCACGCCCCATCACCGCGGCCGCCGCGATCATGATCGCCATCTTCGCAAGCTTCCTCACCGCCGACATCCTCGAACTCAAACAACTCGGACTCGCCCTTGCCGTCGCCGTCGCCATCGACGCCGTCCTCATCCGCCTCGTCCTCGTCCCCGCCCTCATGCGCCTGCTCGGCGGCTGGAACTGGTGGCTGCCCGCCCTCAGGTTTCGCCCACCCAACACTCGCGCACCACGGGCCGCCGCTGAGTAGCGCGGCGATCAGACCAGGTTGATTCGTCGCGGACACGGGACCGGCCGCCGGGGCCACACCGCCCTCGGGGGCAACCGTCACGGCCGGTCTGACCTTCGAGTCGAGTCGAAGGTTCAGGGTCGCGGGGTGGTGATGATGCGTATTACCCAGCTGGCGCGGCGGAGCGGTGTCCCTGCCACCAGCTGCGGCTCTACGTCGGATCTGGCCGAGTTCGTGGAGGCCGGACCGTTCCTGGAAGCGTTCCTCGTGTTGATCGTCATCCCACTGACGCTGGCGTGGCTCACCCCAGGTGTACCGCGCGCCGGGACCGGGCAGCGGGTCTCGGCGCGCGGTGAGCACCGGCGATGGCGCCGTTGATGGCTACGGTGCTGATCACCGTGGTGGCCTCGCAGGCGCCAAACTCGGTGACGGCCTGAGCCAGGTCGCGGCGGTGGTGCGGGCCGGAGTGCCCGCGTCGCCGGAAGGTGTGGCTGCGCAGCCCTCATCGCAGCCGCGGGCGCGAGTCATTGGCGGGACCAGATCAGTCCGAGGAGCCCGAGTCCGATGGGCGAATCCGAGCGGTTGGAGCCATGACAGGCTCACCAGCAGCGTGCCGCTGCTCAGTGCTACGGCCGCGATCAGCAGCGGGGCACCACCGCGCAACAGCCCAGGCAGCAGTGCCGCGGTCCCGATGCAAGCCCGCCAGCGGCGTGTCTAGGTCGCAGCAGCCACAACGGCCTCCCCCGCAGCTCGCCGAGCCACCGCTGCCTGGCGCTGGGTTCGGTGTCGATGGGACAGGGCAGCAGGGGGATTCGCTGCGCTCGAGCAGGTCTTCGCGTCCGGCCGCCAGCGCGGCGGCCAGGGTGTCGCCGGACCGCGGTGAGTTCGGCGAGCTCGGCATCGACCTCGGCGAGCTTGACACCCAGTCCCAGCCGCGGTGAACCCGCCGACGGTGAGCGGCTGCCGAGACGTGAGGGCTGTCGAGGGCGTTCATGTCCGGTCACCGTCCGGTACCTGGTCGATGCGGGTGCAGCACGTCAGGGCGGCGGCGTTGTCGGCCGCGAGCAACCGGGCGAGCAGCACCAGTTCGGCCACGCGCGGGTCTCCGACCGTGTACCGCAGCTTCTTGCCGTCGCGGCGCGCGACGATGTATCCGCAATCGGCCAGACACGACAGGTGCACCGACACCCGCGGCTGGGAGATGCCGGCGTGGGCGACGCAGTCGGCCGAGGTGCGTTCGCCGGCGAGGATGTATTCCAGCAGCTTCAACCGGGTCGGATCCGACAGGGCGCGAAAGAACTTCGCCGTCGTATCCAGATGTGTGCACGCCAGCTCGTCGCCGGGCACGGCGGTCGTGGACCGGGACATGGGGCACCTCCACACCACTTGAACTATTCGCTTAAGCGCATAGTATGAGCCCTGTAGGTATTCGTCAATGCGAATAGCAGCCGTTGGCTGGCGACGCGGTTGCTCAACCCCTCAGGAGGCAGGCGTGGCCACGACACAATCCCGTCCGGATCTGGCGATCGTCGGGTCCGGTTCGGCGGCGTTCGCCGCCGCTATCGCCGCGGTCGGCCACGGCAGGTCCGTGGTGATGATCGAGCGCGACACCGTCGGTGGCACCTGCGTGAACGTCGGGTGTGTGCCGTCGAAGACGTTGCTGGCCGCCGCGGAGGCCCGCCACGCCGCAGCCGCCGCCGACCGGTTTCCCGGCCTGGGTGCCGCTGCGGTGCCGCTGGATTTTCCGGGCCTGATCGCCGGTAAGGACGCGCTGGTCGCGCAGCTGCGGGCAAACAAGTACATCGAGCTGGCGGGCGAGTACGGGTGGGAGATCGTCTCCGGCACGGCAGTGTTCGACGGCACGAGTGCGGCGCCGGGGTTGCGGGTCGGAGCGAACGACGGCGGGACCCGGGTGATCGAGGCTGGCCATTACCTGATCGCGACCGGTGCGACGCCGTGGATCCCGCCGATCGACGGTCTGGTCGAGGCCGGGTATCTGACCTCGACCACCGCCATGGACCTGAAGCGGCTCCCGGAGTCGCTGATCGTGATCGGCGGCAACACTGTCGGGCTCGAACAAGCCCAGTTGTTCGCCCGCCTCGGCACCCGGGTGACGGTGATCGAGGCCCTGGGGCGGCTGGCGCCGGGCGAGGAACCGGAAATCTCGGCCGCGATCGAGGCTGTCTTCGCCGATGAGCATATCGCCGTGTTGACCGCGGCCACCGTCGAGAAGGTCCTGGCCGGTGGCGGCCACAAGCTGGTGAGCGTGCGCACTCGGGCCGGGGTCAGCGAGCTGCGGGCCGAACACGTGTTGGTCGCGACCGGTCGCCGCCCGAACACCGCGGGGCTGGGCCTGGAGGCGGTCGGGGTCGGTGTCGACGGGCGCGGCGCGGTGATCGTCGATGACCGTCAGCGCACCGACAATGCCCGGATCTGGGCGGCCGGGGACGTGGCCGGGGGCCCGCAGTTCGTGTATGTGGCCGCCGCGCAGGGAACGCTGGTGGCCGACAACGCGTTCGCCGACGCGGATCGGGTCCTGGACTACGCCACAGTGCCGCGGCTGACGTTCACCAGCCCCGCCATCGCCGCCGTGGGGCTCACCGAGGCCGAGGCGGTGACGGCCGGATACCGGTGCCGGTGCCGGACGCTGGCGTTGTCGAGTGTGGCGCGGGCGCTGGTCAATCGCGATACCCGTGGCCTGGCCAAGATCGTCGCCGACGCCGATACCGGCCGGATCTTGGGCGTGCACGCGCTGGCCGAGGGTGCCGGAGACCTGATCACCGCCGCCGGATACGCGATGACCGCGGGTATGACCGTCGACCGGCTCGCCCACAGCTGGGCGCCGTATCTGACCATGGCCGAAGCGTTGAAACTGACCGCCCAGACCTTCACCACCGACGTGACGAAACTGTCCTGCTGCGCAGGCTGACGATCTCCTCCAGGAAAGGCCGAGATGAACGGGCACATGACGATCGGCGTGTTGTCGGCGCGGACCGGGGTGAGGGTGAAGGCGTTGCGTGAATACACCGACCTCGGGCTCATCCACACCCTGGGGCGCAGCGCGGCCGGCTACCGCCTGTACACCGATGACGCACTGTGGTGTGTGCGGTTCATCGGCGAGCTGCGCGGGCTTGGGCTCACCATCGCCGAGATCTGCCAGCTCACCGATGACGCCGTCGATAGTGGAGACGGAGCGGTCGGCGCGCGTCTGGCCGAGCTACTGGAGCGGTCGCGACAGCGGCTGCACCGCCGGATCAGCGACGCCCAGCAGATCCTCGACCGCATCGACGACTTCACCAGCATCCACCGTGCGCGGTGGGCCGCCGACGATGTGTGCTGGACCGAGGTCCGTGCCGATGCCCGACGCGGGCTTGACTCTGCCCCCGGGGGCAGACCCTACCGTCATCGACATCGCACCCGACGCATTCTCGGAAAGGCTGACTCTCATGAGCACCGACTCCATTCCCGCCGACGTTTTCGCCACGATCGCACCAGCCGACCGTGACCGGGCGCTGCTGCGGGCCGCGCTGCGGCTGCTGGCCCACGGAGCGCCGGTCACCGTCACGGAGTTGGCGGCCGCAGCCGGTGTCGACGCCGGAGATCTCGAAGAGACACCGATCGGCGCCGACATCGAATACGACGAGCAGGGCCGGGTCCTCGGGTGGGGATTGACCCTGAATCCGACCCCGCACCGATTCACCGTCGCAGGCCATCAGCTCTACACCTGGTGTGCGCCCGACACGCTCGTCTTCCCCGCCGTGATCGGGGCGAGCGCACACGTCGAATCCGAGTGCCCGGTTACCGTCAGCGCCGTGCGATTGACCGTCGATCCAGTCACGGGAGTCACCGACCTGCAACCGGCCGCCGCGATGGTGGCCTTCGTCGACCCCGCCGGGATCCGGGGCGGGCAGGTCCGCGCCACCTGCTGCAATCCGCAGATGTTCCTGGCCACTCCCGACGCCGCCGAGCAGTGGCGATCCGAGCATCCTGGGATGACCGTGCTACCGGTCGCCGACGCCTACACCCAGCTCGCACGCCCACTGGCCGAGGCGCTCATCGACCCGGCCGGCGAGGCGCCGTGCTGCTGACTCAGAACAGGGTGTCGCGCACCCACAAGGGCCGGTACCCGGTCGGGCCGAGCTGGGCGAGTTCGGCGTCGATATCGGTCTTGAACGCGCCGAAGAAGACCTCCGATCACACCAAGAGGTCAAGCCGCGATCTCGAAGGACGCGTCCTGAGCGGGCCCGAACGCCTTGATCGGGTCGTAGTGCTGACCGGTTTGCAAGCAGTAGTGGAGCTGCCCGAGCAAGCGGTCGAAGAGGTGCCGAAGCGCAGCGGCGTGCCGATCGCCGCGGTCGCGTCCTCGGCGTTAATGGTCTTGGGGTGCGCCGGCTTTCGCCATCGCGGCGAACGCCCAAAGGAATCCTGCAGCGTTGAGTCGGTTGTTCTTCACCACGCGGCGGGTAATCGAGATGCTGCGCCCGGAGGCCCGCGTGATCAGCACAGAACCGGCGTAGGTCCTTCAGCGAACGGGCGTCGGTGAACCGCTCGCGGTCGTCGCCGATCTCGCCGAGCACCCGAGCGCCGGAGAGGTCAGCCAGGCCAGGAAAACTGGTGATCACCGCGTAGTCGGGGTACTGCTGGAATGCCTCGGTAGTGGCCTCGGTGAGCTGATCCACGGCGGCGCATTCAGCATCGACGCCACCCAGCAGCGCGAGGGCCTGGCGGCCGAAGGCATCCGCTGATCTACAGATCGAGAGTCAGGGTGGCGGTGCGCGCTCGAGATACGCACGGGTAGATGACTCCGGTGACGAGCGCTACTGACACGAGTGACGAATCCCCAGGTCGCCAACTGACATCCAAATGACGGATCTCAGGCCACGTGTTGCATCTGATGCAATATGCAGGGGCTTACTTGACATAAGATAAGTTATCGGCGAATTGCTTTGCACTGCAATATGTTTCGTCACCAGTGACGAAAGTGTGCCGGAATCACGGGATCGAACGCATCGACGTGGTGCAACCGGTCGAGTTCGACGGGGCACGGTCGCTTTAGGGCGTTGGTGGGTCGACGGACACTTTCAACTTCAACGTACGTCTACTGAATGGGACCCGGCCTCCCTCAAGGTGTTCCAACGCCAAGGCGTTAAGTTCGTACCGCTCGAGTGAACCCACCGCTTCGATCTGGCCATGTCCGGCGGTTGCTTTCATCGTCACGATCTGCTCCGCATCGCCGCTCACGACTATGCCCGGACTGCGGGTGGCAAACAGATATTGGCGGCTGCTGCGCAGCGAACGTAGACGATCGACGAGGTACTCCTCGATCCACGGGGCGTGCAGCGCATCCTCTGGTTGATCGACGAGCACCGGTGTGTCACCGTCGGCGAGCAAAATGACCAGGATGGCCGTGCATCGCTGGCCATGAGCGAGTTGTTCGATCGCCGTGTAGGTTTGGTCGCCGGGCTTCTTGAACTTGATGGTGAGGACATCGGGACGGTCGATGGCCTGCAGATTCAGTAGGTCCTCCCACAAATTGCGTTCGTCGATGTTCGTGAGCAGCTTGGCGAGACTCGCCATGTCGATTCCATGATCGATATCTACGAGTTCGGCGAGGTTATGCGACCACATTGAGCGGACGAACCTCAGCGGATGCGTCCGAAGCGCGAGTTCATTCAGGAAGTCCTCCCTGACCCGTGAGCCCACCTTGATCAGGTCGAGCGCACGGCGAAACTCAGACTGGTCCCCTTGGTTGGGAACGTCGAGCTTGACGAAGCCAGCCGCCTTCGCGTTGAGGTCTATGACCCGCGCCCGGCGCATGTCCCGCCGTGTGCGTCGCGCAGCGTGAAGGGCGTCGGTGAGGTCATGTCTTTCCTGCTCCAGTCGAGCCAGATCGGGCCGAGCGCGATGTTCAAGCGCGGCCCTGGCAGCCTGGAGTTGAGTGAGTTTGGACTGCAACTGTTCGAGGCTCGCGCGCAAAGCCGTAAGAGATGCTTCCGGATCAATCTTGTCGAGTTCTTCATCGAGGCGGATCTTGAACTCGTCGAACCGCGTTCTCCACTGACCCTCAATGCGCGCCATGGCCTTCGCAGCCTCGGCGATCGCTTCGAGAATCTGCGTGCGTCCCGTGTCGAGGCGTTCGCGTAGAAGTGCCAGCACGGCATTGGCTTCGAGGAACAAGCCAGCGTTCTCGCCCACTGACTCGTGCAATTCGGCTTCGGGCAGATTGAACGCGGGCGCGTCGAGGTCGGCGAGGTCGTTCCGTGTGCCGTGCAAGCTGGTCTGCTCTGCGGTCCACCCCGACTGCTCCTTCACCGTCTCGGTTTTGAACAGTTCCTCGAGTTGGCGAACTTGTTCGCCAAGTTCCGCCCCGCCAGCGGTCTCGGATTCTAATCGCTGGACGCGTTGCCGAGCCGCGATCAGTTTTCCGGCGTTGACCCGCAGGCCCCCGATCGCGGCTTCGATGGAGGCGTTGACCGCCTCCAGGTCGATCGACGCGTCAACCAGGGCCATGCGACCAACCGGCTCTCGGGAGTACTCGAGGATCTCTCCTTGCGAGAACGCCGCGATCGGGCAGATGAGGGCGGGGTCGTCGTTGATTTCAGCCCAGTCGCTTCCGGTCTGTTGCAGGACGCGGGCAGCTGGCGATCCGCCGGCGTTGTACGTCCGCTCCATCCGGTATCGCACGCCGTCGCCGGCGACATGCACGACGACCGTGCTGTTGTTCATCAGCGCCTTGTCCATCCGCGAGTCGATCTCGGTTCGAATGTGAGGAAAAGCGATGGCGTCGACCTGCTGGCTCAGAACGAATCGAATCGCCTCCAGTACCAAAGACTTGCCCGCCCCCGTGCCGCCAAGAAGGCAATTTAAGTCTGGCGAGAAGCGGATGCGTTCGCCGCCGAGGAATCCACCCAGGAACTCAATGTCTTCGATGCGGGTGTAGGTGGTCGGAGCTGGCTGCTGCAGCAAGACGCGCAACTGCGGGTCGGCGAGCGCGTGGCGGAGTCCAATCAGATCCGGGCGGCTGGCCTTTATCCAGGTGCGGCGCGCACCGATTCCGGACAGCGCATGATGGCTTTCGTCCTTGTCCCAGGTGTCCGATCCGCGGACGAAGGCCATGTTTCGTTGCTCGCCGAGTTTGTTACGGACGTCGTCTGCGGTGTCGAGGTGAACGATCTCAACGGCGCAGACGTCGTCGTGCAGCAAGATCTCCCTGACGTGAGCCGGAACCGTCAACCGCATCAGCCCTTTGTCCTTCTCGATGTGGGCAGGTATGGCCAACCCACCGGAGGCTGCGATCTTCGTCGCGGCGTCGGCGAAGCCAGCGTTGGCGCTGATGTCCAATTTGCCGCGGTCTGCTTGGCCGATGTTGAGCTTCACCAGGACCTCTTCGATCAGCGCCGGGTCAGTTCCTTGCTCCCAGATGGCGAGCAGATGGCCCTCGTTGGTGCTGATCTCGACCCCGGGCAGGACGACGAGTGGAGTGCCGACCGCTGCGTCGGCGATGTGACTACACCAGGAGACCGTGTTGTGGTCTGTGATGGCGATAGCGTCAAGGCCGGCGGCAAGCGCGGCCTCGACAATGTCTCCGGGCGTGCCGTAATGCTCGTCCTTGGCGTCGCTAGAACCGGGCGTGTGAACGTGCAGATCAACTGCCCAGAAGCGCGCTGCAGCAGTCATTGATCGACAACCCTCCGATCGCCTGAGAAAACATGGGGCAGGCTGACACGCAGTCGGCTAACGCTGCGAAACCTCGATCGACGATACAGAGACTGCCAGTCCGCATCGAGCCGTTTGCGTTCTGTCGGCCCCGGTCATAGGTCAGAAGGAAAGTGAGGCGCACATCCCTGACTTCGGCGAGCCCGGCCCCTCAGAGATCTGGCAGATCGGTGTCGCGATGACACATCTGACCCGTCACACCACCACCCCTGACGAGTGCTACTACCTGATCTGGGACGGCTGTCCCGACGTCGAGACTCTCTGCGAGCGGATCGGTGCCACCAGAATCGACCTCACCGACGAGGCAGGCGTGGCAAGCATCGCCAGCGGCGCACATAATCTCCGGGTGTGGCGGAACTGCCCAGTAGGCTAGTCAGGAGGGCTACTGAAGGGGGCGACATGAGTCCGTCGGAGAGCGATAGTACCGACTCCTCGAAGAAAGTTCAGGCGGCTACCGCGCGGATCGCCGCCCAGGCTGTTCCGAGAATCGATTTGACCCCCTCCACGATCAGCGCGATCAACAAGGCTGCAGCTCTATCACCCGTCTACTACCGTGCCCGGCCAGAGTCGTTGGAAGCGCTGCGCAGCGTTCTCAGCGCCATCACGGGGTGCTGCTGAACCGTCGCAGGCGCGGTCAGTTGAGCACCTGCGTCAGGCCCCCCTCATAGGCAACCGCGCCACGCAACGCAAGGCACATAGCGGTGCGTGGCGGAAACCAAATGAAGAAGTGTCACCACCAAGACCCCTCACTCTGTCACCTATGGCCTGATGCAGAACTGTCACCGATGTCTTGCGAGATGACAGCCTGTCATCTCCACCACTACCACCTGGATCGAATATGTGTTCTACACTAGCCGACCCCACCGACAAGTTCGGGCGGCATCTCGCGGAGACATCGGCGAGCTCGGCACCGCGACGACCGGGTCTCCTCTGCGGCGTGGAATCCCGGGCTGAACTAACCTCGGGCAGGTGCATTCCATCGCCGACTGGCTGATCGATTTGATCAGATCGGTCCCGGTGTGGGCGGTCTATCTCATTGCCGGTGGCGTCGTGTTCTCAGAGACCGCGGTCGTCTTCGCGGGGCTGATCATGCCCAGTGAGGCGTTGCTGTTGGCGTCAGGGGTGGCGGCAGCTGTCGGCGACACCAACATCGGCGTCTTGATCGTGGTGGCGTGCGTGTGCGCGATCGCAGGCGATGCGGTCGGCTTCTCGTTCGGACGAATCGGCGGACCGCGCCTCATGGAATCGTCGCTCGGGCGGCGATTCGGCGAGCAGCGGTGGGAACAGACCCGCATCCGCCTCGACGAGTCGGGCATGGTGATGGTCGCGGCGAGTCGCTGGGTGGGGTATCTCCGCACGCTGATGCCCCGGGTCGCGGGAATGAGCGGGATGCGGTTCGCGAAGTTCGGTGTCGCCGACATCGTCGGAGCGGTCAGCTGGGTGACTGCGGTGCTGCTCGTCGGCTACTTCGCGGGCGCTGTTCTCGGCGCGACGATCCTGCTCTACGTGGTGATCGCGCTGGTCTGCTGTGCGGTGATCTACGTGCTCGTCATGTTCTACGTTCGGCGGCGACGCGTCGCGCAGGCGTCAGGCGGCGTCGACGGCGTCGTGGGTGCGACTGTAGCGGGTGGCCAGCCAGGAACAGAGGATGAGCTGGATCTGATGAAAGATCATCAGCGGCAACACGATCAGCCCGACGACTGACCCGCCGAACAAGACCGTCGCCATCGGCAGACCGGTGGCGAGACTCTTCTTGGTTCCGCAGAATTGGATCGCAATCGCGTCGGCGCGGTTGAATCCCAGTCGCCGCGCACTCCACCAGGTGAGTGCGAGCATCACGATGACCAACACGGTGGCGATCACCGCGACGGCGACGACCTGCCACGCGCTGACGATCGACCAGATCCCGTTGCGCACGCCTTCGCTGAACGCTGCGTAGACGACGAGCACGATCGACGCCCGGTCGACGAACTTCGTCGGCTCGGCGTACCGCTTGAGAAATGGCGTCACCAGCGGCCTGCAGAGCTGGCCCCCGATGAAGGGAACCAGGATCTGCAGCAGGATCTC